>DAOOPK010000063.1:0-12830 GCA_035388205.1 Bacteroidales bacterium
CATAGAAACTCTTTAGATACTCTTCTGGGCCAAAAGAACCCATACGTAAATCACCAAAACTATTATATGAAATACTTGTCAGCATTGCAAATTTTTCCCAACCCAGATTAACATCAAAATGACCTGTCATTTCTTTATTGGCAGAAGCTGTGCGAAAAGCTGCGGAGCCTGTAATATTAATACTGTCCTTTTCGCCAAATTTCGGTTGAAGAGTTTTGAAACTCATAACACCTCCGATTGCATCACTACCATATATTACAGAGCCCGGACCAAATAGAATCTCTGTCTGATCAACAGAAAACGGATCAATCGATATTATATTCTGGATATTACCACTCCTAAAAATTGCCGTATTCATACGAACTCCATCAACCGATATAACAAGACGGTTTGTTGCAAATCCCCTTATCATTGGAGAACCTCCACTCTGTTGGCTTTTTTGCACAAATACCTCTCCTGAATTACTTAATAAATCTGCTGAGGTTTGAGGGCTATAAAAACTTATGTCTTTAGCAGACAGTGTTGTAATTTTAATCGGAATATCCCTTTTCGGTTGTTTCCACTTTGTAGCAGAAATAACAACCTGATCAAGTGTAATACTTGATTGCTCCAGATAAATCCTATTGCCCATGCTTACTATTTTATCGTAACTTAAAACTTTTGGCTCATATCCTAACATTCTTACCTCTATCTCACTGCAATTAATAAATTTGCTGATATCAGCTCTGCCTTTTTGATTTGTTATTGCATTATGCTCTGACCCTGCACAGTATAGTGTAACATACTCCAAAGGTTTCAATGTCTCCGAGTCTTTTACCACCACTATCTGTGCCATCACATTATAACATAAAACAAATGTTATTAATATTATAAATAATTTTTTCATATTATATATTTTAATTCTTATTTGTCAATTAACTCACTAAACTAACAAATAATGAATTTTGGTGGTGGGTCAACAATATCAATATATCTTACCAGTATAAAATCCGAATAATAATAACTCTTTGAATTACCCCAACTAAATAATTGAAAATCTATCCCGGATTTTAAATTGTCCTGAAATACATTTTTCATAAAACAAAGCAATATCTCTGATGACTGCTTATCGGCATTATGCCCCATTATTATATTGACAAGTTTATCAAGACTATTAACGATTTTCAATGTTTCTGGATTAAGACTACAATAATAAATTATATTTTCGCCTGAATACCTCACTTTCACTACTCGATAAACAAATTCAGAGTATTTAAACTCTCTTTTTGATATCCATGTTAAATATTTATCACTTTGCTCTCTTGTGAAAGTCAGTTCTACAAGATTTTCTTCAGCAATACCACATCTGATTTCGGTCTCAATTTTATCCTTGATTTGAAGTCTTCTAAAATTATAAACTGAATAATATCCAATAAAAGGAATATTAAAAACAAGGATTAAAAGAAACGAGACTAATATCTTAGATTGTTTGTTCATATAATAATTCTCTGCAAAATTAAGTAAAAGAAATATATCTGCAACAACAATTATTTCTTTAATCCTTGTTTTATTTCAGTCAGCATTTCTTCAAGTCCTTCAGTAATTAATTCGTCATATTTTGCATGAAATCTATCAAAAGCATTAACTATAAGTTTACCTTCTTTAGTAAGCACAGTATTGCCTCCTGTAGCTCCCCCTCGCTGTTTTTCGACTATCTTAAACCCTAACATTTCTTCAATTTTAACAAGATTATCCCAGGTTTTACGATACGATAATCCCAATTTTTTCATAGCATTATTGAGGCAGCCGGTTTCATCAATAGCTTTTAATAATCTCCACTTGCCATCACCCAAAACACCTGCTTTTTCGTCTGTTTCGAGCCAGATTTTGTATTTAAGTTTTATTTCCATAAAATTATTTTAAAACACAAATCACAAAAAACAAGCTCCAATGGGTGTATAGTATACTTGGAATGCGTTATTTGTTATTTGACAATTTATTTTTTTCTTTATCTTATTTCCATTTCCTCAATTAAGTGGCTTGCTCCTGCATATTTATCAATAATAAACAAGGCATAGCGGATATCAAGAGTTATATTTCTACACATATCCGGATCATACATAACATCACTCATGGTGCCTTCCCAGTTACGGTCGAAATTCAATCCGATAAGTTCTCCGTTTGCATTTATCACAGGAGAGCCTGAATTACCACCGGTTGTATGATTTGTGGCAATAAAAGCAACATGCATAGTTCCATCTGCATCGGCATATTTACCGTAATCCTGTTGAAAATACAATTCCTTCAGTTTATCAGGAACATCATAGTCATAAATATCAGGATTATCTTTTTCGATTATCCCTTCAAGAGTGGTAAAATAATCGTACTGCACTCCATCTGCCGGAAAATAATCATTAACCTTACCATAAGTAATACGTAATGTAAAATTTGCATCAGGGTAAAACAACCTTTCAGGTTGATACTCCATCTGAGCTTTCATATATATCCGGTCTAGACTGTCAAGTTTCATGTAGTAATTATCATAGGGACTTACTACCTTTATCTGAAATACACTTAAAAACCCTTTCATAAGACAATAGATTGGATCTTGTGTCAGCTTTTTGTGAGATTTTGGAGAAACATTACTTATAAAATTTTGAAATCTATCCTTATTTGCAAAAATCGATTTACTATAACAGTAATCGGCAATAGCCATATATTTATCTTCTGTTTTTTTTGAAATCTTATCCAATGTTAAAAAATACTCTGGATGAAATTCTACGGGAACATTTTCATAGTATAGCCTGATCATTTCTGCAAAAATGAGTTTATCGGTTTCTTCATTATAATCTTTAAAATGAACCTCTGCTTTTTGCATTGCATCATTTTTAATCCACTCAATATCTTTTTCTTCCAGATTTTTCAATCCTTCCAGACTTCTCATATGTAAAGCCAATAATATTGCATCAGATCCAAAAGCTGCTTCATTTATATAGATCATCGCGTTATTATAAGGCGATAGGTTTTTATAAATTTCCTTATATTGAACTAATAAATCCCCATATTTTTCTTCTAATTTATTGTCTCCATTTACCCAAGTTGTAAAACCATTCTCAAAATCTCTTTTAACTTCAATTGCTTTCAGTCTCTTTAATCCACGAACTTCTCCAATCCATTTTTTCCAGCCATTTGCTACTGAAGCCGCTTTTGCTGAATATTGTATTCTAATGAGCGGATTTGAATTCATAGCAACATTGATAATATCGAGTTTCTTTCCTCTTATCAGAATTCTGGCGGGATCGGTTTCATATTGTATTTGTTCAACTGCATAAGATGGCAGATATTCTGTAGTTGTACCGGGGTAACCAAAAACCATAGTAAAATCATCTTTTTTGACCCCCTTGATTGATACCGGAAAAAATCTTTTCGGTTTTAAAGGAACATTATCTTCCGAATACTCAACAGGTTTCCCTTCTTTGTCGCAATAAACCCTGAAAATGGAAAAATCACCTGTATGCCGTGGCCACATCCAATTGTCTGTATCTCCTCCGAATTTACCTATTGCTGAAGGAGGTGCTCCTACAAGACGGACATCAGTAAAAACTTCATTTATAAAAAGAAAATACTGATTGCCGTTATAAAAACTCTCAACTCTGGCTTCATAATGAGTGCCTTCTACAGCCTTGCTTTCTATTTCAGAAATATTTGTGTCAATTTTAGATGCTCTTTGAAATACTGTCATGTTATCATCAACTCCATTCAACACTTTTGCGGTAACATCTTCCATGCTAACTAAAAAAGTTACTTTTAACCCGGGATTAGACAATTCTTCTTCCCTTGACATTGCCCAAAAACCATCAGTCAGATAATCATGTTCAAGAGAACTGTGTTGCTGAATATTCCCGTAACCACAATGATGATTTGTTATTAAAAGTCCCTCATCAGAAATCATAGCTCCGGTACAGCCACCACCAAATATCACAATAGCATCTTTCATAGAGGCAGTGTTAACACTATAAATATCTTCTGCTGTCAGCTTAAATCCTTTAGCTTTCATATCTCCAAAATTATACTGCTCCATGAGAATCGGAATCCACATTCCTTCATCAGCTATTAAGCAGGAGATTAAAATCATTTTTGCCAGTAAGAGTAGAATTAGTTTTTTCATATTATGTAATTTTAAGTTTAATTATTAGTTCGGAGTTCGGAGTTCGGAGTTGTAGGACTAATTATTTCAATAACGAGTTTAGTTTTAAGATATATTTTACGCAGATGTTTCATTTAGTATTATTTCCAATAGATGTAAAAATAGCCAATAATTCTTTTGCTTCGGTTAAGGCAGGAATTACTTCATTTTCTTCCAACCATTTCATTCGGGAAATAATTTCTAGCCAATAAGCTGACTCACTTGACTCACTTTCTGATATTCCTATTCTACTTTTAAAATCTGCTTTACTTCGTCCCCAGTTAGCTTCTCTATAATTTGCTCCCACACTTGTGCCGGCTTTGGCAAGTTGGTATCTTACAATCTTTGCCTCTGTAGTATCAGGTAATTTAGCACATAAGTTAAGAATCATTATTGCAAAATCTATTGTTCGTTTTTCGAGCTTTTTAGCAAATTCTTTATTTGTCATTTTTATTTTCTAATTTCAACCTTAATAACTAATATTTTTAACTCCGAACTCCGAACTCCGAACTCCGAACTTAAAACCTAAGCAATTCTCTATACAACCTCTGCACTGGCAGTCCCACAACATTATAGTAAGAACCTTCAATATATTCTATTCCAACTTTTCCAATCCACTCCTGAATACCATACGCCCCAGCTTTATCGTAAGGCTTGTAATTTTCAATATAAAACCTTATTTCCTCATCACTTAATTCAGCAAATTTTACCATTGTTTCTGCGTGAAAAACAGCAGTTTTATTTATAGATTTCAGACAGACACCGGTTAGTACATAATGCTTTTTGCCACTCAATAATTTCAACATCTGAAAAGCTTCCGCATAATTTTCGGGTTTACCTAAAACCTTATCGTCAATCCAGACTATAGTATCGGCAGTTATCAGTATTTCGTTATCGCTTAAATTCAAATATGCTTCAGATTTTTTCCTTGCAAGATAAACTGCTATTTCTTCTCGAAAAATATTCTTTGGAAAAGTCTCTTCGATAATAGGAGCTTTTACAATTTTTAAATCAAACCCCATCTGAGACAACAATTCCTGTCGTCGAGGACTTGCGGAGGCTAATAAGATTTTATATTGAAAATTATTATTTGATGCTGCCATTAATGATCATACTAAAAACTATACTATATATCACTCCTGTTATCATTATAAATTTTGTCAATTTACTCAAATTGCTGTATTTTTTCTTTGATGTCCCCCATAAAGAACTCAGAGCAATAATCAATGCCGGAAAAATAATCATTGAATAAATATAGAACATACTAAAAACATCATTATTAAAAAACATCAATTTAGACAAATAAAAATGCCAGATAAAAAGAATTAAAATGATACTGAAAAAAGTCAGTGAACTTATCAGGTAGTTAGCTTTCTTCTTACCAAAAACAACCGGAATAGACTTAACACCTGTAGCAATATCACCTTCATAATCTTCGCAATCCTTTATAATTTCACGAATGATATTGAATAGAAAAGCAAATACTGCAAACCCGCAAATAGTTTGAAAACTTATTTTAACAGCATGAATACTGTCCATTGTCCAAGCGAGTATCGATCTCTCAAAAGCATAATATTCAGTAACTGCTACTAAAAACGGTATCAAGCCCGTAAGCAATGCCACCACAAAATTTCCTATAAAGATTTTCCTTTTCAATTCTGCTGAATATACCCAAAGTAAAAGGCTTACAAAAATAAACAACAGTCCCAGCCATAGTTTTCCAGTATAATATGCTGCAACAAAACCACAAAAAACTGCTAAAACATTCATCAATAAGTGGGTCAACATTACTTTCCTTCTTTTTACAGAAAAACCTACTAAAACCCTTTTAGGACGATTAATCATATCCGTTTTGCGGTCGAAGTAATCATTTATAACATTACCTCCCGCCATAAGAAACATAGACGCTGCAACAAGAAACATAAATCCTATATCTGATAACCCAAAATCAACCGCATAAATTTTATAAATTGGCGCAATAACAGCATACTTCATTGCAAACATAGTAATTGCAACTATTAAAACATTTTTCCACCTTATTAATTTTAAAAATGCTATCATCAATTTATTTTTAAACTAAAGCTCAAAAGCATCTGCATCCATCCACATTCCTTTTGCCCTTAAAACCTGTTCTGTAATATCTCTTACACATCCTTCACCACCTCTTTTTGAAGAAATAAACAAAGAAATTTCTTTTATCTCATCTGCTGCATCTACCGGACAACATGGAATGCCAACCTTTTTCATAACCATATAATCAGGGATATCATCACCCATATATAAAATATTTTTATAATTGAGTTTATACTTCTTTACAAGGTTTTCAAAAGTAAGCAATTTATTACTGCACCCGATATAGACATCTTTTATTCCCAACGCTTCAAACCGTATTTTTACCGATTCGTCTATCCCTCCCGATAACAAACAAATTGTAATACCCTTTTTTAGAGCATATTTTAAAACATAACCGTCTTTTACACTTGTTGTCCTTAACAAAACTCCACTTCCATTTATATTAACCTGCGAAGAAGACAAAACTCCGTCAATGTCAAAGAATAATGCCTCAACATCTATCAATAACTGTTTAAAATTCAATCCTCTTAATTTATTGACCATCAGTACTATATGTATTCTTTATACTCACTGTTAATAATCTGTAAATATCATATAAATTTTTGTTATTTTTTAAAAAATCAAGATGTTTTTCAATGCTGACTTTATCATTTCTTCTTGCAGGGCCAGTTTGAGCCAAATATGCATCATAGTCTTCAAGCTTTGCGAAACATTGCCTTATCAATGGTTTTAACATTTCTTTATCTAAATCTTCTTTCTCCAGTATTTTTTCACCCAAATAAACACAATGATTCATGAAATTACATGCGAAAACTCCTGACAAATGTAAAACCTTCCTTTGTTGCTCATTCACTTCATAATATTTGCTTGATAAACGAGTGCAGAACTCTTTTAACTCAGCCAGTGTATTCTCATTTGATGCTTCAATACATATCGGAACTGAACTAAAGTCCAAATTGACATCTTTTGAAAAGGTTTGAAAAGGATAAAATACTCCATAATTTGCAGTTTTTCCTTTAAATATATTCATACTTAAGCTTCCGGCCGTATGCACCAGAATTTTATCTTTTTCAATTAGAATTTTTTGTGCTAATTCTTTATCTGCATCATCGTTCATTGCAAAAAAATATGTATCTGCATTCATCAGAATATGACCCGGATTATTTGTAAAATCAGCATCGGCAATCAATGACAATTCTTTTCCTGTAGTTAGATTCCGACTAAATATTTGTCTGATTTTGATTCCTGAATTTCTGATCGCTTTTACTAAATGAAAAGCTACATTTCCTGATCCTGCTATAATAACATCGGATATCATTCTCTCTGTATTTGATATGACAAATTTACTTTTTTTAATTTATCTGCCAACCATGTATATAATTTTTAGATAATATTTATGGTTTTTTTTAATATTTATTCAACCAACAGGTCATTTCGTGCGTCTTGATGTTGACATTGTATAAAAAGTATTTAAAACTTATAGGAATTATTCATTTCGATGAATTTATTGTCTAAATTTCGCAGTTAATACAATTTAATGAAAATGAAAAAAAGCATTATCTTACTAATCCCATCCTTACTATTCTGTTTATTCACTTTCGGACAATATTCAGGAAACAGTATTGCATTGGAAATACTTGAAAACAGAGGCGAAATTTATTTTAAATTCAAAGCTAATCCTTCCGAAATCGAAACCTATTCGAAAATTCTATCAATTGACAATTTTGATGGTAAAAACGTATTTGCTTATGCAAACAAGAAGGAATTCGAAAAATTTCTTGCTACAGGTAAAGAATTTTCTCTAGTTGAGAGTTATTATTTCCAATCAAAAGCTTTGACAATGGCAACAACACTCGAACAAATGGCAAATTGGGATCGCTACCCCACTTACGAAGTGTATGTTGAAATGATGCAAAAATTTGCTGCTGACTATCCTGATATCTGCGTATTAGATACTATTGGTTATTCTGTTCAGGGGCGTTTGCTATTGGTTGTAAAGATATCCGACAATGTTAATGAGCAGGAAGCCGAACCCGAGTTTTTATATACAGGAATGATGCATGGTGACGAACTAATAGGTGGAATGCTATTTTTACGATTGATAGAACATATTTTATCATCCTATGGCACAGATTCTCAAATTACGAGTTTAGTTGACAATGTACAAATATTTATAAATCCTTTTGCTAATCCTGACGGGACGTACTACGGAGGGAATAACACAGTCGCTGACAGTCGCAGATATAATTATGATGATATTGATTTGAACAGAAATTACAAAGATTTTGTATCCGGAGATCATCCGGACGGGAATGAGTATGGTGTTGAAACGGTTGCGTTTATGGAATATGCAGCAGAAAGAAATTTTGTTATGTCTGCAAATAGTCACAGCGGTGCTGAATTGATAAACTACCCTTATGATACTGACCCCACTCTTCCTGCCGATAATGACTGGTGGTTTTTTGTTTGTTGGGAATATACCGATACTGTTCATGAATATTCCGCATCAGGCTATCTTACTGATCAGGATGGTGGTGTTACAAATGGATATGCATGGTATCAAGCTATCGGAACTAGACAAGATTACATGAATTATTATGAACATTGCAGAGAAGTTACACTTGAATTAAGCACCGAAAAATTGCTTGATGCAGAAGTTTTGCCTGCTCACTGGGAATACAATCGTCGTTCATTATTAAACTATTTGCAACAGGTAACTTATGGGTTACGAGGGATTGTTACAGATTCAATAACCGGCGATCCACTCGAAGCTATGATTTATATTGATGATTATGATTTCTTTAACTCCCATGTTTATTCTTTCCCTTTGTTCGGAGACTATTATCGCTTATTGAATGAGGGCGATTATACTGTAACATTCTCTTGCGAAGGTTATAAATCAAAAAGCTTTGATGTTTCAATAAATAATTACGAACAAACTATACTAGATGTTCAACTTGCAAATATTGAGATTTCAGCCCCTACAGCAAATTTTACTTCATCCGTACAAAATGCAGATTGTAATCCTGAAATTCAGTTTATAAATATTTCCGAAGCTTCTGAATCAACTCAGTTTTTGTGGGATTTTGGAGATGGCACTTTTTCTTCTGAAGAAAACCCTACACATTTTTACTGTTTAAATGGGATTTATAATGTTAAATTAACAGCAGAAAACGAATTTGGCATTGACTCAATCGTTAGAGAAGAATACATAAACATAAGCCTTCCTGAACTTGAGGGTGTCCCTGAATATATAATTTGTGAAACATCTGGCAGTGTTAATGTTATTTTAGATTCTGATAATGAAATATCCTGGTTTGAAAATGCTGAAGATGAAGTTCCGTTTCAAATTGGAGATTCATACACAACTCCCGAATTATTCGAGACTACAACCTATTACGTTCAGGAATTGAGTATTGGTGAAATCGTAAACGGTGGTGAACCTGATAATTCGGAAGGTGGAGAATACATAACTAGTGCTGGTGAAAATTACCTAACATTTGATTGTTTTCAGGAATGCACATTGCAAACTGTTAAAGTATATGCACAAGGTGAAGGGATACGCAGTATTTTTATCAAAACTTCACAAGGAGAAGTTATTTTTAATGAAGATATTAATATTGCAGATGGTATGCAAACAGTCGAACTTAACGTTATAATTCCTGCTGGTATAAACCATAGGTTCGGCTGTTCAGGAACTTCAAACCTTTACAGAGGATTCATCGGAATTTTTGAATCATTCCCATATCCTTACGAAATTGCTAACGCCATTTCCATAAAAAATAGCAACAATGTCTGGTGGAATGACGGCGATAAATACTATGCATACTTTTACGACTGGCAAATAAAACTACCTGATTGTTATTCTGAGAGAACCCCTCTGAATATTTATGTGAATCAAAATCCTATTGCAGGATTTGAAACAAATATCAGCGAAACAACTGTAAATTTTACAAATACATCAACAGCTGCAGATTCTTATGAATGGGATTTTGGTGATGAGACAAGTTCTACTGAAACAAACCCTGTACATGAATACTCCTTGCCGGGCACATATCAGGTTACACTTACTGCAAATAGTGATTGTGGTTCTGATGAATATTCAACAGAAATTACAGTAACAACAGGTATTAATCCAATTGACTCGGAGTGTATTAAAATATTCCCAAACCCCATTGATGATAAATTTTTTATTCAATCCAGCAAAGAATTAATTAATTCGATAAAAATTATTGACATCACCGGAAAAACCTCTTACTATCAGCAGAATATAAATTCAAATTATTGTACTGCTAACACATCTCATTTGAGTTCTGGTATTTATTTTCTTGAAATAAATCTTTTAAATCAAACAATTGTAGAAAAACTTATAAAACATTAAACGATTATATTATGAAAAATTTTACTCTGTTTTTAATTATTCTTTCATTTTCAAGTTTGGCTTTTGGACAAACTATTAGCCCTGAAATGGAATTTGCACAAGAAAAATTAAGTGAGAGAGGTGAATTTTATTTCACTTTCAATTGCTCTAACCATGAATTATTAAGAGAGTTAACCGAAATCATCTCAATTGATAATTATAAAAATGGACTTGTTTATGCATATGCTAATTCTCAAGAATTTAATGAGTTCTTGAATTACAATCTGGATTTCACTCCTGTTTATACTTATTACGATGCCTCTAAAGCATTGACAATGGCGACCACAGTAGCTCAGATGGCTAATTGGGACAGATACCCTACTCATGCTGTATATGAAGAGATGATGCAGGATTTTGTTGATAATTATCCTACATTAGCAAAATTAGAAACTATTGGCACATCAATAGATGGATGGCCAATTCTATGCTTGATTATTTCTGACAATATTAATGACGATGAAGACGAACCAGAATTCTGGTGGTCAAGTTCGATGCACGGAGACGAAACTACAGGCATAATACTCACATTACGTTTTGCAGATTATCTGTTATCAAATTATGGCAGTATTCCTCAGGTTACAAATTTGGTAGATAATGTTGAGATTTATATAAATCCAATGTCTAACCCAGATGGAACTTTTTATGGATCTTCAACGGGCACAAGCATCTCATCTGCAAGACGAGAAAATGCAAATAATATTGATCTCAACAGGAACTTTCCTAGAATGGATGGTGGCTCAGTAAGCAATCAACAGGAAATTCAGATTATGATGGATTATGCCACAGCTCATGATTTTGTTATGTCAGTAAATTTTCATGGTGGGGCAGAGGTTGCAAATTTCCCTTGGGATACTTATGAGAGCAGTGACAATACTCACCCTGATGATACATGGTGGGATTATGTTGCACACATATATGCTGATTATGTCATATCAATTAGCGGTGGTGCTTCTTTTACTGATACTTATCCTGACGGAGTTACAGAAGGAGGCGATTGGTATGTCATAACGGGCTCACGACAAGATTATATGAACTTTTTTCAAGGTATCAGAGAAATCACTTTGGAAATATCTACTGATAAAAACGTTGAAGTGGCTAACTTAAATACCTATTGGAATTACAACAGGCAGGCAATGCTTGATTATACCGAACAAGTATTATATGGATTTCGTGGAATAGTAACAGATGCATGTACTGGTAATCCTTTGTCGGATGTTAAAGTTGAAATAGTTGGACACGATGAAGAAAACTCAGAGGCATATACCTCTGCTCCCGTAGGTAATTATCACAGACCTATTTATGCAGGAACATATAGTGTAACTTTTTCGAAAACAGGATATCAATCTCAGACAAAGTCAGTAACTGTAACTAATGATAATTCAACAAGATTAGACATTGAACTTATTCCAACAGGTGTTGCAGTACCCGACTTTTCCGCATCTTCGGTTAACGTTATAATTGGTTCTGATGTTGATTTCACAGATTTAACTTCAGGAACGATTACTTCTATGGTATGGGCATTCGAAGGTGGTAATCCGGCAACATCGACTGATCAAAATCCAACAGTTAATTATGGTACTGATGGCATTTTTGATGTCAGTCTCGAAGTCGTAAGTTCAGGATGCACTGTTACTGAACTAAAAGAAGACTATATCACTGTTTACATTCCTGGAGCTCCTGTTGCTGGATTCAATTCGGATGTAACAACAACTTGCACGGGAATTGTGCAATTCACAAACACATCTGTTGATGCTGACACTTATGAATGGGATTTTGGAGATGGCACTGAATCTACAGAAGTAAATCCTATTCATACATATACCGAAAACGGCACATTTACAGTTAGTTTAACCGCTATTAATGCTTATGGCGATAACACATATTCTGTTACAGATATGATTACTGTTAATTTACCAGAAGCTCCGACAACAACCGGTGATGAATCCTGCGGTGAGGCTTCACTGACTTTAACTGCCTCAGGTACAGGAACACTAGCGTGGTATGATGCTGCAACTTTAGGAAATTTCGTCCAGACAGGTACAAGTTTAACTGATAACTTTACGAATACAACAACCTATTATGTACAATCCGGTGTATCTCCTGAATATTTTTCAGGTGGAAATTCAGATATTGATGTGAATGGTGGAAATCATACATCAAATAGTTATTATT
>DAOOPK010000064.1:0-12761 GCA_035388205.1 Bacteroidales bacterium
CAATGCTTTCTTGCGAAAACAAATTGCTAAAAAGCGACATTACTGTCGTGCAAATTATAAACATTGATTTTTTCATATCTATACTACTAATTAATAATTGCTTTTTGATTATATATTTAATTCTCTTTAATAACATGTCTATAAAATTAATTACTCATAAGTCATCATTCACATAAGTAAAATATTTACACAAAACATCAAATTTTCTTTAAGTCATTGTTTTTGTGTAAAAACTTAAATTATCAAACATTATAAAGAACAGCGTGTAACGGGCTGATATTCAGTATATTACGCCCCCCCCCTCTTTCAATCTATAAACATTGGTATATCCAATGTCTAACAAATTACAATTTACAAAATATTTTGATACTACAAATAATATTTCAGTTTTTTTTTAATTAGACGTACATTCAACTAACAAATGCAACTTTATTGTTAACAAAATTATAAAATCACTATTGTCCGGTATAAATTATTTATGCCACAGATTCACAGATTAAACTCTTGAAATATATTTGTTTTACTATTCACATAGTGTAAATCATTCCATATAAGCTTAGAAATCATTTTTACACAACTATATATAGAATTACATTCCCCTTACTTGATTACAAAAGGGTATTAACTCAGAAAAAGCAATTTTTATCGAAGATAAAAATCTCTCTGTGAATAATCTGTTTAAATTATTAGTAGAGGTGATTAATTAAAAGCATCAGAAAATCTGTGAATCTGTGGCTTAAAATAAATGTTTGTTTTTAACAAGCTTCATTTATTAATATTTCTATATTTCTGTTTGCGGACAATGTATTTAGGATTTTTGTAGAATTTATCTCGGACAACAATGTTATAAAATACCATTTTTTGTAAAATTTAAATTTCATCATTTTTCCATTTGGACTGTTTTGTTACATTTGTCAAAAAAAATAAATGAACTACGAACAAGTATTTGAACAAATCAAAGCAAAAAAAAGCTTTTTATGTGTAGGCCTTGATTCAGATTACGAAAAATTGCCAAAGCATTTACTAACACACAAATCACCGGTTTTTGAATTTAACCGACAGATAATTGATGCTACTGCTGAATATTCAGTTGCCTACAAACCAAATCTGGCATTTTACGAAAGTATTGGACTAGCGGGTTGGGAAGCACTAGAAAAAACCGTAGATTATGTTCGTAAGAACTACCCCGAGATTTTCATTATTGCAGATGCAAAACGTGGTGACATTGGAAATACTTCAAAACTATATGCAAAAGCTTTCTTTGAAAATATGAATTTTGATGCCGTAACAGTTGCTCCATATATGGGCGAAGATTCGGTAGTGCCATTTTTGTCGTATAGTTCAAAGTGGGTTATATTATTGGCACTTACCAGCAACAAAGGAGCAGATGATTTTCAGTATTTTAAAGAAAATAATACTCGTTTGTTTGAAAAAGTTCTTAAAAAATCTCAGGACTGGGCAAGCAAGGATAATATGATGTATGTAGTAGGTGCAACGCGGGCAGAAATGCTAACAGATATAAGGAAAATCGTTCCCAATCATTTCCTTTTGGTTCCCGGAGTTGGAGCGCAAGGTGGAAGTCTGCAAGAAGTAGCAAAATATGGAATGAACAATAATTGCGGACTAATAGTAAATTCTTCACGAGCTATAATATTTGCAGATAATACAGAGAACTTTGCTGTTGTAACAGGTCAAAAAGCCAAAGAAGTACAGTCAGAAATGGAAATACTTCTAAGACAAAAAGGTTTAATCTAAGGATTTACTTAGTTATTTAATTTACAATTCCAGTTTCTGCCAATAAGTCAGTAAACAAATATTAGCATGAATAATGTAATGCTATAAACAAAATTAATAACTTTGTGTAATGACAGAAATCACAGATTCAAAAACAGAACTTAAAAAGATGCTTTTGGCTGCAGTTATTCCCGGCAGTTTTCTTTTTATATGCTGGATGATTTATCTTCTTGAGATAAGTCTCAATTTGAATTTATCATCTTATGGTTTGCGTCCTCGTGAGTTTTCACAATGGTTTGGTGTGCTTACAATGCCATTCTTACATGGTAGTCTTGAACATATAATTGCGAACTCGACCAGTTTCTTAATTCTCGGCTCCTTGATATTTTATTTTCATAATGACAATGCTATTCAAATATTTATCTGGTCATATCTGTTAAGCGGAGTTTTCACTTGGATAATTGCCAGAGGTAGTACTCATATTGGAGCATCGGGAATGATTTATGCTTTTGCCGGTTATCTTTTTACGGCTGGAATTATAAGTAAAAATATCAGACACATGGCAATATCACTGATTGTCGTTTTCTTATATGGAAGTATGATCTGGGGAATTTTTCCTCAAAATACTAATATCAGTTGGGAAGGACACCTTTCGGGATTTGCTGCAGGAATAGCCTTATCATTTATCTATCGTCCTCCGAAACCGATTATAGTTGATGATGAATTTGATGATGAATGTTGTGATTATACCGAAGAAGACAATATAAATATCAAATATCATTTCAAAGAGGATAATGATAAAAAGTAAATGCAAGAAAACATCAATCAAATATTACCATGGAACGACTATTCTACTTACATAAAGAATTTGTTCGGATGCAGAGTTCAAAAAATTTCTGTTGATGCAGGTTTTACATGTCCGAATAGAGACGGAAAAATAAGCACAAATGCTTGCATCTATTGCACAAATGAAAGTTTTAGCCCGTTTTATTGTAATCATAAACTTAGTGTAAGCGAACAACTGCATAAAGGAATAGAATTTTTCAGTCCAAAGTACAAAACGCAAAAATATCTAGCTTATTTTCAGTCATTTACGAATACATATAAAGATGTTGCGAGTCTAAGAAAATTATATTTGGAAGCTTTGTCTGTTGAAGGCGTGATAGGATTAGTCATTGCCACACGTCCTGATTGTGTTGATAATCAAATTCTAAGCATGATAAAGGAAATCAGCAAAGACAAATATATTAATATTGAATTTGGTGCAGAATCAACAATTGACAAAACTCTTGATTTCATCAATCGTGGACATACTTGGCAACAGACTGTTGATGCAGTAAATCTTACTAATAGTTTTGGAATAAATACGGGACTGCATCTTATTATTGGACTTCCCGGCGAAATTGAAAGTGATTTTTATACTCATGCCAAACTGATTTCGGACTTACCTATCAAAACCTTAAAAATCCATCAGATGCAGGTTTTAATAGGAACCAAACTAGAAGCAGTTTATAAATCCAGCCCCGAAATCTTCTTTGACTTAGATTTGAAGAATTACATTAGTGTAATTATCAAATTTTTGGCTCAGCTCAATCCTGAAATCATTGTTGAACGATTTACCAGCGAATCGCCCAAAGAAATGGTCATCTATCCTGATTGGAAAGGAAAAAAGAATTTTGAAATCAGTCATATTGTTGCCGCAGAAATGAGAAAACAAAACCTGAAACAGGGAATGCATTATAACCGACATTGATGATGATGATTCCAATGTAAAACATTATATTATTGACAATCCTAAATGTATCATTTTGAAAACAGAAATAATTCCTAAAACAAATTACCAATTTTATGAAACTTTTTAATTTTCATACCCACAACATAGACGAAAACTACGGGATAATAAATATTTATCCGGAGGAAAATATTTTATTTGGTAAAAAATATTCATGCGGGTTACATCCTTGGCATTATTCGGAAAACTATGAAACCGCATTATCACAAATAGGATTATTGGCAAAAGAGGAGAAAATTGTTGCTGTCGGAGAAACAGGATTTGACCCGAAATCTCCTGTAAATATTGATATGCAATCCAAAATTTTCGTTAAACATATTGAAATCAGCGAAAAATACAACTTGCCACTGATAATTCATTGCGTCAAACATTACAATGAATTAGTAAAAATAAAATCGCAACTTAAACCTGAAAATATCTGGATATTACATGGGTTTAACGGCAAAATAGACATTGCAAAGAAACTTGTCGAAAAAGGATTTTATTTTTCAATATCGGAAAATATTTTAAAGGATATCAAAAAAGCCGACAGTTTATTGGAAATTATCCCTACAGACACAATATTCTTCGAAACCGATGACAAGGATTACAATATCGAAACTATTTATAAATTTGTCGCCGAAAAATATTCAATGACTTTGTCAGACCTTGTAAAATATATTGAAATTAACCTGAAAATTATGGGAATATGAGTTGGTATGAACGAACAGAATTACTGCTTGGCAAAGAGAATTTTGCTAAACTAACAAATGCCAGAGTACTTGTTTGTGGTCTGGGGGGAGTTGGCGGTGCTGCTGCTGAACAAATTGTCAGGACAGGAATTGGTAATATCTGTATTGTTGATGCCGATGTAATATCCGAAACTAATATTAATCGTCAAATAATAGCAACTCATAAAAATATCGGTAAAATAAAAACCGAAGAATTTCGGACAAGACTGTTAGAGATAAATCCTGATTTGAATATTGATACAAGAAATACATACCTGCGTGATGAAATCTTAGAACAAACACTTCTCGAAGGCTGGGATTTTGTAATAGATGCAATTGACACCTTGTCACCAAAGCTAAATCTCATGAGAATCTGTTATCAAAATAATATTCCGTTTGTCAGTTCAATGGGCTCCGGTGGCAAAACAAATCCTTCAAAGATCAGAATTGACGATATTTCAAAATCACATAATTGCGGACTTGCTAGAATGTTGCGCAAGAGACTTCACAGATTAGGCATATATGAAGGAATACAAGTCGTTTTTTCGGATGAAAAGACTGATAAAGACGCAATTATCGAAGAAGAGAGTTTGAATAAAAAATCAAATACAGGAACAATAAGCTATATTCCGGTAATTTTTGGATGTATGTGTGCTTATGCAGCGATTGAGTTTATCTGTAATCAAGATTTACCTGACTCTAAAGCGAGTAACTGATATACTCCAACGCGAGTGCTTCGATAAACTCAGCAACAAACTCGCGCTGGAGTCAGAGATAAACTCAGCAACAAACTCGCGCTGGAGTAAGTGATTTAGGAAATTTTACAATATTTTATTAAGAAAACCGCTAACATTTTTAAAAATCCTGTCTTCAATATTATCAGAACTTGCTTTTAAAAACTTATCGCCTGTGATTTTTTCGTAAAGTTCAATATATCGGTCAGAAATTCCTTCAACAATTTCATCTGTCATTTCAGGCACCACTTCGCCGGCTTGACCTTTAAAATTATTAGTCATTAACCATTCGCGAACAAATTCTTTTGAGAGCTGACGTTGATTTTCGCCCTTATCAAACCTTTCCTGATAAGTATCGAGATAAAAATATCGCGAAGAGTCAGGAGTATGTATCTCGTCAATAAGATAGATTTTACCATCTTTTTTACCGAATTCATATTTGGTATCAACCAAAATAAGTCCCATTTTTTTTGCAATTTCCTGCCCCCGTTCAAAAAGCTTCAGAGAATATTTTTCCAGTTCAACATACTCCTTTTCGCTGACATATCCTCTTTCGATTATCTGTTCCCGAGAAATATTCTCATCGTGCAAGCCCTGGTCTGCTTTTGTTGTAGGTGTCAAAATCGGTTTTTCGAAAGCCTGATGCTCCCTCATACCATCAGGAATTTTAACTCCACAAATTTCGCGAGCTCCGTTTTTGTACTCTCTCCACGAACTGCCTGTAAGATAAGCTCTTACGATCATCTCAACAGGGTACGATTCGCACCTATGGCCAATAGTTACCATTGGATCAGGACTTGCGATTTTCCAGTTTGGCACTATGTCCGCTGTAGCATCAAGAAACTTCGATGCAATCTGATTTAATACCTGTCCTTTGTATGGAATACCTTTGGGTAGAACCACATCAAAAGCAGAAATCCTGTCCGTTACTAACATTACAAGCAAATCGTCATTTATATTATAGACATCCCTGACTTTGCCAACATATAGGCTTTTCTGTTTCTGAAAACTGAAATTTGTTTTTGTTAATGCTCTCATTTATTTTTCATTTTTTTCGTATGCTTCGACAATTTTACTTACCACTTTATGTCTGATTATGTCACATTTTTCAAAATTTACAAAAGAAATTTCAAGAATGCCTTCCAAAACATGAGAAGCAGTTAGCAAACCTGAATCTGATTTTTTGGGGAGGTCAATCTGTGTAAGGTCTCCCGTTACAATAAATTTGGAGTTCTCCCCCATTCGTGTGAGAAACATTTTTAATTGAGTGTATGAAGCATTTTGTGCCTCATCGAGAATAACAAAAGCATCGCTTAAAGTTCTTCCTCTCATAAATGCCAAAGGAGCAATCTGCACAACTTTCTCCTCGATATATTTTTCGAGCTTTTTGTAAGGTATCATATCCAATAAAGCATCATATAGAGGTTGAAGATATGGGTCTAATTTTTCGCGTACATCTCCGGGTAAAAAACCTAAATTTTCGCCGGCCTCTACCGCAGGTCTTGATAAAATTATCCTCTTAACCTGCATTTCCTTTAATGCCTGTACAGCAAGGGCTATAGCAGTATATGTTTTCCCTGTTCCGGCAGGTCCAATCGCAAAAAGCAAGTCATTCTTTCTAAATTCATCAACCAGAACTTTTTGATTTTTTGTGCGTGCCTTTATTGGTTTACCGTTAACACTATACAAAAGTATCCCGTTTTCTTCACCTTGCGATGTTTTATTGTCCCCGTTATGCAAAATCTCTTTAATATCATCAACATTTAATCTGTTGTATTTATGAAAATGACTAATTAAAGCATTAAGTTTTTCTTCAAAATTAAGGATTTCACTTTCATCACCAACCAATTTGATAATATCACCACGTGCAATCATCTTTAATCTTGGAAAATGTTTTGTAAGTTCTGTCAGATTGACTTCGCGTACTCCATAAAATTTATTAAGGTCTTCAATTTCAATCAATATAGTTTTTTCGGTCATCTGATAAATTAATAATAGATTTGTAGCAACAAATAAAACTAATTTTTAACTTTAAACTGTGATTTTTTTTTGTGAGTTTTCAATAATTTTTAACATATAAAATTGAAACAAATAATAACATTTACAACAGATTGGAATAACAGCGATTACTATATAGGAGCTGTTAAAGCATCTATTATTGCTAAAATTCCTGATGTTGTTTTTGTTGATATCAGTCACGATATTGAATCTTTTTCTGTAGCTCAGGCAGCATTTATTTTAAAAAGTGTGTATAAAAAATTCCCTGCAGACACAATTCATATTATCGGAGTTGACAGCGAACCTGATATAAATGGCAAAATTCTGGTAGCTAAGTATGAATCACAATATTTTATTTGTAATGATAATGGTTGTACGGGGCTTATTTTCGAACATAAACCAGAAACTGCAGTCATTATTCAGACAGGTTTTGCTTTTGAAGGTTGCAGTTTTACAGAATTGAATGTTTTCTCAGATATTGCAATTTATATAAGCAAGAACGGAAATTTATCAGATTTAGGTAATTTGGTAGATGACGTTAGCCGATTTGCCGGATTAACAGCTCAAATTGAACCTGATATGATAAATGGTGAGGTTATTTATATTGACTCTTACTCCAATGCTATAACAAACATCACAAAAGAAATCTTTGATGAATATGTAAGTGGGAAGAAATTTGAAATTTTGTTAAATACAAATCAATTAAAAACTGATAGAATACATCCATCATATAAAAGTGTTGACAAAGGCGAACTAGTTTGCATATTTAACTCACTCGGACTTCTTGAAGTTGCCATTCGCGAAGGTAAAGCATCTCAATTACTCAGTTTAAACAGAAAATCTTCTATTAGAATCAGATTTAAATGATAAAAAGGACTTTAATACTGTTAGTTTTTCTATTACTAAATCTATTATGCCTTTCACAGAGACAAGTTTTTGCAGAAATAAAACCTTATGTTGGATTTGTAGCTCCTCATCGCATCGGAATGGAATCACTCGCTCAAAACTATACCTTTGGAACAGAAGTAAATGTATTGTTCAGAAATACAAATCCAACATTTTATAATTTAAAATACGGTTTCCCGTACAAAGGGATTGGGATAAGCTTTGAAAGTCTTGGAAATCCGGATGTGTTGGGAAATTCATTTTCAGTTTATTCAATACTGGATTTTAAAATAACCGGCAATTCAAAACTTTCATTAAACACAAGACTTTGTCCCGGACTTGCATATCTGACCAAAAGATATGACAGGTATTTAAATCCAGAGAACATTGCATTAGGAACACATTTATGTTTTTATTTCAATCTGAATTTTTCAGGAAACTATCATTTTGACCAAGCAGGGATAGATATAAGATTATCGGGAGGCTTGATACACTACTCAAATGGATCGGTGCGAAAACCCAATTTAGGTTTAAATCAATTGTACATGGGAATAGGTATTTCAAAAGAAATAATAACATCCGAAAAGACAGCATATAAAGAATACTCTCGTGATCATCTAAGTCCACACGAATTCTGGGCTATGGGAACATACACCGTATCAGACGACTATTCAATACAACCGGAGGGCCGTGGTGGAGGATTTCCTTGCATATCAATAGCATGTGGATATAATTATCAGTATTCGGGAATTGGAAAATTCGGAATTTCTGCCGATTTGTTTTATAATAGTAATTTTATGTATTATTTTGATACAAACTGGGATATTCTAATTAAGTATTATGATAACGTTTCGGATGTCTTAAGAAGCGGTATCAGTTTTGGACATCAACTAATTTACAATAGACTTGAATTAGTAACTTTTGCAGGAGTTTATTTTTATAATAAGATTAAACCCGGAGATTTTCTTTATACCCGTATTGGAGTTAGATATTATATATGTGATTATGTATTTGTAAATCTAACTTTAAAAGCTTTTGGATTTAAGGCTCACTATATTGAACCGGGAATAGGGTTTTCGTTCAGAAAAAGGGAGATATAAAAACTATTGTATGATTAGACCTTACCTGCTTTTAACAAGTTTAAATGTCTTGTTTTCGTTCTGACTTTCAACTCTTAGAAAGTAAAAACCTTCAGGAAGATTTTGGATAAGATAACTGACATCTATTGTACTATCATTCGATTCCCCAAAAGCTAAAACTTTACCTGTATAATCTGTAATAGTAAGCCTCAATTTTTGATTATCTGTAGAATTTTGAATGTATAACTCGTCAACACATGGATTTGGATATATACTCAGACTATTTCGCAAATCATTCTCATCTACACTTGTTGATATTACTTCAAAACTTACTTCATCAATGTATAAAGCGCTACCTCCACCTGATTCTGCCTCTATTACCATTCTGAGGTTATTTCCGCTTAGTAAATTCGGATTAATGATGAAGGTATGCGTTTTCCAATCTTCAGCAGTAGGTACATAATTAGAATATGATGAAACATATCTCGAAGTAAGTGCCTGTCCTGAGAGAACATTAAAAATTTTCAATGAATCACCGCAATTGTTAGATACATAGAACTTTAATCTGTCAGAATAGTTGGACTCAATCCTACCATAAGCAATTTTCATTGTTACTTGTACAACTTGATTATCATTTTCAATATAAATATTCGGTAAAAATATTCTGTTTTTTGATCCAACATCATTGTATTTGTTTACAATTTTTATCGATTTACCATTATATCCAACATTAGTCTGTTCCCAATTCCGTTCTCCCTCCTTAACAAGATAGAAATCATTATCAGAATTACCTATGATAAAAGGGAAATCAGATGTCTCGAAGCTCTCGGTATAAGGTAACTCAAAACCATCTTCAGGGTCATATACTCTAATATAGTCAGTGATCAATTTCGAATTAAAATCAGTAGGATTCTCAACATAAAGCTGAGAATCAAACAAACCTTTTTCATTATAGACTACGTTTGGGCTAAATTCGTTAGAAGATGACGGATCGCCTCCCTCAAGAGTCCAATTTGAATATCCGATGAAATCGGTATTGTAACTCAAGTTATTGTAATATACTGTTACCCCTGTGCACCCCAAATTTTTATTTGCTTTGAAATCAGCAATCGGGGCACAAACCTGAGCTTCGTATCCGTCATTCGTACCTGTTGCAATAAGATTTTGAACAGAATGTAAATTATTTCGATCAGACACACTCGAATTTAATGTAGCCCTCATTACATCGCTTTGACCTTGAGTAAACATTTTATAACAATATGAGTATTCCATAAAATTCTGGACATTATCCAAAGATCCACAGGTAACAGCATATAAATTACAGGAAGTATGGCCTATTGTATTAGGTGTATCTTCAATTCCATCATCAATATCACAATTACTTAACAGACCGGGGTCATTTGTACTTCCCCAAGGGTGAGGCAAATTTAGATAATGCCCTGCCTCATGTGTAAGTACACTTCCATGTCCTGAGGTGCTTGTACCAGTCACACCCACATAATCGTGTAATAAAATAATTCCATCTCTACCATAAGGCGCAGTGCCCGGATAATATGACCAACCGGCAGCTCCCTCACCCAAGGAATATACAGTCCAAATGTTTAAATATTTATCAGATGGCCAAGATGGAGCTGCCTCTTTAGCTTCCTCTCCACCACCGAAGGTAGTTTCGGATATGGTTCTGGTTACTCCAATAGTACATTCTCCATTAGGATCAATTCTAGCCAATCTGAACTCAATATGAGTATCTGCGGCAATATTTTTAAATGCAGGATGAATTGTATTGGTATCTGAACGCTGAAGGCGATAGTCTGTATTCATATAATCAACCGCAGATAGAATCTGCTCATATGAGATATTCTCTACACCATAATCGTGTACTACATGAAAAACGACAGGTATAATATATATTTCATCATCTTTCGGATTATTCTTAATATAATCCTGAACAAATTCATCCAACTTTTGCCTTTCGATTAAAATCTCGGGATTCTTCTTGATTAAATCTCTGTAAACTTCATCTGTAGCACAATGCCATGTTTCATCTTCTTGAGCAAAGATTGAAATTGATATTATAAACATTAGAAATAAAACAAATATTTTCTTCATCCTTTTTTTGTGAAATAAACAATAATTACATTAATTAAGTTGCATCAAAACAAATTATTTATACTTTTCACACATCAGTATATATATAACTATTGAACAATAACTTTCTTACAATAGATTTCAGAATCTGTAATCACTTTTATAAAGTATATTCCGACAGAATTTCTGCCTAAATCTATCTCAAATCTGTTTGCATCTGGTTTATAGGCTAACAACTTCTGACCAATATTAGAATATACGTCAATTTCATTGATTTCAGTAATAGACTCAAAATATATTTTACCGGAAGAAGGATTAGGATAAACCCTTATATCATTCACTTGTTGTGCTTCAACTCCTACTTGATTCATAACAATTAAATCAACAGGTATAACAAGATTCAATATATTTGTATAAACTCTCAAATTACAATTATAGGTTCCCGGAATTAAGCCTTCACTATTAAAAGTCAAGACAATTTCATCTTCGTTACCAATCCCTAAATCACCTTGTACAGGACTTGCGCTTAGCCAATTAATTCGCGGACCATAATTAAATAACTCAATAGAGTCAAGAATTTGATGAGGCTCTGAACCATAAACATCACCCTGCAAGGTGTAATATATTGTCATTTTATCCTGAAAATCCTCTAATATATGTCCATTTATAGTTGCGGAAGCATTTTCCCCCGGAGTGATTAAGCCCCAGCCATCTTCATTTTCACCCAGCCAATTAAAAGTACCACCATCACCTGGTGCCCCACTTATTAACAGAAGTGTATCTTCAGATTGGTCAAAGAAATGAGTAAGAGAATCTATTATAAAACCTTCAGGGAAAGTCATTTCTATTCCTTCAATCCATTCGTTATCAACTGATGCTGCAAGGGCTGTAAAAACCCATTCAACTGTGTCCCCTGCATAAAAGCTATCATGCGAACAGGAAAGATTTGATCCGTCTATACTACGTTCATTTCTTAACCAAGGCACATCAGCTGTTATCTCAATATTATAATTAATAATTCCTCCTCCTTGATTGGATATATGTATTGTTTCTGTTCCGGTTTGATTAGGATACAAAGACTTATTAACTTCTAAATGGCTAACAATTAATTCAGGATCGGCATCATAAATGGAAGGGAATTCAATATAATCAATCCATGCACAATCGCTGTTTGTACTAACTGAAACGTCTTTATTGTATGTCCACTTAAAATTATGAACACCTGCTGACACAGAATATGTGTTCTCCGACCAATCAACAGTACCTGACCAAGAACCTCTTTCTATATCATCAATATAAAACTTAAGAAAATCATAATTCTCTTCAGAGGATACTTTTTTAAAAAAGCTTATTGTTCCCGGAGAAACTACCTGCAATTCAATTGCAATTGTTGAACTCTCATTATGAGAAATACCACCCGACCTTAAACAATATGTTCCTTCATAAGGCAATTCTGTTGTGAGAAACCATGGCTCATCACCATAAAATGCCCAGTTATATGTATCAAAACTATTTGTCTCCCAGTCTTCGAGAATTTGATCAATTGTAATATATCCAACTATGTCCTTTTCATATCCATTTGCACCTTCGATATGGAAGTTCAAAATAGCAACATGTCCTGGCAAACAATCTGCATGAGCGGTAAAATTGAAATATGCATTGGCATTTTGGTTTGATAATATATCTCCCGGTTCATCATAATTATCATTTATTGTAATAAATGGATCTATACTACTTACAG
>DAOOPK010000065.1:0-12623 GCA_035388205.1 Bacteroidales bacterium
ATTGACATCATTCACTACTCCGGCGGAGATATACCAATATGACATTGAGAAGAACAAGTCAGTATTATATGAAAAATCAAAAGTTGATTTTAATGCATCTGAATATGTTACAAAGCAGGTATTTTATACTTCAAAAGACGGAACAAGTATTCCAATGTTTATTATTTATAAGCAAGGAATAGCAATGGATGGAAAAAATCCTACATTATTGTATGGATATGGAGGTTTCAATATTTCATTAACTCCATATTTCAGTGTTTCACGTTGTTTATGGTTGGAACAAGGTGGAGTTGTTGCAATACCTAATATTCGTGGTGGTGGTGAATATGGAGAAGAATGGCATAAAGATGGAACCCTAATGAAAAAACAAAATGTTTTTGATGATTTTATTGCTGCTGCAGAATATCTTATCAACGAAAAATACACATCCCCAGAGCGATTGGCAATTCAAGGAGGCTCAAATGGTGGTTTGTTGATAGGCGCTGTAACTAACCAAAGACCAGACCTGTTTGCAGTGGCATTACCTGCTGTTGGTGTTATGGATATGTTAAGATATCACAAATTTACAATAGGACGTTATTGGGCTACCGACTATGGTACAAGCGAAGACAGCAAAGCGATGTTTGATTATTTGTACAAATATTCGCCTTTACATAATATAAAACCTGATATGGATTATCCTGCAATTCTGGTTACAACTGCTGACCATGATGACAGAGTTGTTCCTGCTCACTCATTTAAATACATAGCTACCTTACAGAATACTTATAAAGGTAAAAATCCTGTTTTAATACGTATTGAGACACAAGCAGGGCATGGGGCCGGTAAACCAACGATGAAAATGATTGATGAAATTGCCGATACATACGCCTTTACATTTTATAATATGGATTTTACACCCGTATATTAATCTTGTTTGATAGGTTGAGATTTCTTTTATTTGTAGTTAAATCGGTTAATAAAAATTAATAAAAATTTATAAATTCTTCGTATTTAAATGTTTATTTTGAATACATGGATTTAAGATACTAGGTTATAGAAGGAAATATTGGTGCAGGGAAGACTTCATTGTGCCATAAGATTGCGACTGACCGTAATGCAAAACTTATTCTTGAACAATTCGCAGATAATCCTTTTTTGCCAAAGTTTTATGAAAATCCTGAAAGATATTCATTCCCTCTGGAGTTGTCATTTTTGGCAGACAGATATAATCAGTTGAAGAAAAATCTCGAAAGTTTTGATCTTTTCAGCGAGCTTATCGTTTCCGATTATTTCTTCATGAAATCTCTGATATTTTCATCCTCAACTTTACAGGAAGACGAATATAAACTGTACAGACAACTGTTCGATATTATTTACAGTTCATTGCCAAAACCAGACCTTTATGTTTATTTACACAAAACCTCCGATAATCTTATGAAAAATATTAGGTTAAGAGGTCGCGAATATGAACAAAATATCAGTTTCGATTATTTAAAAAGTATAGAAAATGGCTATTTTAACTTTTTTAAGCAGCAAAAAAGCCTTAAAATTTTAATTATTGATACAAATAGTTTAGATTTTGTTAACAATAAGCATGATTATAAAATGATTGTAAATACTATATTTAATTGTGATTATGATGAAGGAATTAACAGAATTGTTTTTTAAATTTTAAAAACAAAAGTTTTTCTTTTTTTATATCAAAATCATTATTATTTTTGCATAATAAAATAAAAAGAGTAGTTTTAAATGTTAAATAATAAAAAAGAGTAATTATGAAAAAGACCTTAATTTTCGTTCTTGCAGCTACAACAGTTCTTATGTTCAGTAGTTGTAACGGTTTGAAAAAAATGATTGAAAATGCTGATGATATTAACTATTCAGTGAATCCTGAGATCCTAGAGATGCATGGAGGAAAGGTAGCAGTTAGTATTAAAGGTAATTTCCCTGAAAAGTATTTTAATAAAAAAGTAGAAGCAACAATTACCCCTACTTTAGTTTGGGAAGGTGGAGAAAAAGCATTAACTCCTGTTTATGTACAGGGTGAAAAAATCCAAGGTAATGCAAAAGTTATTGAATACAAAGCAGGTGGTGGTTTTTCTTATAACGAGACTTTTGATTATTCTCCTGAAATGAGAAGATCAACTCTCGAATTAAGAATTGTTGCTACACAAAAATCAAAAACAGCTGAATTTGATCCTGAAGTTATTGCAGAAGGTATTGTTGCAACTCCTGACCTTGTAAAATTTGTTGGACAGAGTTCTACTGCCAAAGATAAATTCGTAAAAGATCATCCCGATAGCAAATCAGGTTTGATTAATTATGATAAAAACCGTGCTGATCTAAAACCTGCAGAAATAAAAAGAGATGAAATGGTTGCTTTGAAAGATTTTATCAACGAAGCCGCAGAAAATGATCGCAAAGAAATTGTTAGTGTTGAGTTGACTTCTTATGCTTCTCCTGAAGGAACAATTGAAAGGAATACTCAGGTTTCTGGTGATCGTTCAAAAACTATTGACAAATATGTCAAAACAGAATTCAAGAAAATTGAAGAGTTTAAAGATGAAAGTATATTCAAATATTTAGTAACAGAAGAAGACTGGGAAGGTTTCAAAAAAGCTGTTTCTGAATCAAATCTCGCTGACAAAGACATGATCCTTCGCGTTGTTAATATGAATACAGATCCTAACAAGAGAGAAGAAGAAATTCGTAATATGACAGCAACTTTCGATGAACTTGAAAAAGAAATCCATCCTTTGTTACGCCGTTCCGAAGTTAAGGTTAATATTATGCTTATTGGTAATACAGATGAAGAAATTGCAGCTTTATTTACCTCAGACCCTGCAAAACTTTCAGTTGAAGAATTTTTATATTATGGTAAATTAACTTCTGATAACAATAAGAAAATTGAAATCTATACAAAAGCCAGTGAACTTTATCCAAAAGACTGGAGAGTTTTCAATAACCTTGCAGCTGCTCAATACAATGCTGGTAACTATCCTGCAGCAAAAACAGCTATCGAAAAAGCAAAATCACTTGAAGCTAATGCTACAGTATTTAACAATTTAGGTAATGTTTATCTTACCGAAGGAAATATTGAAGAAGCTGAAACAAGCTACAAATCAGCTACAGGCGTTTCTGAAGCTAGTGTTGGACAAGGTGTTATTGCTATTAAAAACGGCTCATATAAAAATGCTTCTGAATTCTATGGTGAATATTGTTCATTCAATGCAGGTCTTGCTAAACTGTTAAACGGCGAATATGATGCAGCTGTTCGTGCTAGCGATTGCGGAACTGACAAAGATGACGCATATAACTATTATCTTAAAGCTATTGCAGGTGCTCGCAAAAACGATACAGACCTTTTGTTCAATAACTTAAGGACTGCATGCACAAAAAATCCTTCATTGAAAGAATTTGCAGCTAAAGATATGGAATTCTTCAAGTATTTCGATAATGATACTTTTAAAACAATTGTAAAGTAATTATATCTTTTTTATAATACATGGGAGCGGTTTTTACCGCTCTTTTTGTTTTTATAAAGGTTCTTGTCAATTGAACTTAAATTTGTATTTTTGAGCAAATATTTTTTGGATGATCGTTATTTTAATATCGGGTGCTCCGGGAAGTGGAAAAACAACACAGGCTGAAAAACTTTCAAAACATTTCGGATTGATGCATGTCTCAACCGGTATTTTGTTAAGGAACGAGATAAGTTCAGGTTCAAAATTGGGTAAATTAGCCGATAAAGTAATTTCAGGAGGGAATTTTGTCTCTGACGAAATAGCTTGTCAGATGGTTAAAAAAGTTATCTCATCTAATCTAAAGCTTAAGGGATTTATTTTTGATGGATTTCCAAGAACTCTGCCTCAATGTCATGAATTTAACAATATTTTGTCCGGATTTAATACTGAAATAAAAAGCTTTGTTAATATGAAGGTGCCTGAGTCTGAGCTTACACGAAGGTTACAGCAAAGAAGTAGCACATCAGCAAGGATAGATGATTCCAATGCGAAAATCATAAAACATAGATTTGATTTGTATAATGAATTAGCGGATTCAATAAATGAGTATTACAAAGCTAAAGGAGTTTATAGCGATGTAAATGGCAATTTGACAGTTGATCTGGTATTTAGAAAAATAATTTCAGTATTGGAGAATAAACTTATATAATATGGCAACATCCAATTTCGTTGATTATGTAAAAATATATTGTCGTTCAGGATCGGGAGGAGCCGGAGCGTCTCATTTTCATCGTGAGAAATTTGTCGACAGGGGTGGTCCCGATGGTGGGAATGGTGGTAGAGGCGGTCATATTATTTTAAAAGGAAGTACTCACCAATGGACTTTGTTACACCTGAAATATAAAAGACATGTTTTTGCGGAAGATGGAGAAAATGGAGGTTCGGCTTTGAAAAGCGGAGCAAATGGTAAAGATATTTATATTGATGTCCCTTTGGGTACTGTAGCAAAAAATGCTGAAACAGATGAATTCATTTGCGAAGTAACTAAACATGATCAGGAAATAATAATCTTTGAAGGTGGTTTGGGTGGTCTGGGAAATGCAGAATTCAAATCCTCAACTAACAGGGCACCAAGATATGCACAACCTGGAATTCAGGGTATCGAAGCAACTCTTATTTTAGAACTAAAAGTTTTGGCAGATGTTGGTCTAGTAGGGTTTCCAAATGCCGGTAAATCAACATTATTATCTGTAGTATCGGCTGCTAAACCCGAAATAGCAGATTATCCATTTACTACACTTGTCCCAAATCTTGGTATTGTATCATATAGAGACAATCAATCTTTTGTTATGGCTGACATTCCTGGAATAATAGAAGGAGCAGCAGCAGGTAAAGGATTGGGACATAGATTTCTTAGACATATCGAACGAAATTCAATATTATTATTTATGATTCCTTCTGATTCAAAAGATATTCATAAGGAGTTTAAAATATTGATGAATGAGCTGAAATTATATAATCCCGAGCTTTTAGATAAACAAAGAATACTGGCTGTTACAAAGTCGGACTTGATTGATGATGAATTACAAAACTTGATTTCTAATGATTTGCCAAAAGGTATAGAAAATGTCTTTATTTCATCTGTCGCGAACAAGAATATTGATAAACTGAAAGATATAATCTGGAAAAAATTGAACACATAATGAATAGTATTGAAAATATTGACAGAGTAATATTTAATTCATTAAATGGTTTGAATGCATCATGGCTCGATACTGTTATGCAGTTCCTTTCATCCTTTTGGTTCTGGATGCCGATGGTTATTATTGTCATTTATTTGTTTATTCGTATATTTAAGAAGAGTTTCTGGATGCCTTTAGTTGCCGTAATTTTGTGTTTTGCAGTAACGGATCAAAGCTCTAATCTGTCAAAGAAAACATTTAAAAGGTATAGGCCAACTCATAATACAGAAATATCTGAAAATGTTCATACAGTTGACGGGTATCGTGGTGGGCAATATGGCTTTTTCTCAGGTCATGCTGCAAATAGTTTTGGTCTTGCTTTACTGAGTTTATTATTCATTCGAAAAAAATATTACACAATTATTGTCCTTGTTTGGGCATGTATTGTTTCATATTCAAGGATTTATTTAGGAGTACATTATCCTTCAGATATTTGCGTTGGGGCAATTTATGGTTCTTTGATAGCTTTTCTTTTGTATTTCCTGTCAAAAAAGATATTCAAAACCCGATTATTGGTTGAGCAGAAGTCTAATAACTAGTAGTCATATTATTATCAACGCAAATAATGTAATCAGCAATACCCTTGTTATCATTGTAAAGTTTATTTACATAGTTTTGACTTACAGTGCTAATTGTCACATACCTTAGATCTGGATTCAGTTTTTTCAAATACCATAATATTCCTTCATAATTATCTGAATGGTAAGCTCCGTTAAAATGGATAAAAATATAACCGTCTTTATAGTATTTTAGGATAAAATATGCCATCGTGGCATCTTTTATAGCTTGAGCTTTGGGAAGGTTAGGAGAGGATTGCCCCATCATCATTCCCATCATTTTTTTGTAACAGTTTAGTTCAGGATCAAAATCAACTGGCATAGGAGCGATCCATTGTTTTTCTTCATCCGGTAAACTATCAAGTGATTCAAATCCATTTTGATTTACAAGTTTTGCATATTTTCGTGGGACATTTGTTGCAATGAAATCTGATTTTGTTTTTTTTGCAAGCAAAACCAATTGCGAATAATCTGTTTCATAATTTGGCCATAGTCTTACCAAACTGTCAAATGTAGCCTTATCAATTTCATCTTTCAGATAATTGTTCAGATCATTCTGATTGTCAGACTCAAACATTTCGGCACCAAATGTTATTTTATTGTTTTGGCTCAGATAATAGCTCACCTCGTATTCAAGCCAGTGAGAAATAGGATTATTGTGAAACTCTCCAAATAGAATTATATCTGCTTCTGCCAGTTCTTTAAGCATTTTTTTTGTACTGACTGGTTTTGCTTTTGCATCAAAAATCCGGTACGCTTCGATGTTCTGCCCATAGTTTAAGACTGAAATTGTAATGAAGCATAAAAAAAGTAGTAAAAATTTATTCATTTATAAAGTTAGAGTTTAATTATTCGTTTTGCCTGAGTAAATCCCTTTCCGGATATTTCATAGAAATATAGTCCAGGTGTAAAATCATCTCCTGACAGATCAATCTTATAATTAGTAACTGAATTTAATTCTTCTGAAAATTCTTTCATAAATTCGCCATTTTCGTTAAATATTGCGATTCTTAACCGACCTGAATAGTTTTCAGGCAAATTTAAATTAATAGTGTAATCATTTATTATTGGATTGGGAAAAACATTTAACTGAAGATAAGTTGATTTATATATTTTTTTCTCACTCAGACCTGTATTTGGTAATTGAGACCAATTTTGCAAATACCAATTGTAATAATAAATATGATCACAGCTTTTAACATAAATGCGTTCATAATCATCTTCCAAATCATAATGAGCACTTAAATCGGACAACTGAACTATTCCTTCAATTCTACAGAGTCCGGTATTATAAAGAGGGTACCAAAGCTCGGAATAATAGTTATAAACAAAAACAGCAGTATCAGAAATGACATAAATCCCACTTGGATTGTGCGAATTGGCATCAAATGCAGAAATTTCGTTTATAATTGCCTGATCCCCGTCGAAGGACAATCCATTATTGGGTAGCTGTAACCACTCATCGTAGTACCAACTGTATTCATACACTGCATGATCTGTTATCCCGAATATTCCGCTATTATCATCATAATTATTATCGTAAGCCGAAATACGCTTTATTGTTTGGGAATTGAGAATAGCTCCGTTGAAGATAATACATAGAATTATAAAGGCTTTATTAATTTTCATGCTATTTGATTTTATCTTGCATAGTATATAATTAGAAGAACTTATTAACTGAACTAATCAGAATGTTTTTCTTAATAGGTTTTGTGATAAAAGTATTACAACCAGCTTTATATGCTTCTTCTTTGTTTGTTTCATCGAAGTATGCACTTTCGATTATTATCGGAATTTTCTGATTAAATCTTCTTATTTCTTTTGTTGCTTCCAAACCATTCATTTCAGGCATTTTTATATCCATCAGAATTATGTCAATATCAGTTTTATTTTTGCATACTTCAACAGCGTCATAACCAGTTTCTACTCGGAAAATATCAACTTTAGCATGGTTTAATAAAGTTTTTATAAGTAGAAAATTAGAGTCATCATCTTCTGCAACAAGTATTTTCTTAACCTTATTGCTTAGAACAAGTTGTTCGACAAGTTCTACTTTTTTTGTGGAATTATTTTTATTATGATTTACTTTGAATGGTATTGAAAAATAAAAACTCGTTCCTTGGTCTGGTCTTGAACTCAGCCATATTTTTCCTCCCATAAGTTCTACATAAGCTTTGCATATAGCCAGACCCAAACCTGAGCCTCCATAATGCCTACTTGATGAATGTTGTATCTGGCGGAATCTTTTAAAAATCTCTTCATGCATATCTTCAGGGATGCCTATGCCACTGTCTTTAACTTGAAATACCAGATTGTTGTCCTGTAAATCATAGTTTATTTCAATATTTCCGTTGTCGGTGAATTTGATCGAGTTGCCGATAAGGTTGGTAAGTATCTGAGTTAGTTTTGTCTTATCTGTAACAATGATTGAATCTTTGTTCTGCAACGGTTTTATTATCTTAAAACTGATATTTTTTTCATCAGCTTTAGCTTTAAACTGATCATACAATAAGTCCAGCATTTCATTAAGGTTGAACTCTGTAGTTTGAAGTTTTTCTTGACCTGCTTCGATAGTTGCTATACTGATTATATCTGAAATTATTGATAACAAATGCTCGCTGCTTTGCATTATGGTATTTGCGTATTCTTTGTTTCTTTCTTGATCAAGACCGGGGTCATTTAGTAGTTCGGCAAAACCTATTATTGCATTCATCGGAGTCCGTATTTCATGTGAAATATTATTTAAAAACGCCGTCTTTAGCCGATCTGATTCTTCAGCTTTTTCTTTTGCTCTTATTAATTCTTCTTCAAACCTTTTTTTATCTGAAATATCTTGTATATAGGTGAAGAAGAACGAAGGTTCGTCTTGCCCGTTTTTAATTATACTGGTTGATATTGTTACCCAGATTGTCTTACCGGATTTATGCAAATACCTTTTTTCGAAATTTATATAAGTATATGAACCATTGATGATTTGATCCAAAAAAGTCATAGATTTGCCAATATCATTGGGGTGTGTAACATCAACAATATTCATCTTGACAAGTTCCGACTTCGAATATCCTGTAATTCTGCACAAAGTTTCATTAACGCTTAAAAAATTTCCTTTGTTGTCAACCATACAAACTCCAATAGCAGCGTTTTCGAAAGCGGTACGGAATAAAGATTCGCTTTTAGTTAAAGCAGATTGGGTTTCTTCAAGTTCCTTTTCTTTAGCTTTATGTGTCAGAACGGATTTGATAACATGAGGTAAGCTTTTTATGTGTTTGACAGATTTAATTACATAATCGGCAGCACCCATTTTCATTGCTTGAATCGCAACTTCTTCGGAACCTGTACCTGTTACAATTATTACTGGTAGGTCAGGATTAATTCCCTTTACAATTTCTAAAACCTGTAAACCATCAAATCCCAAAATGTTAAAATCACTTAGTACTATGTCAAACTCTTTTTCAGAAATAAGGGATTCGAATTTATCTCTAGTATCAGCTTCGTAAATCATGAAGTCAATTGCATCATTATTCAGAATATCTTTTACAAGCATTCGATCAAGATAACTGTCGTCAACATGTAATATTTTAATTTGCTGTTTCATAGTTTCAATTTATTTCTTTTCTGGGGCATTTATATTAAGGCTGAACCAGTAATCATCAATTTTTTTTACAACTTCAATAAATCCTTCATACGAAACAGGTTTCAGCAGATAGCTATTTGCTCCTATATCATAACTTAGGGCTCTGTCACCTTCATCTTTTGATGATGTCAATATAATAACTGGTATTCTTTTTAAGCCTTCAGTAGATTTTATTTGATTAAGCACTTCAAATCCGTCAATTCCGGGCATTTTTAAATCCAGTAATATTATTGAAGGTAATGGAAATACATCGCGATCAGCAAATTTTCCCTCACCAAACAGATAATCTAATGCTTCTTGGCCATTTCGAGCAACGTTTACTTTATTATTTATTTTTGCCTCCCGAAAAGCATCTAAAGTTAGAATAACATCCATCTGATTATCTTCTACCAGTAATATATGAGCAATTCTTTCCATATTATTGTTTTTTATTGAATTTTATTATAAAACTTGTCCATTCTCCAAACACTGAATCTACTTCTACTACACCATTCATGAGCTCAATGGACTTTTTTACAGTTGCCAGTCCTATTCCTGTGCCGGAGTATTCTTCTTCGCTATGTAAACGTTGGAAAATATTAAAGATCTTTACCCAGTATTCTTTTTTAATTCCGATTCCATTGTCCGAAATTGATAAAATATAACTATTTTTTGTCTCTTCACAACTTATCTGGATAACAAGTTGAACTTCAGGTCGTCTGTATGTTATGGCATTGTCTATCAAATTTATAAATATTTGTCTGCAAAGAGATTTGTCTCCTGTGATTACAGGCATGTTGTCATCAATAATCATTTTAGCCTGAATATCTTCAATCTTTTGTTTAAACTCCATTTGCATTTCCTGCAAGATTTCGTTTATATCAACTGGGTGCAATTCAATTGATTTTCTTCCGAGACGAGAGAAGTTTAAAAGGTCATTGATTAGTTGTTCCATCCTTACACATGCAGCCACAACATAATCTATATATTGTTTTCCTTCTTCGTTAAGAGAATCTTTATGTCTTGTGGAGATTATTTGCGAAAAACCGTATATGGCTCTAAGTGGGGCACGCAAGTCGTGCGAGATTGAGTAATTAAACGATTCCAGTTCCTTATTTATCGCAACTAATTGAGCAGTTCTTTGAGCAACACGTTCTTCCAGTTCAGTATTTAAAACATTTAATTCGTTAGTTCTTTCCTGTACTTTTCTCTCAAGTTCTTTATTCATTTTTTGTTTGTTCCTGTAACTCTTATAAATGGCAAAAATCAATGAAACTACTAAAATTACGATAATTATCATTAGATACATAAGATTTCGCTGACGATTTATTGTTAAATTCTGATTCTTTAACGTACTTGTCTGCTCCTCGATCTGCAGTTTTTTTGTTTCTATTTCTTTTGTCTGTCTCTCTAAGATTTCTTGTCTTTTTTCGATTTCTGAATCCTGAGTTTCAATTTCTAATGTTAAAAGATCAAAATGTTCTTGATTTTTCTGAATTTCTAGATTTTGCTTTTTTATTTCCTTATCGCGTTGATTTAGTAGAGATTTTTGCTTATCCAGTAGAGTTTGCTGCTCATTTGTTTTGGAAATTAATTCTTTTAGACTGTCTTGATAATAATTTAATTTGATTTTAATGTCTGTCTGAATTTTATATAACTGATTGTTTTTATATTCAAGACTTTCAATTTGCTTTTGTAAATCCCGTAAAGTTTGCTGTCCTTCGTAGTATAGTGTAGAAACATCAACTTCGGTACCTCCAAGTAAAATAAGATCAGGCATAACTGTAATATTCTGACCTGTGATGTTGGATTTATTTATTTCAAATAACAAGGATCCGTCTTCTGAATTGACGAAATTTATCATGATATTATTTTTATTAGGACATCGGTCAGTTACAATAAGTATGTTTTTACCTTCGACTAAATTATAAATATCACTTATTTTTTCTCTGTTTTCGTACGTTACATAAATCAGATGTATTGCGTCAGTTTCTGTTAACGTGTTTGAATTCGTTATTTTTATTGATTTGCCTCTGATAGTTTTTGACTGAGACATTGTTTTCATTTCATTTATTATTGCCTTGTCATTACCGATGATGCAAAAATGGAATTCTGTAATATTTTCTTCGTTTTGCCATACCACATTTTTGGCAAAATTGTATATATAGGCACTGATTGCAACATTACGGTCAACAGTTTGGGCAATGCTTAATGAAGATAAGCACAGGTTTACAAATAATAATAATATGCAAATACCTCTTCTCATTTTTTATTATTTATATTATAACCTATGGAAAATAATACTGTTCGTTGTGGTTGACGGTATCTATCGGGCATTCGGTTTGAAGTGTGATAATATTCCTGATTTAGTATGTTTTTAACTGAAATTTGAACATTAAATCCTTTGTAATTTATCATCGAAATACTACCATTAAAAATAAGATATGGATCAACATAAAAACTGTGGACTGAAACTATTTCCTTTGGATTTTCCCGTTTACCTACATAATTTGCACGCAAATTAATTCGAAAATATTTATTTAAAGAATAAGTAAACCCGGCATTTGCTGTATGTTTGGCGATTTCAGGAACTAGATTTTCAAATTCATCAAAACTGTAATTGTAAGTGTAATTTATATAGGGAGATAATTTCTTTAACGAAAATCTAAGAAATATTTCTCCTCCTTGAGTATTGACTTCACCACTATTAATCCAACGACTACCTTCACTTAAATACTCTAGGCTAATTGCATTTTGAAGTTTATTGTTATATGCAACTATATCAAGTATGAAATATTTAGAAGCAAACGAATAAGCTCCTTCAATAGAATACATTTCCTCAGGTAATAAATCTGCATTTCCAAGTTCATAAGTGTAGTCCCAGGGTTTTGGTGCTCTAAATGCTTCAGAATATGAAATTCTGAAACTATGTTTTTTTATGTTAAACATTAACGCGGCTCTTGGAGTAATTATCTGATCATAAATACTACTTTGGTCAAAACGAACGCCTGTTAAAATAAACAGATGATTAAAAAAGTTTAATTTCGGTTCAAGAAATATACTTGCCAGATAATTATCAAGTATCTCGGGCTTATCAGGCTTGGGAGGTTTTATTGTTACAGAATCACTATAAGACCATGAATTTGATTCGGAAAGTCTTTCATACTCGAAACAAAATCCTCCGTCAATACTGAGTAGGTCATTTGCTTTAAAACTCAGAATGTTTTAAAGCAAATGACCTACTCAGTATTCTCGAAACAAAATC
>DAOOPK010000066.1:0-12617 GCA_035388205.1 Bacteroidales bacterium
AAACTGGTGAAAACTAGTTGCGAAAAATTGATGAAATTAAATTTGCTAATTACAAGGCTTTTTTTGTGAATGGATGCTCAGTTGGTTAGAGCATCCCGACCAAAGTCGGGAGGGTCCTAGGATCATGCCCTAGTGGGACCAAAGAAAGCCTTCAAGAAATTGGAGGCTTTTTTTGTTTTGTGTTTATGATTAAGTGAGCAGTTAGTTTTGGGAATTGCTTCTCCACCAAAAGGTGGATCGCCTTGACCTTGCCTAAGTGGGACAGGCAAGGTCATTGCAAGTCGCCCAAGCGACGAAGTAATCGAAACGACAGCGGGCGGTGAGCTCGCGAAGCAATTCCTCAAAGATAAAAAACCAATTATTTCATACAATCCGAATCTTTTTTAACTTTGAAGACTAAAATCTGTGTTTATGAATCTGCAAACATATATAACTAACATCAACAGCCGTTACAAACTTGGAAATTCAACCGAACATACTTTTCGTGGCGACCTGCAGCAATTGTTTGAAGTATTGTTGCCTGGCATAAAAGCGACTAACGAACCTAAACGTCAGGCTTGTGGTGCACCGGACTATATTCTAACGAAAAAAGATATTCCGATTGCTTTTGTTGAGGCTAAGGATGTGGGTGCTGATCTAAACAGTAAATCATATAAGGAGCAGTTCGACAGATACCGGAGCTCGCTCAATAATTTGATTATTACCGATTATCTTACTTTTCAATTCTTTAAAGAGGGCAGCAAAGTTGACGAAATAAGCATTGCTGAAATTACTGCAAAAGGAATTATTGCAAAAACCGAAAACTTTGAGAAATTTGAGCTTTTGCTGATTGAATTTTGCAAAAAGATTGGGCAAACAATTAAAAACCCGAAAAGACTGGCCGAAATGATGGCTGGAAAAGCAAGGTTACTTGCTGATGTTATCGAAAAATCTTTACTGAGCGATTCTGTAAATTCGGAAGACAGCACACTTAAAGACCAGATGATTGCTTTTCAGGAAATTCTGATTCACGACATTACTCCAAAAGCATTTGCTGATGTATATGCTCAAACAATTGCTTACGGAATGTTTGCTGCACGCTTGCACGATTCTACTTTGGATGATTTTAGCCGACAGGAAGCTGCGGAACTGATCCCAAAATCAAATCCATTTTTGCGTAAATTGTTTGGCTACATTGCAGGACCGGATATTGATGATAGAATTAAATGGATTGTTGACAATCTTGTGGAAATATTCCTTGCTTGCGATGTTGCTAAGATTTTGGATAATTACGGCAAAGAAACCAAAACCGAAGATCCAATAATTCACTTTTACGAAACCTTTTTGAGTGAGTACGATCCCAAATTGCGTAAAGCCAGGGGAGTTTGGTACACGCCAGCGCCAGTTGTAAGTTTTATTGTTCGTGCTGTGGACGAAATTCTTAAAACAGAATTCGATTTGCCAAATGGACTTGCCGACACATCCAAAACTAAGATAAAAGTAAATATGCAGGGCAAAATGGTTGAGCAGGAAGTACATAAAGTACAAATTCTTGATCCAGCTACCGGAACCGGAACTTTTTTAGCCGAAACTATTAAGCATATTCACAAAAATTTTGAAGGGCAACAGGGAATCTGGAGTAATTATGTAGAGAATCATTTAATCCCTCGCCTTAATGGTTTTGAGTTGCTGATGGCAAGTTATGCAATGGCACATTTAAAACTCGAATTATTACTGACAGAAACAGGATTTAAACCAAGCTCAAACCAGAGATTAAGAGTTTACTTAACCAATAGCCTCGAAGAACACCACCAAGACACAGGAACCCTGTTTGCAAACTGGTTAAGTACCGAAGCGAGCGAAGCCAACCGAATAAAACGAGACACTCCGGTTATGTGTGTGATTGGAAATCCGCCGTATAGTGGTGAAAGTGCCAACAAAGGGGAATGGATAATGAAGTTAATGGAAGATTACAAAAAAGAACCAGGAGGGAAAGAAAAACTTAAAGAACAAAACTCTAAATTTATCAATGACGATTATGTAAAATTTTTGCGATATGGACAACACTTCATTGAAAAAAACGGAAGTGGTATTTTAGCATTTATCAATCCGCACGGATTTTTAGACAATCCAACATTTCGAGGAATGCGTTGGAACTTGCTTAAAACATACGATAAAATTTACATTATTGATCTACATGGCAACAGTAAGAAAAAAGAAAGGTCACCAGACGGAAGTGCCGATGTTAACGTATTCGATATTATGCAAGGAGTTTCAGTAAACATATTCGTAAAAAACGGAAAGAAAAAAGCAAATGAATTAGGTAAAGTATTTCACTTTGATTTATATGGGAAACGAGAAATGAAATATAAATTTTTAAATGAAAATGACCTTAAAACTATAAAATATAAAGAATTACAAATATTTGCTCCAGATTACTTTTATGTAAAAAAAGACTTTGGAGTTAAAAACATTTATGACACGGGCTTTGCAGTAGTTGATTTGTTTAAAATTAATTCATTAGGTATTCAAACGCACAGAGATTCTTTAAGTATTTCTCCCTCAGAAGTTACGTTATCCAAGAGAATTATGGATTTTTATAATGACAAAATCGACAATTCAGAACTAACAAAAAAATATAATATAAGTGAGAATTCAGAATGGCAATTACAGGACAAAAGAAAAGGAAGGTTCGAAACAACCCAAGTTGTTAAGATTGGATATAGACCTTTTGATACCCAGTATATCTACTATGACAAAAACATTGTTGATAGATTAAGAGATGCTATTTCTAAACACATCATAAATAAAGATAATATTTGCTTAGTTGTATCAAGACAGTGTGTTTCTGATTGGAGATATGTTTTCATTTCCAAATTTATCATTGAATCTAATTTAACAGGAACTGCAGGTCGTTTCGGCTCTGGTAATTTTATACCACTTTACATATATTCCGATGTTAGTCTACAACAACCCAATGGACAATCTTTTTCAAGAACCCCCAATCTCACCCCCGAAATCATTTCTCAAATTGCTGACAAAATCGGTTTAACATTCACAAACGAGAAAGAATCTAACGAAAATACTTTTGCACCTATTGATATACTCGATTACATTTATGCAGTTTTGCATTCGCCAACATACAGAGAGAAGTACAAAGAGTTTTTAAAGATAGATTTTCCGAGAGTTCCATATCCAAAAGACCATGACACATTTTGGAAACTTGTAAAACTGGGTGGAGAAATTCGGCAGATACATTTGCTCGAAAGTGCAACAGTAAATAAGTACATCACAACTTATCCGGCAGATGGCGACAATACAGTTGCCAAGATAAGTTACGACAGCAAATTGCAAAGAGTTTACATCAACGCAAACCAATATTTTGAAGGAGTTCCCGAAGTAGCATGGAATTTTTACATCGGAGGCTATCAACCTGCTCAAAAATGGCTAAAAGATCGTAAAGACCGCCAACTCGAATTCGACGATATTCTGCATTATCAAAAAATCATCGTTGCATTGGCTGAGACTGATAGGTTGATGGGGGAAGTGGATGGAGTGGAAATAGAATAGATTATGAAAAGGATGTGGGTAACTGCCTCCAACGAATGTTGCTACCAAGCCACGCGAGCAACTCGCGCTGGAAGCAGCATAGGGGGTAGTGATTACAAATCCGCGCCAGCGGAGTAACAAACGACTATGGGTTATAATCATCTGTCATTCAATACGATACTGCTTATATATTTTATGTTATTTTTCAATTTTTTCACTAATTATTATCCGTTACTTAACCGTTAATAAACGACTATTTTTCGTATTTTGTACCCTCGCTGAGAAGCAGTAGTATCGAAAAAATCAAATCATTTTAATTTTTCACACAAAATATCCTCAGGACTTTTCTCCACATAAGATGCAGGTAGAGGTTTAAAGTAATTACGTTTAACTCTAAAAATTCCATTTGACTTATTAAATTTAAGTTCGGTTAGCTTTCCTTCAGCAATATATGGATGTCTTTTTTTGTCATAAGCAAGTATGGTTAGTTGAGGATCTTTATCAAGTACAACCTCATCAATCTGATAAATATTAGATTTCCTTTTCTGAGCACGTGAAAGATACATTTCTCCGGGATATGTCTGACAGATATCAACAGATTTAAAACCACGAACCCTGATTTTAGGACCTTCTTTCTGACACAGGACACCTATTGGCTTGTCAATATTTATTCCGCCAAAAGAACTAAGTTCAAAAACATAGAATCTTTGTCCAGTATCTTCAGTGGAAATCTTGCTATCAATTTTTCTCCACACCTTTTCCCCTTTCTTATTGAATTCTTCAACATAAATTTTCATTTCTTTATCAAATTCTTTTCCTAATTCAATAGGTATTTTGTAAATAATTTTACGGTTTCCACCGGGAGTTAGTTCAACTGTATCAAGCATTGGTTTTACATATAGCATTCCGGCAGATGTCAGGCAGTTTCCATCATCGGTTTGCAAGCTACTATTATTAAATAACAGATCACAAACAGAATAAACCTCGGTAATTTTGAAATTAATATCTGCTAGTTTAGTGGGAAAAAATGTTCCTGCAAAAATAACTATCTGTGCACCACTGCTTGTATATATAATAGTATCATTTTCGAAACGGCGATACAAATCATAAGAAGTTAATGTGTCTTCTTGATTTTCGGCTTCGGGACTAAAAACACGCATATAGACACTGCGATTAAGTTGCAAATCAGGGTTATTTTGAGCATTAAGTAAAGGTTGGTTTTCGCCAAAAAAATCGTAAGTTATACGTGCTGAATCAAAGCCCTGCTGTGTAAGATATTCTGCAACAGTTCTGACTCTGTTTTCGGATAAAACCAGATTATCAGCGATATTACCGCTTGAATCAGCTCGACCTGTAATGCATATTTTATAATTTTTATCCGTAATCCCATTTAAAAGACTATCAATTACCAATTTCTGAGATTCTTTTAGCTCGAATTTATTAACATCAAAAAGAACTATCGTCTCCGACTTTATCTGAGCAAAAATATTCGATGTGGACAACAGTACAATACATAACGCTGTATTTAAGATTACAATTTTCATCTTGACATAATTTTATATTACAACAATTATTATATTTATATGCTTACGGCAACCCTAAACTCACCATTAGGGCTATTATTACTTTTGCAGTATGCTATTAATTAACGCAATTGCTTATATTAAAATTGTCAAAAAATTGAGTTTTTTTAGCTCACTCACAAATATGAAATAATCGCAACCCCTTCGCTGTCGAACGATTGCACCAAGTCACACGATGCAATCGTTCGACAGCGAGGGGTTATTTTAAATTATCCGTTACTTAACCGTTAACAAACGACTATAGGTTATAATCATCTGATATTCAACACTATACTGCTAGCAGAGAAAAGCCTTCAATAAATTGTAGGCTTTTTTTTGTGAATATACTTGTTCTGATTGTAGTCTAATTTACTCAATTATCTGTTCTAGTGGCTCTGTGCCTAAATACATAATATGACAACAGTCTGCTCCTACTAAAACATCTCGTTCATAAACTACTTTGTTGTTCTTATATCCTGTAAAGTGCATTACTTCTTGTTTGTTTAGTAATTCTTCCTGCATTATATCGTCAACAATAATATAACCTCTTCTTACACGACCCTCTATCCTATAAGAAGAGTAACGTTCTAAATAGCGATTCTCACTTACCCAAAAAACTTTACTGCTATCAAATTGATATGGTCGGCCATCAGGATACTTTATTTTAAGTAAAATGTACTGGAAATCAGCGGTACAAAACACTTCTTGAGCACCTTGTCCTTCATCGTTTTCCTTTTCACACGAAGCAAACATTATTACAGCAACAAAGCAAGTTATTACTGCAAGCAATTTTCTGAGATATGATTTGTATTTATGCATGATTACATCTATAATTCGAATTTAACTTTACAAATTTAGTGTTTAATTATTGAATATTCAATAAAGCTGTGTGAAATATTCCGATTCTAACTTTATTTTAGTGGGTAAAATATGCTAAATGTAACTCCACCACCGCAAATGTTGATATATATCGCTATCAAGCCAGCCGAGCAACTCGTGCGGGAGGTAGTGTTATTTAATATTATCCGTTACTTAACCGTTAATAAACGACTATGAGTTATATACTATTGACTATCAGCATATTACAAAAACATGAATTTGAATTGTTTCGTTAAATTTTTTCATAATTATTTTATCTGAATTCAAACAGAATAATCTCCTGCTTTTAGTATTTTTGGAGAAATGAATTTGTTACAAAATAATATTATCCTGTCGTTGTTGAATTACTTACAAAAAAATAAGAATCTTATATTTTATATAATTCTAAGTATTTCTGTTATTTGCTTTCTGTATCTGAATTTTATTAACTGGCAAAGTGGCAAAATTTCGAATGGCGAAGTCGGCGTAAAGTATTGGTTGGATACAGAAAGATATATTGGCGGAGCTGACAAAATCATAAATGGCGATGATTTAACTGGCAGAGATTATCACTATACAGGTTATATGATGATTTTGGCTCTGATACAAATTATGAATTTACCGTCTGAATCTATTGTTATAATCCAGATTTCATTTGCTCTTTTTGCTGCATACTTGCTGTTTGATATCGGGAAATTGCTGACAAATTCAAAAATTGCAGGTCTTGTTGCTGTTGCACTGTTTTTATGCAATCCTTTCATTGTCAAATGGCATCTGTATATTCTTACAGAATCGTTATATACATCTTTTGTAGTTATTTCTTTTTGGTCATTTGCAAAAGTTCTGACGACAAAAAAATTGAAATACTATTTAGTCTCAATTGCAATTCTTCTTATTACAATGTCTCTTCGTCCAAACGGGTGGATTTTGCTCCCTATCTATATTATAGTAGTGATTATTTCGTTAAAGATTTCGAACAAATACAAGATATTAAGCGGAATAGGTGCATTTGGAATATTTGTATTATTATTGTCTTTTGTGCCGGTTTTTAATAAAAACATACAACTGACATCTCCGGTTGACAATCTTCAGAAAGGAGTAACAGTCTGGGGTCATGATGAACTTAATATTGAAATGCCTCAAGAACCCGAAATTGACAAAAGCAACTGGACTTCAGGATTTGAATATGTAATCAAACATCCATTGGCTTCAATAAAGCTCGCATCATACCGGGCGGGTTATACTTTGATACATGTCAGGCCATTTCATTCTACGGGCTATAAACTACGTGTCCTATTTTGGATAATCCCGGCATATATTTTTGCATTTATAGGTTTATGGTTTTATCGTAAGAACAAGCTTGGGCTTACAGGTATTCTAATTATTGCCGGACATTTACTGGTAATAATTCTAAGTTATGCAGAACATGATTCAAGATTTGATATTTATGTTCTGCCGGTATTCTACCTTTTTGCAGGAGGAGGAATAGCATCAATTAAGAATTTATTAGAATTTAAATTGCGTATAAAACGAATAAAATCTGAATAAAGAAATTAACATAAGCAATTTGATAAAACAGATGTAAATTGTCTTTTAATGAAAAGAAATGGACAATATTTGATATATATTTGCATGTATGAAAAAACCTGACTGTAAAATATTGAAAAACAGAATCGTTTTGTATATATCAATATTTGCTGTAACAGTTTTGTTATTTTCATGTCGTTCAACGAAACATGTTCCCGAAGATAAGTTTTTATTGTCAAAAGTAAGTTTTGATTGTGACAATTCAGAAATTGATGAGGAAGAACTTGAAACGACATTAAAACAAAAACCGAATCGTAAAGCTCTTGGGATAAGATTTTATCTGCTTATTTATAACAGTATTGACCCTGATAAAGAGGCCGCTCGTGAAAAGAAAAGAGAAATAAAAGAGTCTGAAATCAATAAAAAAAGAGCAGCAAAGGGCAAAAAACCTAAAGAAAAAATATATTTCACAAGATGGCTTACCGGAATTGGTGAAGCCCCTGTTATTTATGATGAATTTGCAACAGACAAAACAATCTCAACTATAAAATCATATTTGTTTGCTCAGTCATATTATGATGCAGAAGTAACTGTAGAGGAAAAGGCCAAGAAGAAGAAAAAAGCAATTACCTATGTTATAAAAACAGGTCAGCCATTCATTATCACTCATATAAATTATGATATTACTGATCCTAAAGTACACGAACTGGTAATGCTCGACACAACAAATTCTCTTGTTAGGACAAATGCCAAATTCAATACTGATAATTTGCAAACCGAAAGGGAAAGACTGGTCAGAATGCTTAAATCAAACGGATATTACTATTTTTCAATTAATAACATTCATTATTATGCAGATACAACAATTCAACGATACGAAACTGAATTAACTCTGACAATAAAAAAATCATTTGATGAAGATATTGTTGATAATCAGACTTTCATTCCTCAGGTTATCCGCAATGTTTATATACACGCTGATTATAACTCCCAGTTGGCAATCGCAAATCCGGATGATTACTTTAACCATCTCGACACCCTTGAAGTAGAAGGTTTGAAAATTATCTATACTGATGTTCTTAAGATAAAACCATCTGTATTTCTCCAATCTTGTTTTATAAAACCGGGGAACAGATATAATATTTTAAATATTGAAAAGACACACAGCCACCTCTCTAACCTAAAGCAATTCAAAATTATAAACATCAAACTGAATGCTTCCGAAGATGTTTTTCTTGATACCCAAAAAGAAAAGTATCTTGATGCTCATGTTTATCTGACACCATTAATCAAACAATCATATTCTCTTGAATTGGAAGGGAATAATACGTCAGGGAATCTCGGTATGGCAGGTGTTGTTTCTTATTACAATAAAAATCTTTTTAAAGGAGCCCAATTTTTTTCTGTTAAAGGGAGTTTGTCGTTTCAGACAATTAAATCTTCTGATGATGAAACTGAAACATTAACAAAAACAAAGTTATTCAACACGCTGGAATATGGAGGAGAATTAAAACTCAATATACCAAAATTAATGATTCCTTTCTATGAAAATTACGAATTCGTAAAAAACCATAATCCGAAAACGCAGATTTCAACATCATTCAATTATCAGCAACGCCCTGATTACACCAGATATATTGCAAACGCAAGTTTTGGTTATTTCTGGAAAGGTTCGCGTAACAAATACCTAACACATTATTTTAATCCTATAGAATTATATTCAGTTAAAATTTTTGATTTTAATCCCGAATTTCAAGAACAAATTCAACATCTTTATATTAAATATTCATACGAAGATCAGTTGCTGTCAGTTATAAGTTACGATTTGATGTTCAATAATCAAAGCATCACAAAATCGAAGAGTTTTTCGTATTTATGGTTCAATATTGAAACAAGTGGTAATATCCCAAGTTTAATATATTCTATGGCAGGAATTGAACCGGTTGATGGATCGTATAAATTTATGGGTGTTGAATTTGCCCAATTTGTTAAAACAGACATTGACTATCGCTATTATCAGGTATTTGACGAAAACAGAAGTCTCGTTTACAGGGGATTTTTCGGTATTGGAATTCCTTATGGCAATTCAACCAAAGGTCTGCCTTTTATAAAGAAGTATTTTATAGGCGGAGCAAACGACATCAGAGCATGGAAGGTTAGGTCAATAGGTCCGGGGTCCTATAATAATCCCACTATCAGTTATGACCAGATTGCCGATATGAAAGTAATGTTTAATCTTGAATATCGTTTTAAACTTATTTCTTTTATTAACGGTGCAGTATTTCTCGATGCAGGAAACATCTGGGCTGTGGACAAAAATGACAATCGTGCCGGAGCACTATTCGACTGGTATAGATTTTACAGGGAAATTGCAATAGGAACAGGGTTCGGAACAAGAATAGACCTTTCTTTCTTTATTATAAGATTTGATTTTGGGATACCTTTGTATGATCCTTCTCTATCTGATGGTAAAAGATGGTTTGGGACTTTTGAAACCTTTGAATTGAGCGATTTTACTTTTAATTTTGGTATCGGTTATCCTTTCTGATGTGTAATTATTATGAAAAAATATTCAGTTATATTTCTTTTTGTTTTTGTCTGCATATTTGCACAAGCACAACAAAACAAGACTCTGCTTATCGGAATAAATCCTTCTGTAACTATTAAGAAATCATATCCCAAAGGTTGTTTTGATATTAATATCTTACCTTTGGTGCTGGAATACAACATAACAAAAAACCTCGATATCAGAGGAATTAGTCTATTGAATTATGGAATACGAAATATTGGTTCGGCTTTGGTTGACATCGGAGCAGAGGTTACTATTCCTTATTATATAAGATTTTCAAATTCCTCTCCACAAACCCCATCAGGCTTGTTTGTTGCGATAGGCTCAGCTTTTACACGAAATGTTTTTTATAAGCATAAGAGTATTTCAGTTTTTCTTGAGCCCGGATATAATTTCTTATGGAATAATAACTTTTCTCTTATAGTTGACCTGCAGTACGGAAGAACATTTTTTATGTATGATGACGGTCATAATATAACTGGCAATCATTTCAATGTAAGGCTGATATTAGGCTGGTGGATTAAATAATACTATTCAAATCATTTTCACCCGCTTTGGAAAAAAACTCAAAACCATATCCTGCAAACAATTCATGCTTCGGAGCTAGGCTTAATACTATTGTATCTTCGTAACGACCATATCTTTCTGATTGTGAATAAAAAACAATCTTATTCCCACTTTTTGTAATCCTACCCCCACCCTGAACAGAAATATCTTTCTTAATATCCTTATATTTCAGTTTGGCATCAGCAAAAATTTCTGAATGTAAATTAGGCAGATGAAATCCAAAATGAATGGCAAATGGTTTACCTGTTTCAACATCCGAAACAACAATAAATTTTAAATCACGTAAATATTTGTCTAATTCTTCAGTATTCATAGAATATGAAATTAAAAGGAATGACGATAAAAAATAAGAAATTATAAGTCAGGTAATTGAGATATTATTTGAAAAGTTTTGTAAATTCATCCATAGTTACTTCCTTTTCATCCAGTTTAACCGCTTCTGCAACAAAATCAACAACTTTTTCTTCAATTTCCTGCTCGTATAGCTTGTTGGCTTCACCTTCTTTTTCAAGCATTTCTTTAGCATATTTATCAAGATACTCATCAGGAATATATGACATTCCATACTGAGAGAACTGAGCTAATAACTGCTGTTTTGCGGCTTTTTTCAAGTCTTCATCACTAACTTTGATTTCATTCTCTTTTGCAATTTTGTTTTTTATCAAAGTCCATTTCAAATCTTCAATAAAACGGTCAAATTCTTTTTCTATCTGTTCATCAGTTAATTCCTTATTGGAAACTTTTAACCATCTTTTCAAGAATGCTTCAGGCAAACTAAAATCTGTCTTTTTTATCAGCTTTTCTTTAATATCGAGCAAAAGTTTGAATTTAGTTTCGCGGCTGAATGATGCTTTGATATCTTCTATTACTCTGTTATTAAATTCTTTTTCGTCTTTAACGGCATTTTCACCAAAACAGTTGTTATAAAACTCCTGGTTCATTTCTGCTTCCTTAAATTCTTTGACTTCCTTCACAGTCATCCTGAACATAGAATTTATCTTTTCAACTTCTTCTTTCTTAATCTTTAAAACCGATGAAATCTCAGTGTCATTTGGTAAGGCTTTTTTCAGATCAATATCTACAAAACTATCCTTACTAAGACCAACCAAAGACTTTTTTATTTTTTTATCATTAATAACTTTGATAGAAATTGTACTATTGTCATTACTTATACCCTTTTCAACGACTTCGCCTGCATCATTTATCTCAACCAGACTTACAGTAAGCATCGAAGATTCTTTAGATTTTTCTACTTCCTCAAAACTTCCGAATCTTTGTTTGTATCCATTAATGTATTTCTCTTTCATTTCATCGTCAACTCTAATGGAATATCTGTTGATTTTATCTTTTTTAGTCAGTTTAATTTCAAATTCTGGTGCCAATGCAATATCAAAAATGAAATTATAATTATCCTGTTTTCCAAAGTCAATTTGTTCCTGATTTTCGTCCGGTAACGGGTCGCCTAGAATATTAAGTTTTTCATTTACCATAAAATCGGACAAAGATTTGGAAACTGTCTTATTCAATTCATCCGCAATTACAGCATTACCATACATTTTTTTTATTAATCCCATTGGGACATTTCCCGGCCTAAATCCAGGAATAGTAGCTTTGCGGCGATAATCTTTCAATGTTTTTTCAACATTTTCAGCAATATCAGAATTTTTAACATTTACATTCAGAGTTGCGTTCAACTCGTCAATTTGATTTTTTACAACTTCCATCAAGCAGAATTTTAAATTACTAAATTTCAAAAGTCAAAAGACCGCAATAATCCCGATGAAGAAATCCCTGCGGTCATTGTGCGGGTGAAGGGACTCGAACCCCCAAGCCTTGCGGCACTAGATCCTAAGTCTAGCGCGTCTACCAATTTCGCCACACCCGCAAAATTGAACGGCAAAGATACTTATCTTTTTTTAATTATGAAGTCTTTTTATAATTTTTTATAAATCCGTACATTCAACTAGCAAATGCAACTTTATTGTTAACAAAATTATAAAATATAT
>DAOOPK010000067.1:0-11950 GCA_035388205.1 Bacteroidales bacterium
AATTCCTGCTGTATAAGTATCCAAATTAAGTGATAAATAGTCATCGTTTTCAACTTTTTCAACATAATAATTTTCAATTTGCTTAGCATTGGAATCCATAATTATAACTTCTAAACTATCACTATTTAAAAATATTTGCCTGTTAAAAAGACTTATTCTTTTTTCTGTTAAACTATCATAAAAAACAGTATTTTCAATCTTAACATCATTGTTTGCCAAACTTTTGTTTTTAAGTAGTACAAAATCATCATCTCCATCAAGTGTAATGGTTCCCGATATGTAAATATTTGTATCTATTATTTCTATAGAAGAACCATATCCTCTATATTTATCTAGTAAATATTCTTTTTCGAGCAAATTGCCTTTCGGATCTGTTTTTAAATAAAAAATAACTGGAAAATCTTCATTAGCACTGCCGCTTGTGCCTACAATATGAATATTGCCATCAGCATCTATTTCCATATCTGCTGCATATTCAAATTTTAGTCCTCCATAACATTTTACCCATATCGTTTTGAATTCGGGGTCAAGTAAACTTAAACAAATGTCAAATCCATTTCCTTCCCTATAGCTTTGAGAATGAGATAATAGATAAAAATTTCCTTTATTTGCATGCATGATTTTAATAGGAATGTCATGATGTCTTTTATGGATTATATAATTATAAACAATTTCGCCATTTTTATCTATTTCAATAAAAAGTATGTTTGCATTACTGAATTTATGTGAATGCCATTGTGATCCAAGATTAAAAAACCCCCCCTGACTGCATAATGCAACAATGTTTCCATTTTCTTTTTCTATTAAATCCACAATAAATGCTGAGATATAATCTGAACAAATTCTTTCCCAAACTAGTTTCCCATTGCTTTCGGTACAGATAAAATATAGAGATGGCCATGTGTTGCGACGGTCATTACCAGCTGCATATATTTGCCTGTTACTGTGAACTAGTGCAGTATAAAAATGTTGAAAGTGATTGTTACCATAGTCATTTATCCATTCCTGTTCAAGCTCTGAATTATATTTTGCCAAAACAGCCTGAATAGCTTTATCTTCCATCCACATTGATGATCCTGAAAAAATAAATCCATCATTAGTTAACGATACCGTTCGAAATTCATCTTGCAAGCCCTTGCCCCAAGTTTTGTAACTGAAGCTATTCTCATGAGTGTTATATTTTATTATATAAGCCTCTTTATTACCTTTATTATATGATCCTGAAAAACCTGTCAAATATAGATTACCTGCTGAATCACTTATCATATCGTATGATTTTTCGTATTCAGGGCCTCCAATTATTTGTGCACTTGTCAAATATGAAAAAAGAATAAGAATGATAATTAGATACAAACTTTTAAAATTCATTTTAAACCAATTATTTTACAAATAAATTGTTTCAATATATTAGAATTTATTTCCAAACTACTTTAATCCTTAAGAATAATCAATTTTTTTACTTCAATTTTATCTTGATACTTTATTTCGACAAAATAAACACCTGATGCAAAAGAATTTGTATTAATACTAATTAAATTTTCTACACCATATATTTCATTGTAAACAATTTCTCCATTTAAATTACACACAAATATCTCTTTGTTGCCTATATTATTACCAAAGTCTATTGAGAAAATATCAGATGTGGGATTGGGATACAAACTAATCTCTTCTGTATTGATATCAGATATCGGAGAAATTTCATAATCTTCCAAATCTCCCAGACAATTTAGTTCTTCTTCATTAAGACATATTAAATCATAACTAATGTCTTTATTTTGATCTACATTTATCACAATGAAATTATCGTCTGTCAGTTTTCCCATTCCTGTTGCAATATAAGTAATATTATCATATTGATCATACATAAGGCTACTTGCATAAGATGCAGCCCCAAGGTCTCCGGCACACATAATTACATTATTGTCAAGATTATTAAAAAGAGGCTCTATTTCTGTCCAGAAATTTATTTCATCTGCACGACCCTCGGTAGAATTAAGAGTAATCACCGAATACTGATTATCCGGAGCCCACCATATAAGCTGGTGCATCATTACAAAAATATTTTCATGGCTATCGGCTTGTTCCGAAAGTGTGTTTTGCAAAAATGTAAGCTGTTCTCCTGAAATATTCCAACTATCTATATTTGGATTTAGGATTATAAAAAGGTCGTTATTGTACGAAAAACTGTAATAGGTTGTATTACCAAACTCTTCGTAGTAATATTCGGGATTTTTCATATCATGATTGCCCAAAGCTATATAACAAGGCAAACCTAGAGTATCTATTTCTGCAACTATGTTATCCCATTTTTCTTCTGATCCCCAAATAACCAAATCGCCTAAAAATACTCCAAATTCGATGTCTTCGCGACCTTGGATGTATTCAAATTTTGCTTTAAATGGTGGATGGAATCCTACATTTTGAACGCCAGGCGTGCCATATACATGCCCTGCTATAAAAAACGAATATGATTGAGCTTGACCATCAAATGAAGACAGAGAAAAAAGAATAAAAAGGGGGATAAAAATTTTCATATATTTAATAAATTTCAAAAACAAAACTATTAAAAAAATGGGAAACAAGTAATAATTCGCCAAACTTTTTAAAATCCTGCCATTTTGTCATATTTATATTCAAAAATTATTAAATTTGCGATTTATATTCGTAATACAGAATTATGGATTTGCAAAGTATAAAACAAAGATTTGAAATAATAGGGAATGCCCCGGGACTAAATCGTGCTCTGGATATTGCTGTACAGGTAGCCCCAACGGACTTGTCGGTGTTGATTACGGGCGAAAGTGGTGTGGGAAAAGAAAGAATTCCGCAAATAATTCATTCGCAAAGTTTAAGAAAACATAATAATTACAATGCTGTTAACTGTGGAGCAATTCCCGAAGGAACCATAGATTCAGAACTGTTTGGTCACGTAAAAGGCTCTTTTACAAGCGCACACAGCGACAGAAAAGGTTATTTTGAAGAAGCCGACAAGGGAACTATTTTTCTTGATGAAGTGGCTGAATTGCCACTATCAACTCAGGTAAGGTTGTTAAGAGTACTCGAAACCGGAGAATATATAAAAGTGGGTTCGTCCAAGGCTGAAAAGACAAATGTAAGGGTAGTGGCAGCAACAAATGTTGATTTAAAAAATAGGGTTGAAGAAGGAAAATTTCGCGAAGATTTGTATTACAGGTTAAATACTGTTCCGATTTTTGTCCCACCACTTCGACAAAGACAGGAAGATATTTTTTTACTTTTCAGGAAATTTGCAAACGACTTCGCTGAGAAATACAGAATGCCGGCTGTTAAACTTACAGAAGATGCCGTTCATGTTTTAAATTCTTATCGCTGGCCAGGAAATGTAAGGCAATTGAAAAACATAACTGAACAAATCTCCATAATTGAAGAAGAGAGGATGATAACAGCAGATATTTTAAGGTCTTACCTTACAGGAGCTGATGCATCTAGTTTGCCGGCCTTAACAAAAAAACAGAATTTTGATAATTTCTCTTCTGAACGCGAAATCCTTTATCAGGTTTTATTCGACATGAAAAAAGACATGAACGAATTAAAACGACTGGTCAATGATATAATCAGTCAAAATCCCGAATTCGAAGTTAAAAAATATCCGGAAAATATTGTCAGTAACTTGGATGAATATAAGATAAACAGTGTTACAAGAGTCTATAATGACGATACAATAAGACAAAATTCAGATATAGAAGAACAAGGTGAGATAGTCGAAGAAGTCCTTTCACTCGCAGAGCAGGAAAGAGAGCTTATAATAAAAGCTTTGGAGAAAAATCACAATAAAAGAAAACTTGCAGCAGAGGAACTGGGGATTTCGGAAAGAACACTTTATAGAAAAATAAAAGAATACAACATATTAAAATGACCATTCCACACAAAGATGAAATTTAAATATATATACATATTAGCCGGATTTCTGTCTATTTTGTTTTTTTACGGATGTACAGGAGGATATTCTTTTACCGGAGCAGACATTGATGCAAATATCAAAACTGTTCAGATTAACTATTTCCCCAATCAGGCGAGTTTGGTCCAGCCAAACCTAAGTAATGTATTCACCGAAGCGATGAAAGACAAATTTTTGTCTCAAACAAATCTGGAACTTGTATCTTATGATGGGGATCTTGTTTTTGAAGGTATGATAACCAACTATACTGTTAATGCTCAGGCATTTCAGGGAAATGAAACAGCTGCATTAAACAGACTGACAATTACAATAAAGGTAAAATACACGAATAATATTGAACCTGCCAAAAGTTTTGAAACGAGCTTCAGTAGGTATTCTGATTTTGATAGTAGAACCAGCTTGTCTTCTGTAGAAAATGATCTTATTCAGGAAATAAGTAATGAACTGGTAACTGATGTTTTTAACAAAGCTGTTGCAAATTGGTAATATGAATAGGGAAGATTTCAATAAATACAGTTCGGACTTTTCATTGCTCAATTCAGAGAGCCTTGAAAACATCAGACTTTTATTGGAAGAATTTCCTCATTTTCAGTCTGCATGGATTTTATATGTTAAAAACCTGCATGTTTTGAAAGATGTAAGATTTGAAAGTAAATTAAAAACTGCAGCGATTTATATTCCTGATCGGCAAGTCCTGAGAAGAATAATTAATGGTAAGTATATTCCGGAACAAAACTTAAACAAGGACATTCAAGAGGAGATTTCTATTTTAGATTTAAACGTTGCAGTACAGCCAATTAGTGCAGAAAAAGAAACACAAATCAAAGGAGACATATTAGATATTGACGATTATTTTCCTACGGGCATTTCTTACGAAAATCCGGAAGAACATGAAATACATGATAATGAATTATTAAATTTTGAGTTTGAAGGAGAAAGAGAGTCAATAAATCCTGATTATAATCCAATAATAGCAGCAAAGGTATCTGTTGACGAAAGTAAATTAAATAATAATCAAGAATTGCAGAAACCCGACAAAGCCAAATTGATTGACAAATTCTTAGAATCAGATCCTCGCATAATCCCTGATAAAAATTACATATCTGAAGGCTCTGCTGCAAGTAGTCTGATACTCGCTGAAGACGATGGTTTATTTAGCGAAACACTAGCTAAAATATATTTAAAACAGGAGCATTTTGATAAGGCGATATTAACTTATGAAAAATTATCTTTGAAATATCCCGAAAAAAGTATTTACTTTGCGGGTCAAATTGAAAAAATTAAAGTATTAATAAAAAATAAATAGAATTAGTTATGTATATCTTTTTCTCAGTTATGATTATCGTTTGTGCAGTATTGTTGATATTAATAGTATTGGTGCAAAATAGTAAAGGTGGAGGTCTAGCGTCAGGTTTTGGTCAGGGCAATCAGGTTATGGGCGTTAAAAAGACTGCCGATTTTCTTGAAAAAGCAACATGGACACTTGCAGCAGGATTATTGTTATTTTGTTTGTTAGCTAGTTTTTCTATTCCAACAAAAAAGGTTGAACAACCTGTGCAGAAAGAACAAACACTGCCAAACAATCCCACAGCACCGACTACACCGCAGAAATAATCTATAGTCCGAATTATTTTGGGATAAAATAATGGCTAAGGGTTTTATAACTCTTTTAATGTTTTATATTCTTGATTCCTTCTTATTGGCTTAAAACCTGCTTTCAGAATCAGTTGTTCCATCTCTGTTGACCCCATTTTATAGTTTTTACCTGCCTGTGAAACAACATTTTCTTCAATCATAATACTGCTCATATCATTCGCTCCGGCATTAAGGCATAATTGTGCAATGTCTTCTCCCATTGTCAGCCACGAAACCTGTATGTTTTGGACATTAATAAGTAGAAGCCTGCTTATTGAAAGCATTCTTAAATATTCATGTGCAGTTATTTGTTTTATTTCCGAAAACTTTTTAATCAATCTGGTATTTTTCCCTGCCAATGGCCACAAAGTAAAGGAGATAAAACCTTTAGTGTTTTGCGGTTTCTGACTTTGTAAATCTCTTATCTTAATAATATGATCTATTCTTTCTTCAATAGTTTCAAGATGTCCAAACATCATTGTTGATGAAGTTGTAATTCCAAGTTTATGTGCTGTTCTCATTACATTAAGCCATTCCTCTGAACTGCATTTGGCAGGACTTACGATTTTACGTACTCTGTCAGATAGTATTTCTGCACCAGCCCCCGGCAAACTATCAAGACCTGCATTACGAAGTCTTATCAGAGTTTCTTTACAAGATATTTTCGATTTTTTTGCAATAAAAACAACTTCAGGAGGACCAAGTGCATGCAGTTTTAATGTCGGATATATATATTTTAACTCTTTAAACAAATTTTCATAATAAAATATATCCAAATCAGGATTCATACCACCTTGAAGTAATATCTGATTCCCACCGACATTAAATAATTCATCTATTTTCTTTCGATAATCGTCAATTGTCAGTATATAAGCATCATTATCGTTTTTGGCTCTGCAAAAATTACAAAACAGACATTTTGAACAACAAATATTAGTCAGGTTAATATTACGATCAACTATGTAAGTTACAATTTTTTCGGGATGAATTATTTGCCTTACAAGAGATGAATAGTACATAAGATCGGAAAGGGAAGCTTTATTGTAAAGCAGAAGTCCTTCATCATGGCTGATAAATTCTAAATTTACAGCTTTCCTGAGAATTTTTTCTATTCCGGAATCTGTCATTCAATAAAATTAAAAAGAGCTACTGATTTTTTTTATTTTATTCATATCCAGCAATTTAATCTTTCTTCCCTGCAATTCAATTAGGCCTTCATTTCTAAACTCAGATAAAAGTCTGATTACTGATTCTGTCGCGGTACCAATAATATTTGCAAGTTCTTCTCTTGTAAGAGATATGTTTATAATTCCTTCCGCGCTAATCCCAAACTCATCTTTCAGATGCAGTAAAATTTCAGCAAGCCTTTCTCTTACAGATTTTTGAGCAATATCTGTTATATAATCGTTTGCTTCTCCCAATTCTTTACAGGCTACCTGTAATAATTCTATTCCAAACTCACTGTTTCCTTTCAATAAATGGTATAAATCCTGTGAATTTATATGACACACAACAGCATCTTCCAATACTTTTACACTTGTACATGCAGGTTCGCCATTAATAACAGAACGATATCCGATAACATCGCCGGGCTTAGCGAATTTAATAATTTGTTCTTTCCCTTCTACACCCGTTTTATAAATTTTTAGAATACCCTTACTAATGCAAAAAATTCCTGAAATTCTGTTCCCCTCTTCGTAAAGAATCCTACCTTTCTTTACAGTCGTACACGATTTCGTATTATGTAAATATTCCAGTTGCTCAGGCGTAAGTTTGCAAAAAATGGTTTTAAACTGCTTATTGCATTCTTCACATGTTGCTTCTACAAAAATCCTATTCATATTCATTAAATTTTAACAAAAATAATAATAATCAGATATTTAACAATGATAAAATCACAGTTAAATATTTTTGTTCTAATGTTTTATATTAACACGAAGATTAAAAAAATATGTATTTTTGAAAAGCATAAATATACGACAAATGAATGTTTTAACTTTAGATGCAGGGGGCACAAATTTTGTTTTTTCTGCAATCTGTGATGGTGAACGACAAGGGGAAATCATTAGGGAACCCGCTTATAGCGATGATCTTGAGAAATGTTTAAAAACTATAATTGAGGGATTTCAGGACATATTACAAAATCTGGCAAAAAAACCTGATGCAATTAGTTTTGCTTTCCCCGGACCTGCCGATTTCAATAATGGGATAATTGGAGATTTGCACAATTTGCCTGCATTTCGTGGAGGAGTTGCTTTAGGACCAATGCTATCGGAGAAATTTAAAATCCCTGTATTTATTAATAATGACGGAGACTTATATACCTATGGCGAAGCCTTATCAGGAACATTGCCAATGATAAATGAGGAATTAAAAAGAAATAAAAATCCAAAACAATACAAAAACATATTTGGAATGACCATTGGGACGGGATTTGGTGGAGGACTGGTACATGACAAAATATTAATAAAAGGCGACAGTATTGCTGCTGGAGAAATTTGGGTTACCTCGAACAGACAAAGTCCTGACTACAATAGTGAAGAAGGGATAAGTATCAGAGCAGTAAGATATTTTTTCTCTGAATTTGCCAAAATTGACATTATTGATTGTCCGCAACCCAAAGAAATTTTTGAAATTGGAATCGGAAAAATAAAAGGCAATAAAATTGCTGCAGTTTTAACTTATGAAAAACTCGGAAGATATATTGGAGACTCTGTAGCTAATATGATTACACTATTTGACGGAATTGTTGTTATTGGTGGAGGTATTGCAGGAGCAAAAGAATTAATAATTCCGGGCATTAAATCTGAACTTGAGAGGGGTTTTAACAAATTGAATGGTAGTAAGAATCGCAGATTAACACATAAGGTTTTTTGCCTGAATAATGAAAATGAGATGCACGAATTTCTAAGTCCCTGTCATAAAAAGATAAAAATCCCATTTTCTGAAAAAGAAATTAATTATAATTATGAACCACGCAGTGCTTTTATGTTTTCCAATTTTGACACCAGCGAAATGATAAGTTTAGGGGCATATCATTATGCTGCAGAAAAGCTAAAATTCAAAAAACAATAATCAATGAAAACAACCAATTCGTTTTTATAGTAATAACAATGAGTTTGGATTTATAAAAAATTTGCCTATTTTTATCAAAAAATATATATCTATGAGACTATTACTTATCAGCAATTCGACTAATGCAGGCGAAGCCTATCTTGACTATCCGAAGTATAATATCCGCGACTTTCTTGGTAATAAACCAATAAAATGTTTGTTTATACCTTACGCAGGAGTTACAGTAAAATGGGATGATTATGAAATAAAAGTGAAATCAAGATTTAACGAGATTGGTCATGATATAGTTTCTATACATCACTTTACAGACACTGTAAAAGCAGTTGAAGACGCAGATGCTATAGTAGTTGGAGGTGGAAATACATGGAATTTATTACGTCATGTTCATTTAAACAAACTTATAGAACCTGTTCGCAAAAAAGTCTTATTAGGAACACCATATGTTGGATGGAGTGCAGGTTCGAATATGGCTTGTCCGACAATAAAAACAACTAACGATATGCCTATTATTGACCCTTTGGGTTTTAACGCTTTTAATCTTATCCCATTTCAGATTAATCCGCACTTTCTTGATAAAAATCCTGATGGACATGGTGGTGAAACACGCGAAGACAGAATAAACGAATTTATGGTGGTCAATCCCGATATTTATATTGCCGGATTACGCGAAGCAACAATGTTTGTTGTCGAAGGCGAAAAAATGTCTATGATTGGCAAAAGAAATCTTCGCTTGTTTAAATACGGAACAGAGCCAAGGGAAATAAGTTCTGGGGAAGATTTTAGCTTTTTGTTGAAATAGAATTCTTTTTACCTACTCCTCTTTAAGAACTTGATTTTGTATATCTGTTAAAATAGAGTGTAAAACAATACTGGGAATTAAAAAATAGTCTAATTGATTTTCAAATATATTGATATGAGTATATATTTTGAACGGATGTATTTTTTAACTTATCTTTGTAAAAAAATATCATGGAAAACTCAAAAAGGCAAACTCAGGTTGGAGGTTTAATACAGAAGGAATTAGCCTTGATCATACAAAGAAAATTCAACGGGCTTGTGCCCGGACGTCTGCTGACAATCTCAGGTGTAAGGATGACTCCGGATTTAGGACTGGCAAAAATCTATATCAGCATTTTTCCATCAGATAATGCGGATAAAATTATTAAAGAAATTAATAAAAACATCTCTAAAATACGTTTCGAACTTGGAAATTCAATCCGTAATGATGTTCGTAGAATCCCTGAACTGATATTTTATCTCGATGACAGTCTTGATTATATCGAAAGAATTGATAACGCCTTAAATTCATAATTTGAACTTTCCTTTTTACATAGCAAAACGTTATCTTATCTCAAAAAAATCGAGGAATGCTATTAATTTTATTTCGTTTATCTCAATTTTAGGTGTAGCAACAGGAACCGCAGCACTTATAATTATTTTATCCGTCTTTAACGGCTTTGATGATTTATTAAAAAATCTATATAACTCTTTCGATCCTGATATAAAAATAGTATCTGCTGAAGGGAAAACTTTTAGCCCTAATGAAAAATTTCTCAACATCTTAAATTCTTCAGATTATATTGAAAACTACTCTTTCTGTCTCGAAGAAAATGCAATGCTCGAATATGGCGACAAACAAATAATTGCCACAATCAAGGGCGTTGATAACAATTATGTAAATGTTACAGGCATAGACACAATGATAGTTGTTGGTGAGTATATGCTTAAAAATGATCTGGCTTCCTGCGCTATTGCAGGACAAGGTATAGCATATAATCTGGGTTTGACAGTTGATTTTGCACTTCCCCTAAAAATCTATATCCCAGGACGCACAAAAGATCTTAAAGGGAATTTTCAGGATGCAACAGACAACATAAATCAATGTCTTGTTTATACTTCGGGTATTTTTGAAATTCAACAAGAATATGATACAAAATATGTTATTCTTCCTCTGAAAGAAGTGCAAACATTACTGGAATATGAAGACGACATAAGTTCAGCAGAGATAAAACTTAAAAATAATACAAATACAAAAGATGCATTAAGTATTTTAGAAAACTCGTTGGGGAATGGTTACGAAATAATGGATCGCAATAAACAGCACGAATATGCTTATAAAATAATGCAATCCGAAAAGTGGGCAATATTTATGATCTTGGTTTTTATCCTATTGATAGCATCTTTTAATGTGATAGGATCTCTTACTATGCTAATAATTGAAAAAAAATCGGATATACAAATCCTAAAAAGCTTGGGAGCGAATAATAAAACAATAAGAAACATTTTCTTTCTCGAAGGATTGTTCATTTCTGCATCAGGAGCAATACTGGGTTTGATAATGGGAATTACAGTTTGTATTATTCAAATAGAATTTGGATTGGTAAAACTCGGCACTGATGGCTCTTTTATTATTGAAAATTATCCGGTTTTAATGAACTTTGCAGATTTTGTTTATGTTTTTGTTACAGTAATGATAATTGGCACCTTTGCTGCATGGTATCCTGTGAGATATATAACTAAAAAATTTGCAAAAATTGAGTATTAATCATTATCAGAGATATTTTTGTTCCTTATAATATTACTCCAAATCATTTTTTCACAACATTTTTCAACAATTTTATATACTTTTGACTTTGATATATACGATTCAGATGTTTCAAAAACGACACAATTTCTCAATAATGACAGATGATGAAATCATTAGGCATTATAAATTACATGAGGATAAAGAATGTGTTGGAGAATTGTACAAAAGATATACAGGTCTGACTTATGCTATCTGCATTAAATACCATAAAGATTCAGAAAAAGCAAGAGAGGCAGTTCTGGAAATTTTCGAAGAATTGTTGGACAAATTACTAGTTCATGAGGTGCAAAATTTCAGACCTTGGTTACACACAGTTGCGAGAAATCATTGCCTGTTAAGTTTTAGGTCCAAAAAACATCAGGAACAATATATTGACAACTACGAAAAATATCAGAACGATTTTATGGAACAGGATAAGGTTATGTATCCTGACTACATTAGTAAAGAAGAAAATTATAAAGGACTTGAAAAATGTATAAATCAACTAAAGCCGGAACAAAGAAATTGCATAGAATTGTTTTATCTGCAAAATAAGTCTTATGTTGAAACTGCACAAATTACGGGATATACAATGAAAGAAGTTAAAACTTTTTTGCAAAACGGTAAAAGAAATTTAAAAATACTTATGAGCGAAAAAAATGAGTAAAAAATATAACATATCAGATCATTCGGAATGTTTCGCTGAAGATATTTTGATAAAATATATCAACGAT
>DAOOPK010000067.1:11960-12361 GCA_035388205.1 Bacteroidales bacterium
GATGAATTGAGCAATGAGGAATCAGATGCTGTTGAGAAACATCTTTCTAAGTGCGAAATTTGTTCTGATTTTGTTGATGGAGTTCTAATGCTTGAATCAACTGAAAGCTTTTTAACTACGAAAGAAGATTTAAACCAGGCTATTACATCAAACATAAACAAATTTTCAAAAAAACGCAAATTAAATCCATTTATGTTTAGGGCAGTTGGTGCAGTTGCTCTAATTCTTGTAATTTGTGGTACATATTTTATAATTGATCTACTTTTAAATAATAAGAAAATAAACCAAATTCAGAAAGATAATGGGATTGTTCAAACAGTTAAAGAAAATGAAGAAACCGAAATATCTGGTAAAAATAATGAGATAGCTCAAACTATTTCGGAATCAAAAGAAACAGAAAA
>DAOOPK010000068.1:0-12341 GCA_035388205.1 Bacteroidales bacterium
TACTTGATACGAAAAGGAAAAGTTGAGCAATATGCATGGTCGGAAAATGAGAGAGCAGAAATTGTCGAAAGACTGGGACAAGGTAAAGAGTCTGGATTACATATACAGAGATATAAAGGTCTTGGAGAAATGAACGCAGAGCAGTTATGGGATACAACTATGAGTCCTGAGACACGTACTCTTCGTAAGGTAAGTATTGATAATGCAGTAGAAGCTGATCATATTTTTGCAATGCTAATGGGTGATGAGGTAGCTCCACGCCGCGATTTTATTGAAGCTCATGCAACTTATGCAAAAATTGATGTTTAATCACTAGTGAAAATAATAAATAAAGCCTTTACATTTTTGGTAAAGGCTTTATTTATTACAATTATTAGAATCATTCACCAAAAATGAAATTGAACCTATCACTGTTTTCCTTCAAATTTTTATTATAATTAATGATGAAATTATATATAGATTCAGGTTTAATATCTTTTATGATAATTTTATTATAACGGTCCAAAACATATAATCTCGGAGTTTTATAGGTTCCATAATATACTGAAAAATTACTGTTTTGAGCTGGATCATATACATTAATCCAATCCAATCCGTTTTCTTCGATAAATTCTACCCATTCTTTTGTTTCATTACCTGATAAAACAGCATAAATTTCAGAATTTGTTTCTTCTTTTAGTTTTGGATAATTTCCACTCAAAATTAAAGCTGTTTCATTACATATATCGCAGTCAGGTTCCCAAAATAATAAAATTTTATATTCCGAAGTCATTTCATAAATGGAATGATAATTTCTGTTAATATCAGGAAGTTTGAGGTCTCTCGCGATTTCTCCAATTATATTGTATTGAATACTTTCTATTTTATATTGCATTACCGAATATGCCACATCACTTACCCAATCAGGCTTGTTAACCATAAAATAATTTCTGTAAATATATACAAGATATGCCTCAAGTCTCAGATCCGAAGGGTTTTCATATCGCGACATCAGATAATTAAGAATGTATTGACGATATTCTGTATTAGTATCAGTTTTTGTTATCAGACTATCAATATCCGAATAAACTTCATCTGGTTTATTTATTCTCGTATCAAAAAAATAAAAACAATAATCCTTAAGCAGTTTGTGAAAAACAAATTCAGGAGTGTTTAACAGTGATTCATCGTTAAAGTCAATTCTGTCAAGATAATGGTTTTTATAGTAATTATAATGCGTTAACGGGTCGGTGTATTGCATATTCTTTATTTGGTCAGGGACTTGAAAAGGTTCAAGAATATTTAATACTTTATAAAGATAATCAATGGGGTTAAGTTTAGCTTTATATTTTGAGTAAAGAACTGTTTGAGAATGATTTAAACTGTCAATTAATGAGTTGATTTTTTCTACAGTATCAGGTTTAAATGATTTATAAAACTCAAGCTCCATTGATAATTGAGTTCTTTTTTTGTTTATGATAGCAATTTCTTTCTGCATTTCATTAAACAAAGAATATTGCTTTTCGCCATTTATTTGCAATTGACCCAGTATATCGTTAGCATCTGTTTTAATTACAATATTTTGTTCGTCTGCGATAATAAAATCAAATCTTGACTGCGGTGGTATAACGATGAAATACACTCCGTGTGGAAGTACCGTTTCGGATTTGAAATCAGCTATCCCATTGCTTGCCGGAACCGAATCAATTACCACAAAGTCAGGACCTTTGTGCATACCAAGATAAATATAAAACTGAGGGCAATTTGAAATTTCGACCCTGATATGATATGAAAATGCATAAAAACCTGATAAAACAAATAAAGCTATCAGGTAGTATTTCATTCTTTTCATAACAGGACTTGACAGAACTATAATAGACTTAATCAGTGTCTTGAAGCTCATTTCTTTTTTTATCAAATTCAATAAGATCTTTTATACTTTCTACTCCAATTCGTTTTCCGATAATTCTTTTCTCACGATTTAAAACATAAATTACAGGAGTACTGTAAATATCATAAAAGTCTCTGAATTTTGAATGTGGATATGGTCCGTCCCAAACATTGTGCCAACCATCTTCATATAGGTTTTTCTCATCCAGAAATGTTTTCCATTCTTCCTTATCGTACTGAGTATATAATGCAAAAATATTTACATTCAGTATTTTTAGGCTATCTCTATATTCGTCCATCAATTTCGGTACTTCTTTTTTACAATGGCCACAACTTGGTTCAAAAAAAACTAGAATTGTATAATCCGCGTCAACCTGATGTAATGATAAATATTTATCATCTATTGTCTGCATTCTTGTTAAATCAATTGCAATGTTTCCAAGTTTTGTAGGAGTTATTTTTTCTACTCTTTCGATAAGTTTGGGCATAAAAACGCTATCTGCCCACCATGCTTTTCCGCTTAAATACCATTCTTCGGCAATGTCAACAAATACAGCATCATATCCCATGACTTTTGATGATTCGAAGTAATGCAGTAGATGAGAAGTTGTGAACTGGAACATTAGGCTATCTCCTCCCTCGTAAGTTTTTCTAATGATTGCGCGTGCTTCAGGCATCATAGAGTCAGCTATCGGAACAACCATTTTCTCAAAATAGTAATTCAATTTGTTTTCATATATAGGTGTCCTTAACAGTCCATTTTCTGAGAAATCAATATAATCCCAATAATGCGACTTATAGAACTTATATGGAAACTGAGGGTCAATTTCTTCTCCGTTTTCATCTTTTGGAGATTCTGGAATTTTAACCTCTTTTAGAGCAAGAAGAACCTTAGAGAAAAATGTACCGGAATTTTGAGATATTATTTTATCCATGTATTCCAGTCTTTCATCATTAAGTGAATTCATCAAGTCTGAAATTCTTTTTTTCTCATCTTCATTTTCGCCGGCAGCTTCATACTCTTTGTTAAGTTCCATCCTTCTTTTCTGAATATCTTCCATCTTTAATTGATACTCATTAAAAACGATATTTTCTTTACAACCCTTGACTTTCATGTTTTTAGTAAAGTTGATCGTATCTGTTTCAATAGAAAACTTTTGATTATCTGAAATAAGAATCTCAAAATAAGTCATACCTTTTGAAGGCATGACTATCAGATAAATGCCTTTGTCTAATTCTTTGTCCCCACTAAATACAGCATTACCTTTACTGTCAATTCTTGTAGTGTCAATAACATATTTTTTTTCACCAAAATGATGCCCAAGATAAATTAAAGTATCGCTTATTCCATTTATCTTTACTTTAATTTCATAAGCCTGAGCATTAAGCAAAAGAGCAGTGAATACGACTAAAATCAAAAAACAGGCTTTCTTCATAATCCATTCTTATTTATTAGTTTAACTCGCAAAATTAACAAATTTTAATTAAGACACATTTTCCTGTCAAATAGTTTGCCAGACAAAAATATAAAAATGAAAAAATATGATTTGTTAAAAAATACTTAATAATAATTCATTAGAGACTTATTGATTGACCTGTCTTAGAAATTATCATACCAGCTTCTTCTTTTTGCAAGTTTTAGGTCTTTTAACATTGATGCTTTGACATTTATCTGAAACATATATGATTTGTGTTCTCCAAAAGGAATCAGATGTAAACTGGCTTCCCAGCAGTGCAGATCTCTGTACACATCAATTGTACTATATGTAGCTTTTTTGTTAACGACATCATAACCGCTGGTGAAACTTATTTTCCATTTTTTTGTCAGGTTGAAATCCCCCGATATATTGACTATTTGTGTTATATTTGATTCGAAATAAGGTTTGGTATATATGAATGTATAAGCAACTCTAACATTCCAAGGAATATCAAAATCAACGTATTGGTCAGGGTAACCGTACAGGGTTTGATATGGATCAATTTCTGTTTGTGTCTTTTGTTCAGCCATTTTTGAATTTAATGAAAAACCTGCCGAAAAATTTAAAATTGTTAAACGAAATAGCTGGTGATTAACATTATAGGCAAACTGATTTATTCGGACTTCATTGTCGTAATCATTTAACGCAACAGCGTATGGGTCGAGACTGGTATTGAAATTCAAATCCAGTAGTTTTATCTTGGTTCGTGCATTTATTGTCAGTGGAGCTAGGTTAAGACTGTCTGCAATAATGTTATAACTTGTGCTGATATTGAGGCTTTCCAACAATTTTACCTTTCTGTCTTGAGTTATGGTATCATTTTTATTTCTTAATTTCATTTCAAGATTATTACCTATATTCAGATTTATGGAACCTGCACCACCTCGTGATGGAGTACCGTAAGGCAAGCCTTGGAATCTGGAATAAATATATCCTATTGTATCATATTGTCCGGTGGTCCCGTTATATTGAATCCTAGAATATTCATCATAGTAATTATATTTTTTTTGTCCATAGTTCGGTAGATAATTATAACTTATCGAAGGAGACATTACGTGTCTTATCGCTTTAAGATTTCCCTTTTTAAAGTTGAATGTTCCATACAATTGTGTTGACCAGTTTAACCTGACTGAATAATCCCAAACTCTGGAAAAATTAGCCTCGTACACTGATTTAAGAGATCCTATTGAGTCCGTTTCATCTTCAAAAGCCCAATATTGTGACAATGATTTCATATACCAACGTTCTGTATAGTCAAAGCTAGGAGTTAATGTTGTGTATTTAAGAAACTTAACCGAAGTGCTGATAGGTATTTTGTGGCTTATTCCATTGGTAATATTATCGAAACCAAAGTCAAAAAATGATGTATCTGAAGTATTTATTTGATTTGTCAGATTCATTGAATATGAGATCCCTATTTTTTCATATATTTTTGTCTCTCCAACCTTCACTTTTCTTTTAAAGGGATATATTCTGCTCATATTGAATGAAAAATTCGGCAATGTCAACGAAATAGCTCCTGTAGAATTATTTTGATTATGTCTGAATGCAGCTGTCATGCTAAAAGGAGAGTTCGGGAATACTTGACTGTAAGAAATACTTGAGGTTTTATTTGTTGACATATAATTGTTTGCGTTGTAGGAATTGTATTTGTCAAATTTTGAACTACTCATATTAACATCAGCAGAAAAACTTGAATTAGGTCTTGCTTTTGGATCCTGAACATAACGCCATTGTATTGCATATAAATCTTCTCGGGAATAGTTTATGTCTTTATATCCGAAGACATTACGATTATATTTTACATTTAGGCTTCCACTGAATCTATATTTCACTTTGTAATTTGTGAGCATACTTAATCCCCAACTTCCTTTTGTATAGATGTCGCCCAATAAGGTAAGATCAACAAAATCATTTATAGCCCAGTAATACCCTCCATTTCTAAGGAAATATCCGCGATTGGCTTCTTCTCCGAATTCAGGAATAATTACACCTGAAGAACCACCTTTTTTATTCGGGAAAAACCCAAAAGGAATGCCCAAAGGAGTAGGAATATCCTCAATGACCAAAAATGCAGGTCCTGCAACAATTTTATCATCCGGAATAACAATAGCTTTGCTGATTTTAAAGTAATAATGCGGATGAGAAAGGTCACAGGTAGTAAACTTGCCATCAATCATGTGGATATGTTTGTCAGGTTGCATCTTTGTTTTGCTACCATGCAGGTAACTCCCTTCAAATTCTGTCATAACCTCTTTTATAATTCCCTTTTTTGTTCTGAAATTATATCTTATGGTATCAGCATTAAATTCTTCAGCATTTTCTTTAAATACTGGTTTGCCTATGACATCTCCTGTAGAATCTGTAATGCCATAAGCCAAAACTTCGTTATTTCCAAAATCCATTTCAACAAATTCTGCCTCTAAATGAACTGATTCATAAATCACTACTGCTTTTCCGTATAAATATGCTTTCTGCTTAAAAAAATCAAACAAAAGCGAATCTTCAGCATCATAATATACAGGATAATCAAAAGACATATCGGATTTTTTAATATTAACAGAATCAACTTTTGCCACTGTTTTAATAGTGTCATCAACTTGAATATTATATTCAGGTAAATAAGTAAAATTGACTGAATGTAAAGTTATAAATTCGTTGGTACAAAGATTGCTGTATAGCGGAAGCATTTTTGAAAAAACTATTAAAAAAAGTATTAATGGTTTAAACAAAAATTTTTTTAGCAATATGAAAAATATATCTTTGTACAAAATAAAAAATTTGTCCAAAACTAATGAAAAAAACGTTTCAATTATTAAAACTGATATGTTTATGAAACAAAAATTCTGTGTGACAATTTTATTGATTATGGTTTTCAATTGTAGTTTAAGTTGGCAGGCTTATTCACAAACCAGTAGTAATACTAAGGTTAAAACTATTGTAATAGATCCAGGACATGGTGGAGCAGACCCCGGAGCAGTGGGTAAAATTTCTAAAGAAAAAGATCTCACACTGGATATTTCTTTGTTGCTGGGAGAGATGATAAAAGAGAAATACAAAGATGTCAATGTTATTTATACTCGTACAGATGATAGTTTTGTAGAATTATACAAAAGGGCTGAAATAGCTAATAAGAATAATGCTGACTTGTTTATTTGTGTCCATATTAATGCATCAACGAGCCAGTCTCCTTATGGGGCAGAGACATTTGTAATGGGTATTGATAAAACCGGAGCCAATCTGCAGGTTGCTAAGCTTGAGAATTCAGTAATCTTACAGGAAGATAACTATCTTGATCAGTACGAAGGTTTTGACCCTAATGACCCTGAAACTCATATCATTTTTAGTTTGTATCAAAATGCAAATCTTACTCAGAGCTTGTCATTCGCTCAATTGCTGCAAGATGATTTTACAAATAAAGTAGGAAGATATAACAGGGGAGTAAAACAAGCCGGTTTTCTTGTATTATGGAAAACTACAATGCCTAGTGTTTTGGTTGAATTAGGTTTTATCAGTAATGTTGAGGAAGAAAAATATCTGAATACAGATGATGGACAACTCGAACTTGCTAAATCAATATTCGATTCTTTTGTAATATATAAAACAAATCTTGAAGAAGGGGATTCACAAGCAGTTAACAATTCTTCCGGCAAAAATACAAGCAATAATAATATTGAAAATGATAATAATCAGACTTGTAATAACAATTCTGTAAACTCTGATAATACCGTATTATTTAAAATCCAAATATCAACATCTACAAAAAGAGTTGAATTAATTCCTGAAAATTTTAAATCATATCAAAATGTTGATGTATATTTGCAGGACGGAGTTTATAAATATACTATCGGAGCAGATTCAGACTATAATAAGATAGTTGAACTTCATAAAAAAGTTAAAAAGGATTATCCTGATAGTTTTATTATCGCTTTGAAAAATGGTATAAGAATACCGGTAAATCAGGCGAGGAGCGAGGTTAAGAATAAATGAAGAATACTAAAACTAGAAATATTTTATTCGGATTGCTGGGAGTAATAATTTTGTTCTCTTCTTTTTGGGGTTTTAATTTCCTTAAAGGTTCTGATCTTTTTAGTAAAACAAATACATATTACATATACTATGATAGAATAGAAGGACTGAATGAATCTAGTCCGGTTACTGTAAATGGCTATCAAATTGGCAAAGTCTCTGAAATTGTATTTTTACCTAAGGATAATTGCAGATTATTGATAACAATAGACATTTCTAAAGATTTTCTATTGCCCGATTCAACTATTGCCCGAATATATAGTATGGACCTAATGGGATCAAAAGGAGTTGAACTTATCTTTGGCAATAAATCTACTTATCATTCTCCAGGTGATACCTTGATAGGACAGGTTGAGCAAAGCCTTAAAGATCAGGTTAGTGTGCAGATGTTGCCGGTAAAGCAAAAAGCTGAAGAGCTGATGGTTGAAATTTCGAAAGCCATAGCAGTTATTTCTTATATTTTCAATGACGAAACTCGTGATAATCTTGAGAAAAGTTTCGCCAGTATTAAAGCTACAATGGCTTATCTTGAAAGTTCTGCATACAGTGTTGATACTTTATTGAAAAGGGAATCGGGGAAAATCGGAAGAATACTGGCTAATGTAGAATATCTGACAATGACCTTAAGAGATAATTCGGAACATCTTTCAAATATTTTTGATAACCTTTCAACATTTTCGGATACTCTTGTGGCACTTGATATCTCAAAAACCATTATCGAAGCAAACAAAGCTATTGAAAGTTTTAATATTGTTATGGACAAAGTAAGAAATGGCGAAGGTACATTAGGACAACTAGTACAGGATGATAAGTTCGCTAATGAGATTGAACAGGCTGCTGAAAATTTGAAAAAACTATTGTTTGATATCCAATATAATCCTAAGAAATATGTTCATTTCAGTTTGATGAATATTGGTCGAACCGTAAATGTTACAGATGAAACTGAGTTAACAAACCGAGACAGACGCGTGGTAGAACGACAAAGAGAAAAGAACGAAAAAGAAGCCCAGAAGAATTACGAAAAAGAACAGAAGAAAAAGCAGCAAGAAGAAGAAAAAAATGATGGAGCTTCACTAGACGGACCGGTGATTTTTATGATACAAATTAAATCTGCAGCTACTAAAATAGATATTAATTCGCCGGAATTAATGGGCTATACTGATGTCATAGAGAAAAAATCTGGTAGTTACTACAGATACTATATTTATCAGCATGATGATCAAGCTCAGACATCATACTATTTAAATCTCGCTCGAGAAGATTTTGAAGATGCTTTTCCGGTGGCTTTTTGCGGAAATACAGCACTGTCCTATTCCGAAGGCATTAGCTTGGTTGCTCAGAAGTAGAGTTAATATTCCTCTTCAATTTACATGTATCACTTTGGTTTGTATTATATTTTTAAGTATTATTGTATTTTGCATAAAATATTGAATTATGAGAAAAAGCATTTTACTTTTATTTTCGGGTTTGTTGCTTACTGTAACGCTAAATGCCCAATATTTAAGAGGTGATCTTAACGCCTGGAGTACAGATAATCTTATGGAATTGTATTATGGATATTATGCAACGACTATAGAAGTTGCAGATGAGGTTGTTGATGCAGGCTTTAAGGTTGATCAGGATGCTGATTGGGTCTTGCAATGGGGATATGCAACAGAATCGTATAACCCTATAGTTAACACTTCCGAAGGTCAGATGAGGGGAAGCAATTCGGGTGATACTCCTGCAGATTTTGTTAAGACTTTTTCTGCCGGTAAGTTTTATACTTTCAGACTAGAAGGTGATGAAACCTGGTGGAATCGTAAATTTGTGATAATGGAAACAGATGCTGCTCCTGTGCAAATCATTTCAGTTAGTGATGATAGCGAGACAGCAGGTGCTGGAGATATAACCGTAAGCATTACTCTAAATTCAGCATTGTCAACACAAGAAGCTGTTTATGTTCGTTATACTTCGGATGCATGGATTAGTTCTTTTATTGTTGAAGCTACTGGAGAATCTGTGATTTATTCAGGGTTAATTCCCACACAGAGTGTAGGAACAACAGTTGAGTATTATGTATTAAGTTCTGCAATGCCATTGAGCTTTGTAAGTCAATATCCTGATTTTGCAACACTTGACGGAAATAATAATGCAGGTGAAAATTATTCATATACAGTTCTAGGTTCTGATCCGATTTTGTCAGCTAGCCCTGCTGCAACAATGAATTCAACTGTTCTGGACGGAATGATAATATCCGTGGAATTAACTAATGAAACTTTTGTTGATGCTAGTTTAGATCCTCTGAACTTTATCTTAAACAATGAACCTATAGGTTTATCAATAGATCAGTTGCAATATGTTTCAGAAACTGAAGCTACAATAACTCTAGCCTATACTGGCGGACTTATACTTAGCCAGATTGAAAATTTTTCACTTACTATATCAGGAAATGAACTAACAAACAACAATGAGCTTACATCAAATGACATGACAATTTCTGCAGATATTTTACATGATGGAATTTATCTGGCTAAAGTTTCAATGTGGGAAGGAGGTGCTTCTGATACATGGTATGATGAAGTTGATTTTGATGGGCATGATTTCGGAAGTTTCAATTCATCTATGTCTTTATATTTTAAGTCAGGTCAAGTTTTTACATGGAAAGATGTTAATGGAGAGATTGTATCTGCGAAAATGAATTACAGAATCTATAAACAAGGCGATACTCCTCCTGAATTTACTCAGGTTGATTTGCCTTTTTATTCGGAATGGGCTTCAGGCGAAAATACTGACCAATTGTGGTGGAACGATGCTCCAGATGAAATTGATATAAATCTTTTAGAAAGTGTTGAGGAAGCAACTTATATTTTTGAAGTATATTTTGAATCTATGAATGGCGATGCTTATACTCATTACATGAATAATGAGGGACAAAACTATGTTGCAACATTTACATATACTTCTGGCGGAATACTTACTGCAACACCGGAGTCTCCTTTAACGGAAGAAAATCTAAACGGGATGGAATTAAATCTGAGCATTGTTGACGATTTCTTTGATGATGCTATCTTGGATGCTGAAAATTTTACTTTAAATAATTTTCCCTTGGGATTGACTATATCTGAAGTTCAATATGTTTCGCCAACTGAAGCAAGTTTGATCCTTGCTTTTGATGGGACTAACTTCGATATCGATTACGAAGATTTTTATATTACAATTGCTGGAGTTGAACTAAATGCTAGTGTAACATTATCAAGTAATAGTCTGATTATTACAGCTATTGACGAAACTGTAACAATATATACCCATTTGCTTACAGCTTTGAATATGGAACATTTTCTTGGTGATAACAATGCTTATTGGATAAATATGGAAATTGGTCAACTAGAATGGGATGGTGCTCAGATTGGATTTGGTACTTCGCAAGATAATCCGGAAGATTGGACATGGTATAATGCAGAATGGTATGAGGATGGTGAAGATGAAAACAAAAGAGTGCATTCACTGATAGAAATTCCTCAAACTGCAGGTTTATATTATTATACCGGAAGAGTTAGAAATACTGAAATGGGTCAGTGGTTTTACGCAAATGATGAAAACTGGACAGAATCAGATATCTTGAATGCTGCTTATAATGTTACAGTTATTCCTCTTCCGGCTTGTGAGGAATTTACGGCTACCATGTTAGATGGAACACGCATTAATCTTGAATGGACGGCTTCGGCAGAATTTCAAAATGTTATTGTTTTGGGGAAATCAGAATCTGTCATAAGTGGAACACCGGAACAAGGAATCGTATATAATACAGGAAGCCAGATAGATGACGCTACAGTTATCTACAAAGGATCTGCAGAGAGTTTTATCCATTCTGCTCTTGCAAATAATACAGATTATTACTATGATATTTATACAATGAATAATAATTATTATTCAATCGAGAAATTATCTGCTACAGCATCAACTGATGATTCGAATGGGTGTGTATTTGAAATACAACCCAGAGATGATATGAATATATGTGGAGGCTCTGCAGTCGTTATTAATAGCGAACTAGTTGTTGCTCCTTATGGAGATACTTTGGTCATTTATTTCAATTCTGCCGAATATGAAGACTTTGCAGAACTTGACAAAGTCTATATGCATGCAGGTGTTACAATACAAGGCGGATCATCGTGGGATTACGTAATTGGGAATTGGGGCGAAGATGATGGCGACGGTTTGATGACAAAAGTTTCTGATAATCTGTGGTCAATAAGTATAAATCCATTAAGCTATTTTGGATATAGTGTGTCAGTTGATGTATTAGGAATAAACCTAATTTTTAGAAATGCAGACGGAAGTATTGTCGCTCAACAGCCGGTAAGTGGGGACGATTTTTACATTGATTTGACTATAAATCCTCCTATGTCAACTTATACTGCTGTTACTACCAATTATATTCAAAGCCCAGTTAGTAGTATTCTTTGGAGTACAGGAGCTCATACTCCTTCGATAAGTGTTAGTGAAGCTTGTGAATTATGGTTCACTGCTGTTGATAATTTTGGTTGTACAGCTTCTGACACTATCCTGATAGGCTTGTATTCTCTGCCTTATGTAGAATTAGGAACTAATCAGACTGTTTGTACCGATGCAGAAGTCGTTTTAAATGCCGGAGAATTTGATTCATATCTTTGGAATGATGAATCAACTGCTGCTACGTTGACAGCTACGGAAGATGGAACTTATTCCGTTACAGTTACAGATACCAATGGTTGTACAAGCTTAGATACAGCCTCCATGACGATTCATCCTCTGCCTGTTGCAGATGCGGGGCAGGATGATGAGATCTGCCTGGGCCAGTGCTTCCAGCTAAGCGCAAGCGGGGGCGTGCAATATGCCTGGAGTAACGGTGTCAATACAAGCAGCCAGCAGGTTTGTCCAGTCGTCACTACCACCTATATTGTAACAGTCACCGATCAGCATGGTTGCCAGGATACAGACGAT
>DAOOPK010000069.1:0-12296 GCA_035388205.1 Bacteroidales bacterium
AGGAAAGACTTATGTATAAATGTCTGACTTATGGAAATATGGCTGTTCAGGGCGAAGATACTGTTTATTCAACGAGAGAAATTAATACAGCTCTTAAAAGAATGGAATTGTTGGCGGCATTCTTTTTTACAATCCCCGGACCTAAAATGATGTGGCAGTTTGGCGAAATGGGTTATGATTATTCAATAAACTGGCCTGCTGTTAATCAACCCGGTGTTACACGAACTGATAAGAAACCTCCAAGATGGGATTATATGGGAGTTTACGAAAGAAAATATCTATACAAGGTTTATTCTGCTTTAATTGATTTGAGAACTTCTTACAATATCTTCCGTACTTCTAATTATGAAATGAGTACCGGGTCTTATGACAAAAGAATCAGATTGTGGGATGACGGTTATGTCAATGGCGAAATGCAAGTTGTGGTTTTGGGTAATTTTAATGTTGAATCTCAATCTGTCTGGCCGGAGTTTTCGCACCAAGGTTACTGGTACGATTATTTTACTGGCGATAGTATTAACATCGAAGCATCTCAAACAGAAAATCAGAATTTTGCATTTGATTTTCTTCCGGGCGAATATCATATTTATACAGATATACGCCTCGATACTCCCAACATGTATATTGACACAACTTCAAACGATGATTTTATTCCCGGTATAGTCGGAGATATATATAACACTACTATATATCCTAATCCGACTAAAGAAACTGTAAGTATTGAATTCAGCATATTGACTAATCAGAATGTTTATTTTGAGTTGTTTAGTGTATCAGGAGAAATGATTCTAAACAAAGAACTTAAATCCCAGAGTGGTAGAAACAGATTCTCTATGGATTTAAGCAGACAAAAATCAGGAGTTTATTTTTACAGACTTTGTACTAATGAATCTGGAGTGTCAGGGAAATTGATAAAATTCTAATTTTTATAAAAGGTTGAAGATGACGCAATGGAAATCCTCCTAAGCCTCAGTCTCGGCCTTAAGCTTTTTGAAAAATGAAAACAAAACCTCGTTTAAGTTTTTGGCAAATCTGGAATATGAGTTTCGGGTTTTTGGGAATTCAGTTTGGATTTGCTTTGCAGAATGCTAATGCATCAAGGATATTACAGACATTTGGAGCAGATGTACATCATTTATCATGGTTTTGGCTAGTGGCTCCAATAACAGGAATGATAATTCAGCCAATAATTGGCCATTTTAGCGATAAAACATGGAATCGTCTGGGAAGAAGAAGGCCATATTTTCTTACAGGAGCTATACTGACAGCAACAGCATTGATTCTGATGCCAAATGCTCCGCATTTAGCCGGTTATATTGCTCCGATGTTTATCGGTGGTGGTCTGTTAATGATAATGGACGCGTCAATAAATATTTCGATGGAACCTTTCCGTGCACTTGTTGGAGACAAATTGCCCGAAGAACAACATACTCTGGGCTTCTCTATGCAGACATTACTTATCGGAATTGGGGCAGTAGTTGGTTCTTGGTTGCCTTATATATTGTCAAATTGGTTAGGAGTATCAAACGAAGCAGATAAAGGTATTGTTCCACCAAATGTAATATGGTCATTTTATACAGGTGCCGTTGTGCTTATCGCAACAATAATATGGACAGTGGTTACAACCAAAGAATATCCACCCGAATTTTACAACACCGACACAGAAGAAAGCAAAGAAAAAAAGAAATTCAAAATCCCTGCAACAATGTTGCAACTGCTTGTTGTTCAATTTTTCTCATGGTTTGCCTTGTTTTCGATGTGGGTTTATACAACTCCTGCTGTTGCTCGAGAGTTTTTTAACGTAACTGATCCATCCTTGCCTGCATATCAGGAAGCAGGCGACTGGGTAGGGATTTTATTTGGTATTTACAACGGAGTTTCTGCTGTAATTGCCTTGAGTTTGCCGAAAATTGCTGCAAAACTGGGAAGAAAAGCAACACACGCAATCGCATTAAGTATCGGTGGATTATCATTTTTATCATTTGCTATAATTCCTTCTGCAAATCTTTTATGGATACCAATGATAGGAGTAGGAATAGCATGGGGCAGTATATTGGCAATGCCTTATGCCATGTTGGCAAGTTCTATCCCTGCAAAAAAAATGGGTGTCTTTATGGGGCTTTTCAATATGTCAATAACAATTCCTCAAATTGTTAATGGGGTATTCAGTGGTTTAATGCTTAAATACTGGTTTAATGATAACCCAGTCAATTCAATTTATTTTGCAGGAGTTTTGATGATACTTGCAGCTGCCTCCACATTTTTTGTAAAAGAAAAATTGTCTATTAAGCTTGATAGCTGATTTGTAAGCAATTTTTAATTATTTGTTCTCATCAAAACTTATCAACAAATTGTTTAATCAATAAAATAATTATTTAAATTTGAAAAATTAATCAAAAATATGATTATATGGATATCTTGGAATTAATAAAATCAAGAAGAAGTCCGAGAGGATTTTTTGATAAACAAGTAAGTGAAGAAGAACTAAATAAAATATTTGATGCAGGACGTTGGGCAGCTTCATCTTATAATGGTCAACCCTGGAGATTTATTTATGCTGATAAAGAGAAACAACCTGAATTATTCGCTAAATTATTGGGTTTAATGGCTGAATTCAATCAGGCATGGGCAAAAGCTGCTCCTGTATTGATGATAACTCTGGTCAGAATAAAATATGAACATACAGGTGAAGTTTACAAACATGCATGGCATGATTTGGGTTTAGCTGTTGGAAATATGTCTATTATGGCTCAATCGCTTGGAATTTCGTTGCATCCTATGGGTGGTTTTGATATGGAAAAAGCCAGGGAAGAACTTAATATACCTGACTCACTGGAACCCGTAACAATGGTAGCTGTTGGTTATGGAGGTTTACCCGGGAATCTGCCTCTTGATATATATAAAATGGAAATTCTTCCTCGTGAAAGAAAAGAAATCGAGGAAATTGCGTTTAATAAAGCTTTTGAGAAACCAGTAACTAAAGATAATTAGAACTATGAAAATAAGATTATTTATGACTGCATTTTTAATATTTGCAGCTATATATTGTTTATATGCACAAGAAATAGTAGTTACTTCACCTCAGTTAAAGGCTGTCGTGCTTGAGGAATATACCGGAATGAATTGTCCATATTGTCCTCAGGGGCATACAGTCGCAGAGTCAATTTTAAACTCTAATCCCGGAAAAGTTTCAGTAATTGCTGTCCATCAGGGAGGATTTGCAACGCCTGACGAAGGACAACCTGATTTTCGCACATCTTTCGGTAATAGCCTTGCAGGTCAGACTAATCTTGAGGGTTATCCTTCGGGAACAATTAATAGACATTATTTTCCTGATTTGTCAACAAGCGGAGGAACTGCTTTAAATCGTGGAGATTGGGAAGAAGCATCAGATCGTATTTTATCAGAGGAATCTTATTTGAATTTGGGTGTAATGACAAATTATGATGCTGAAACAAGAGAACTTAATGTTAATGTCGAAGCCTATTATGTTCAGGATTTGCCATTTGGCGTAAATTCCAACTTTTTTCAAATAGCCGTAACTGAAAGTAATGTTATTGCTTATCAGGCAGGAGCAAGCAGTTCATACAATCATAAACATATTTTAAGACATCTTATAACTGATCAGTGGGGAGACGAAATTACCGAAATTGAAGCCGGAACTATTGTCAATAGAACATATTCATATACTTTACCTGAAGAATGGGTAGCAGAAAACTGCGAGATAGTGGCTTTTATGACAGAATCCCATCAGGAAATTATCACAGGTGTTACAGTTCCTTTAATTGATGGTCAAAGCAACGGAGTAATTACACCCGATTATTCAAGATTATTTACAGATGTCCCTGTGGCTGTGGGTGAGGAATCTGTGAACTCTGAATTTGTATGTACCTTAATAAATGGATTTGACTCTGAGCAGGATTTTGTCTTAACTTTAACAAATGACGCTCCTGAAGATTGGACAGTAAGTTTTGTTTATAATGAAATAACATATTCTGAAACCGCTGATATTACTTTAATTTCAAATCAGATTGCAAATGTTGTTATAAATGTTGTCCCTGGTCAGACTTCGGGAGTGGCAAAATGCGTTTTAACACTCCAAAGTATAGATTTTCCTGAGTACGAGGAAAAGGTTAGTGAAGTATTTGTAGTTTCCGGAGTAAATAATCTGATTGTCAATGGATCGGGTACAAACTCGGGTGTTAGCAGTTATGAATTTGAGCATTATTACAAAGATGCATTGATTAATGCAGGATGTGAAACTGTCGGAGCAATTCCCGGTTATGCATTTGAACAGGCTGTAGATTTCGGGGCTTTAGAAAATGTCAATAATCTGTTTTTAAACATTGGTGGAACAACTCCGGTTTTAACTTTAGGTCAAGTAAATGCAATCAGAGATTTTATTGATGAGGGAGGCAATTTATTTGTTGCCGGACAGGATTTTGGAAGAGATATTATGGGTACAGGCTCAAGCTCAGGTAGTATGACTCATAAGACTTTTTTTCAGAATTACATGTCCGCTTTATATTTGAATGACGGGGATGCATCAAACAATTCAATAATGTCTGTCAATACAGACTCGGTTTTTGGTTATATTCCCGGTTCTGCATTAATTGATGCTTATGATGGAACTTTTGATCCCGATGCTGTTAAAAAGTACACCTATTCAACAGAAATTTTCCATTATCCGAGTGGTAAAGCCGGTGGCTTGAGAGCATATAAAGGAACAGCAAGAATTGTTTATCTGGCTTTCGGGCTTGAGCAGGTACAGAATGAAGATACACGAAATGATATAATGGACAGAACATTCAGATGGTTTGAAGGTTGGGAAGGAACAAACTGTGAAATGATTTATAGAAGTCAGATAGATATATACCCTAATCCTGCGAGTGATTATCTAAAAATTTCAGGATTAGAAAATAACTCTAATTATACAATTACTGATATTACTGGAAAAATTGTTAAATCTGGAACAATATGCTTATCAGAGGATGTTATTATTTCCGATTTAAAAAGTGGATTGTATTTTATTGAGATATCTTATAGCAATAAGAACATTTTAAGTAAGTTTACTAAATTGTAAGAATTTATTACTTTTAGAAGCTTTATAGCTACATATATTTTAAAACGATTTTTATTGTTTTATTTTCCTTGCCAAAATTAAAACTAAAATCATCAAATTTAGGCTTGCAGAATCCACTTAGGATATAATTTGAAAAGCCAAATCCTTCTGATGGAACGAAAAAAGAATAATCCATTTTATTATTATTATTTTCATCATCAAGCAAGGCTATCCCGTATTTACCCTGAGGAATGTCATCATAACTGACTGTAATACATCCATTTGTGATATTATTTTTATTTACAGTCTTTTCATATTTCGGATACTCTTTTTTAAACTCATTTTCAGATGAAAAAAATGCTAATTTCAAACTTCCTTTTGTATTTCGAATGCCTGAAATTTTTACACTTATTGTCTGTGCATTTGCAATACTTGCAATAAAAACAAATGTCAATATATTCAAAATTACAGTTTTCATAACGCATTATTTTTCTAAATTACTTGTACTGAAATAGCTTTCATCAAGAGAAGAACTTGTTACAAGATTAGTTATAATAATTTCTGATTTTCTGCCGGTTTTGTTGTTCTCGGCAGTCATCTTAAAAGCCATATATTTACCTGTAGATTGCAATCTGTAATCAGTCATGGTTATAGTTTTTATAAGTTTATTGTCCTTATCATAAGTCTCTGTTTTAAAAGGTAAATATGTGTTTTTTTCTATATAGGTAATTTTGCGTTTAAATTTTTCGATCGTTTCAGTTTCTGCTGTTTTACATGTAGTTTCAATTTTATAGTATACCTTACCATTAATAGTTTCTGTACTAAGCAGTTTATAATTGAAATCAGACATTTTGGGTTTGCTCATATCAGAATTTGAAAACTCCGATCCCATAAAACTTGATGATTTTTCGCTGCTTACAATTCTTCTGGTTTTCTTTAAGGATGGTAGATAAACCCACATATCATCATCTTTTTCTTCATAGTCAAAAATCAGCATACCTGTACCTTTAACATCGGCAGGAGACAAGAATTTTATAATCGTTTTTGTAGCATCTGCGAATTTCTTTGTGGTGTTTTTTACCTGTCGTGTTCTTACATTACCTTTGTTGTCATAGATTTTTAATGTCGAAGTCATTTCCATGGCATCTGATAAGATAGCTTTTGTACTCTTGTTGACGATTTCTTTTGCGTCTTGAGCATTAAGCAGATTGAAGCTTAAAAAGCTCAAGACAGTTATAAGGATAATTTGTTTTTTCATAAGAATTCTATTTTAAGATTATTTATTTAGTTTAATATTTTTTACAATAATTTCAGGTTTCATCATTAAAATAGCAGGAATAAGAACTAATGCACAAACCAGACACAATAACAATGAAAAAATGATCAGAAAAGCAAAAGTCTTAAGTATAAGTATTCCTGATAAGAATAGTACAGAAAATCCCAACATTACCGAAAATGCATTGATCGTAATTCCTCTTCCTGTTGTTGTCAGACAGATTTGAATTGCTTCGGACAAAGTTTTTTTGTTTTCGATTTCCAGTTTAATTCTCCAAAATAAATGTATTGTATAGTCAATGCCAATTCCGAGAGCTATTGAAGAAAGTAAAGAGGTCGCGATATCTAATTCTATTCCTGCCCAACCCATAAGTCCAAAATTGCAGACAATTGTAAAAACCAATGGAATAGTGCCGAGTAAACCTGTTCTGAAAGACCTGAAAATCAGCCAAAGCAACAAAATTATTGTTATCATAGCTAAAATAAGTGAATAGATCTGACCATTGATAATGGACATAGCCATATCTTTCTCGACAATACTTATTCCAGCCTGGTACTTTGCATATTTTGAATTATCACAGAATTTTTGTATTTCATTAAGGATTGAGTTATATTCTTTTATATTTTCTGCTTTGAATTGCACATTTACAATTGCTTTGGTATAGTTGAAGTCAACAAATTTCTCAAAATCTTCGGGGTTGCCGCTCATGTTGTAAAACTCTATGTATTGGGCAATAGCTTCGCGAGAATCAGGAATTTTATCGTAGGCTTCATCGTTTTTGTCATTTAATGCTTTGCTCATTATTCTGATAATACTTGATAATGAGGTTACACTACCGGTTTGTTCTTTGCTTTTAAGTAACTGCTCAAGTTCATTCATTTCGTCAATAACTGCAGGATCTTTAATATCTCCTTCAAATAAAACGGAAATGTATTTAGTACCTCCAAAATGCTTATTTATTATATCTGTAGATCTCCTGATATCGTGCGATTTAGACATCATTTTTTCATTGTTAATGCTCACATTTAAACGGAAAATTCCAACAAAAGAAATAAGGAAGATGACCAGAAAGATAATAATTATACGTTTTGGTTTATTGACTGTAACATTTGCCATATAGTACAATATTTTGTCAATCACCGTTCTGGATTTTTCTTTAAAACTTCTGTTCACTTTACCTTTTTTCATGCCAATCAGAATGGCCGGTATAAAACAAAGACTTAATATCAATGCCAGACTTATCCCAATTGAGCATACGATTCCGGTTTGTTTTGCAGGTAGCATTATATGCACTATCAAGCCCAGTACTCCGGCAATGGTAGTTAGTCCGGTAAGAATTACAGGATTTGCAACACATCTCAAGCTTTCTAATACAATTTGCTCCATGCTTGCGTTTGGATTTGTTGCATTAAGCTCCTGATATTTCGAAACGATATGAACACCGTAATTATTTGCAACCGAAATCATCAATATTGGTATCAAAACAGCAATAATGCTAAATTCATATCCCAACAAAGGCATTAGTCCCATTGACACGCCTGTTGAAATTACAACTACAAGCATAGGTAAAATTACACCACGTTTTTCACGAAATGAAAAATACAAAAATATTATCATAACCAGCAAAGCAATTGGCATTAATATCACTAAGTCTTGCATTGCTTTTTGCTGTATTTCTTCACGCAGGTAAAGCATTCCGGACATATAATATTTTTCATTCCCCCAAATACTATTAACGATATTTTTTGTCGTATTGATTATTTCAGAATCGCTATATCCTTTCTCCGGGTTAATAATCATTACAGAATAGCGAAAATCTTCTGAAACAAATAATTTGTATGCCAATGGATTATTTTTGATCTCTTTACGTAGCTCTTCTTTTTGAGCCTTGTCCTCGGGAATGTCTTTTATTGCAGGATCAACAAGCATAAATCCATCTTCTCCGCGGATGTTTTTCGTGTTGAAAATTGACATTACATCTGAAATAATTGCACTTTCTGTCAATGAGTCATGTATAGCACTGATTTTTTCTAATGACTCTCTCTCTAAGATGTCATCAGCTTCAAAAATTACAATAATAGGATCATTATGTCCGAATATTTCTTCTATTTTTTCAAGATTAAGCTTTGATTCTGTTTCTTGAGGGAGGTACCTCGTCATATCGGGATTGATTCTGATATTTCTTAAAGGAATTAGAAAACCTAGAAAAATCAGTATTGGAATTATAATAAGGAAATATCTGTATGGTTTAGTTAAAAGTTTCTTAAACATATTTGTTTTTATTAATGAGTTTATTAATTAGTTAAAAACTGTATTTCATTCCAATCCATATTCCGCTTAAAACTTTGCCTGATATATCATAAATAGTATTTTTAGGACCATCCATAATTTGACCTCCTCCGGAAATACTTAGTTCGTCATTTGCTTTCCATGTTATGTTTCCTCTGATGAGCTTTTCTTCAGTACTCAAATTGTACAGAAAACTGAGTTCTGTTGACAGTGTTTCCCAAAGCCAATTTCGGTGTAGCGACAGCATCATGGCATTATTCATTTGATAATACTGCTCAAAAACTCTTCTGGTATATTTAGCAGATTCATAAATAACAGTTTCATTCATATAATTTATTAATTGTGCAGTATCTGTAAAATCAGACGGCAGGCTTGGAGCGACAAGTTTGTTGAAATCAAAAACATATCTGCCGATATATTCTGCTATAACTTTTACACCAGCTATATCTTTTTCCAGTCCGATTACATAATGCAGATTTGGGTTGGGAGTGAAGATATTGTCTTTGTAATTAGTAGTATGGTTATATGCCAGTTCTCCGCTTATAAGCCAAGTTTTAACCGGAATACTAAAATCCAATCCTGCAGAGGTCTTTTTATAAAAGGCGGGCTGATATATTATCTTTATTGCAGGTATCATTTCAATATTCTTCAAATCAAAGGCATAATATGGGTCATAGCCGTTAAAAAACATTAGACCAAAGTCTATTCCACTCAGTGTAGTATTAACATGTGCAGAATAACTCATATTATCAAAATTCACATCAGGCAAAGTCATATCGTCAAATATTGCATTTGCGCCCATATCATTGCTCATATCAAATAAATCGTAGCGATAAACAGATGGTTTGAAAAAGGGTAGAAGGACAAGTTCAATATTTATTTGACTTACAGGTTTTATATTTGTCTTAAGCATGAAATTTGACATTTTCATATCTTCGATATCCGAGCTAATATAGAAATAGTCTTTAGGACAAATATTGTCAGTAGGGTTAAAACCTGTTGCTTTACCGTAATTTATTATTCTGTTTCCCAGAGAGATTTCGAAATATTTTCCAGTGTATTCTGCGTAAGCTTCTTTTAAGTTGATAATTGTTTGATGCTCACCGAAAAATATTCCGTCCCGGACACGCAAATCAGCAACAAAGCCTGTATTATTTCCCGAAAATGATGTTTTAATTCCAAATTCACCAAATGCATTAGCAATATCAAAGGTTTCAGAACCACCAAAGGCCGAACCCCGTGCAAATCCGTTTAGTGTGAATTTGGGTATTTCTGTAATTATCTCAGAATTATCTTCCTGAGACAGTAGATTAAAACTAACACAAATAATAATTAGAAAACCGAAAATCGTTCTTTTCATTTACAATAAATTTTGAGACAAATTTACTGCTACATATACTCGTAAATGGTTAGTATTTTAAAAGTAGTACTGAAACTAGCGGTTCAGATTTTAAAAATAGGAGTGAAAATTTGTAATGAAATAGAATTAGGTTTTGCTTGTTTTTCGCTGTTACAACTCCGCTGCCGCACCCTCCGCTGCCGCACCCTCCGCTGCCGCACGATTGCATCGTGTGGCTTGGTATATCTACCACACGATACAATCGTGCGGCAGCGGAGATTTTAAATAAAATAGAAAAAAAGTATTAATAATTCTTTTTGTATTAAAAAATGAGTTATTTTCATATAATTGAATTTCGAGAAAGGGAATAATACTAATGGGGAGTGAAAGTTCAATTATAGAGAAATTAATTTTAAAATAATAGGTATGGGAATATTTAGGAAATTGATAAGATTTTGTTTGGGATTGATATTTTTGTTTGGGGGCGTGTCTATTAAAAATTCACAAAGTCAGGAATTATCTTGGACAATGTACGATTATAACAATACTCCACTTGATGGTTACTTTGGAGGTATTGTAGAAGACCATTTTGGCAACAAATGGATTGCCACAAGCAATGGATTATTTAAGTGGAATGGAGATGATTGGACTCATTATAATTCTGAGAATTCGGGGCTACCTCACGATGTTATGCATTGCATTGTAATTGATGAAAACGACATAATGTGGATAGGTACCGGCTATGGAGGCTTAACAAGATTTGACGGGCAAAATTGGTATAGCTACGATTACGGTAATTCAAATATTCCATATACTGAAATTAATGATATTGCAATTAATAGTAATTCTGGGGATATTTGGATATGTATGTATGGTTATGGAATTGCCAAATTTGATGGTAATAATTTTACACATTATATTACACCAGATTCTCCATGGGAAGAAGACCTTAATTATGATATTGGAATAGAAAATGATACAACAGTATGGGTCACTACGATTGGCGCTGGACTTGCAAGGTTAAGTGGTAATGAATGGACAGTTTTTGACACTACTAACTCAGAATTGACTGCAAGCTCCACCTTATATATAGCTATTGATTATAACAATAATAAATATGTTACTACAAATAACGGTCTTTTTATAATTGACCAATATGGAGAACAAACTATGTTAGACACAGGGTATTTTACAAACAGCCAAAGGGCTATTTGGGGAATAATTGAAACAATGGATAGCAGTATTTGGATTGGCGGACATAATCTTATTAAATATAAAAATGGAGAATGGCAAAGCATTCCTTTGAATCAGGTACAACCTTATGGTAGCCTCGAAAACTTGTATGAAGACCATGATGGAAATCTATGGTCGTGGATGCTTTCCAAATTATATTATCTTGAAATAAACACTGTTGTTACTCAGAATTATAATTTTATTCAAATTTCAGCTTACCCAAATCCATTTAACGATATCATAAAGTTTTATAGTTCAGAAAATGAAAATATTGAAAGCATTTCCTTATATGACATGTCGGGTAGGCTTATCTTTTATAAAAACAACACTCAACGTGATACAGATTTAGAAATAAATGGTTTTTTATTAAATAGCGGATGCTATATTGCATGTCTTCAAATTAGTGAATCAAAAGAAAGAATTTATATTAAAATAACTAAAAACTGAGATTGTGAGAAATATGACAACCTATCTTATCTTCATTTTCCTTTGTGCATTTTCATATAATGCATTTTCGCAAACCGAATGGATTACAGAACTTCCGGTTTTTGGGCAAGCTTACGCAATGCTTAGGACAAAAGACAGTTGTTATGCCGTACTTAAAGGACCAGTTTATTACAACGAAGATTCTACAGACTATATTTATGATTTGCAGCTTAGTAAAGTGAACAGGGAAGGAGAGATTCTATGGTATGATACTGTATTTTCCGACACTCTTGATTTTGCATACCTTAGTTTTATTCAGCTTTCGAATGAGGATTTTTTTATTACAGGGCAGTGTTATAGGTGTCCTTTTTATGCGATAACTTCAAAAGACGGAGATTTAAAGTATTTTAACAGACTTGAAAACTATTTAGGAACTCACAGTCGCTTCTATTCGCCAGTAGAGATGTCTGAATCTGAAGTGTGGGTTTTAGGAGGATACACACAGTTTTTTATCACCAAAATTAATCTTGTTAACCACGAAATATGTGTAGATTCAAGTGCCCTTTGTTTACAGAATGCAAGTTGGCCTCTTATGAGGAAATTATCAGAGAATAAAATTTTTATTGCAACTAATTACTTAAATGTCTATACAGTAGATACTAATCAGAATA
>DAOOPK010000070.1:0-12242 GCA_035388205.1 Bacteroidales bacterium
CCTTTATATTGATGCTCGTTGAAATAACCTACTCGCAAAGCAAATTGCTTATCATACCAATATTCTAATCCTGTAGAAATTGTAAATTCAGCCATTTCCTCCCTGAAAGGTGATGCCTGATTATTTTTTACAAAAGGAGTTGCAACACCCGGAGCATCAAACCATGATGTAAATATTGCAGATGCAACAGATGCTTCATCAGGATCGCTTCCATATTTAATAACTTCTTGACCCGGCAAAACTACCGTACTAGTCCCTGCAATAGTATCTCCTGCAGTATAATAAACCGGTGGCGTTGGCACTAACAATTTGTTAACATCAAGTGTCAACATAAATTCATTATGTTCATCTATTTTCATTACATAGCCTACTCCTGTTCTAAAATTTGTCGGAATAAAATCTCTGTATTCATTTGTCGTATAGGAAATTTTAGCGCCTATATTAGAAATATTAAGACCCCACATTAAAATTCCATCCATGTTGCCAATGCCAATTTCATCATTATAATAATAGAATGAAACATCACCGGCTCCAGTCATACCTGGAAATGATTCATTTCCCTGCACTTCTATTCCACCTGTCAGATTAGAATAAATAAAACGTAATGCAAGAGAACCGGAAAAATTCTTGGCAAGAACTCTGGAATATGCAAAATCCACAGAAAATTCATGTGGCGTAAAATCTCTGAGCAGGGCATTATTAATATCTCTGAATTGAATACTTCCCAAATCAAAATATAGTAATGATGCACTAATTACATTTTCTTTATTAAATCTTTTGTATCCAGAGACATAAGCTAAATTCATATCTGATACTAATTGTCTAAGCCATGGAGTATAAGAAATTGAAACACCAACATCATTTTGAATATAGATATACTTTGCGGGATTCCAATGCATAGAATTTACATCCGGAGTCGTTGCTACACCTGCATCACCAAGTCCTCCTGCCCTAGTATCTGGAGCTATCAGTAAAAATGGGACTGTTGTAGTTATTGTATTAGGAGCATCGCGACCTATAACATCATCCGTTGGGACCTGTGCATAAGATATTACAACCAAAATATTTAATACAATTATCGCTAAAGACTTTTTAATCATTGTTATTTTAATATTATTTAAAGACAAATTTATAATTAATACTCGTTTATAGAAACGACAAAAATAGCAATTTATTATATTGCAAAAAAATTAATTAAGAATAACCAACTTTTCGAACTTATCAACAACCGAACCATTTGGTGCCCTTACTTTCAATTTATATATATATACACCTTTGGCTATTTTGTCCCCATATTCGTCTTTACCATCCCAGAAAATCGGTTCACTTCTATAACCCAGAGTTGTCATTTGTGTTTCAATAGTCTTTACATGCTTTCCGGAAACAGTAAAAATCTGCACAATAACATCAAGATTAACAAACGGTTGATTATGATCAAAATAAAAAGCTGTGTTTGTTGAAAAAGGATTTGGATAATTAAAAATATGATCTAATACCATTTCACTTGAATTTGCAACAATAAAATCTGTCACTGCCTCACTACTGTTATTTAACACATCCCATGCTTTTACTTTTAATGTATGAGGGCCCAAAGCCAACTCAGACATAGGGTAATTAACTTCACCCTTTGTGTAATCATCAGTTTCTGACTCATAAAATTTATTTAAGACTATCGCTCCTGCAGTATTTTCATCAAAGATCATGGTAATGTCATGTCCTATGCCACTTCCAACAGTATTAATTCCCGACTCGTCACTTATTTTTGCAAAAAGTAAAGGATTTTCATCTGTTATCCCTCCAGGAACAAATTGCTCGTCATTCATAAACAAATCTATCAGCGGTCCATCATTATCATCAATCGGATTATCAGAACTTCCGCCAATAAAAAAACTTCTATCATAACCATTTGCTTCAGTATCAATGCTATTCTCAGCATAATAACTTACTTTACCGTAATTATAGAAATACGCTATATCAACCGGCACAATGAAGCTAAAACTGAATTTACCCTTTGTTACAGTTGCTTTTCCCTTAAAAATTATATTTTTCTGTGCCGAATAATTCAAAGGTTCATATCCGTCATTACCACGCGTAACATAATCCATCCATTTATCATAAACAACAGGATAGATAATTCCGTTAAAATCTTCAGCAAGAGTTCCATCCGGATTTTTTACCACACCTTCAAAATGCACCTCTTCTCTTGCTTTTAGAGTATCATTAAAAGAAGCAATATCTACTCCATTTATTTTTGTAGTATAAGCTTTAAGATTTGGGACTGAAGGTCTCATGGCAGGATCACCAAGCAATGCAAATACCCTTTTGTTGGTATCACTCCCCTGATCATTTTTGGCATAAGCAACAGACATTCCTATAGTATTTACTTTTAAATCAGAATCAACATTAAAAACGTTTTGATAAAAATTATTAGCTAATGAAGCATTACTTGAAGCAAAAGCAAGTCGAGTTGTAGTAAACAATGCTATTCCGCCACCGTCAGGATTTAATAATACTTCTTCTCCAGCAGATACAAGCATGTGGTCATCATAAGGAGAGAATTCACAGGTTGCTGTAACAAAAATCGGATATTTATTCTTATTTTTCCATGTCTTAATCATACTCAATGTCAAAACAGTCTCATGTGCCCAACCTTTTTCATTGCCATGACCTATCCAGTTTACAAATAATACTCCGTTATTTATATAATCATTTATAGCTTGATTGGCATCTGGGTATCTGTGTCCCAAAACCGTTGAAATTTGTTCAAAATCATCAAGAAACATTTTTTCAATATTAAAAACCGGATTGTTTGTTTCGATTATGATTGAAAGAGTATTCGTCTGAGTTTGGTGTAGTGTTTCTCCTCCATCAGCATCATCAGCAACAAGCAATATGTTGTTTTTCCAGTTTCCATAAGAAGCAGGAGAATAATAAGACTGTAATTTATTTAAAAATACTTCAGCTTCTGAGGCTGACTTTACTGGTATTCTTCCTACACCCATATCCATATCATGTGCACCACTTAAAGATCCTTCTCCATCATCAAGAAAAACATAAAAATCATCAGAAACAAAAGAACTGGTAGGAGCTAATGAGTTTTCCGACTCAAAAGTCAATATAAAATTAGATACTGAAGAATTATCTGACAAATTATCATAACTGCCATCACCAAGCAACAAAAGATTCTTTGGCATTTCTTCATCTGAGTCAGCTCTGTCATAAAACATTTTCACAAAATTACGAATTGCACTAACGTCAGGAGTCCCTGATGAAAACTCATTATAGATTTTTTGAGGAGTTGTAATAATTACACTCATATCATCGTAGTCTTCGTGTAAAGATTTAATGCCAAGCCCTTGAGAATAGAAATCCGGATTAGCGACAATTATCAAATCTGCAAAACCCAAAGCATGAAGGTTTTGGTTTTCAACAACACCAACATCCGAAAAGCCTTGATAGATTGGAGAAGAGAAATCTTCTGTCGGATCAAATGCCACATATTCCATTAGTTCAGAAGCATCAGCAATAAAGATGTATTTCTGATCAGAATAAGTACCCTCAATATGTTTTACATTGAATGGATCGGTAACGTCCCAGACAACAGTCTGAGAAGAAGCTCCTGAAATATTAAATTTAGCCTTCTTCCCTGCACCTATGCTCTCATTATCACGAAAAGACAAATACCCATCTACCATGGTTAATGACCTCCTACACTGAACCGATATATTATCGAGCCATCCTTTGGAGTTTGAAGCGGTTTTTGTGTATTCTAGATTAAATGTAAAATTGTCAGATGATGGCAATATGTAAAATGTCCTCTTACCATTTGTACGAGCAAATGAATCAGTTGACGAACCCGAAACCGAGCTTATGCTTATCTTGTCCTGAAGCATACCATTAATATATAAATCAAAGTAACTCAAAGTTGATGATTTTGCTGCAAGATTCACTGTAACCTTTGCTGAATCATCTATTGAAACATTAGATATGCTCAAAGAAAAATTATGACTGAGATAATAATCAAATTCTCTCCAATACATACTCCTACCTGATGACATAAGATTTAATGAGTCTTTTTCTATGAAACTGTAATCGTCAAAAGTCAGTACATTAAAATCATATTCTGTCAACGATTCTACACTAACTGCTTGTTTGAAACTTCCTCTGTCCGAGACAAAATAATATGAATATTCAGAATAATTATGGAATTCATGGCTTGCACTCCCTGCACTGTTATAACTGACACTATGCGGTCCATCAGCATAAAAAAGCAAATAGTCTCCACTATCAAAAACAGAATTCGAATTAACATCTACTTTATAAACTGCCCTTTCAGGTAAGTCATCAGCAAATATCTCGCCTGCAGTTTTCGGGAGCAATCCACCGTAACCGAAGATACCGATTGACGACAAGTCACTGAATCCCATTTCTAACAATTGAGAATATGTAATCTTATACATACCAGACTCCCTGACTTTAATTTTATACCATCTTCCACTTGCCATCAGTGAAGATGATGTGAATTTAACACTATTCTTGGTTAAGGGTTTGCTTTTATACTGTACTTTACATTCAAAATAAACCATTTTCTCAATTTCACCAGTATTAGGATTCTTTCGCAAAGGGATTATTTCAAAATTTAGCATAGTTCTTTTTCTGAATGTAGAAATCCATGTATTGATTTCAGGATTTTCTGAAATTTTTTCAACATTTTGTACTTGTTGATAATTTTCTTTTTCAATCACTTCATATTCCGCTTTAACTAAAACAATATCAACAATTTCAGCATTTTTCTGAAGGGACTTATCTATGTAATAAACAGGCAAATTATCTTCTGAACGATTATACGCTCCATCAAAATACAAAATATCTGACAGATGATTATCGTTATTAAGATAAGTTTTATTATTTTGCCAAAAAATGGTATCTGAAAAAGTAATAATTTGGGCTGTTAACAAGTTGTTAATAAACCACAGAATTAATAATATTGGAATTTTTTTCATAAAATGTAAAAAAAATAAAAAAAAACTTAATAATTATTTTCTTAAACGACAAAATTAGTTTAATATTGTAGTTTATATTTTAAAATTGGTAGAAAATTTATTATAATTGCGCATTGTTGTTAAGATGAATATTATGGTCAAACGTTACATAATTGTGTTAAGTGCCTTACTGATAGGCAGTTGGAGTGTAATAAAAGCACAGGATGCACATTTTTCACAGTTTTATGCAAACTCCTTATATTTGAATCCTGCATTTGCAGGATCTGAAAAATGTCCACGAGTCAGCTTAAATTACAGAAATCAGTGGCCGGCTTTAGGACCGACTTATGTTACTTATAGTGCATCTTACGATCAACATCTGAATGCATTGCAAGGGGGCGTTGGGTTACACCTAATGAGTGATGTTCAGGGCGGTGGAACTATAACAACTACTATGATAAGTGGTATGTATTCATACACTTTACCCGTCACAAATAAGTTCTATATGGCTGGTGGTTTTCAGGCTTCTTACATTATGAAAGCTATAAATTGGGATTTTGTTTTTCCAAATATGATTCATCCTTTATATGGACCTATTTATGCTTCCTTAGAAAATCCTGATATCGTTAATGATCATCGTAACTATGTTGATTTCTCTGCCGGATTGATAGCTTTTAGCGAAAGGACCTTCTTTGGAGTTGCCATTCATCACCTTACACAACCATCCGAATCATTCTTAAGAGGTAGTGATGCAGTTTTACCACGAAAATTTACAGCACACTTCGGAACCGAAGTTTCAATTAATAGTAGTAAGTTCAGAAGAGGAGAACTTAAAATAGCTCCACAGTTATTATTTCATCAACAAGGACAGTTTCAACAGTTTAATTGGGGATTATATATAGCCAGAAAACAAATGGTCGCTGGATTTTGGTTAAGACAAAATTTCAATTTCCAATATGATTCATTCATTATGCTGGCAGGATTCAAACAAGATAATCTACGTTTTGCATATAGCTATGATTTAACAGTTTCAAGACTAAAAAATTCAACTTATGGAGCACATGAGGTGTCAGTAGCTTATACTTTTCCTTGTCATGGCAAGCCTGACAAACTTAAGATAATAAGTTGCCCATCTTTTTAGTTATTAATATGTATTGCATTAAAAATTATATAATATGAAAAAGAATACTTTGTTTATGTTAATCGTTCTTGCAGGAATAATTCTTGTAAGTTCCTGCAAAAGAGAAGTATCTAGTACAACCGGGTGGAATTATGGAGATCCAAACTTTGGCGGTTTTCAAAATCATCCGGGATATGAACAGGAAACCGGTCCCGGTCTTGTTTTCATTGAAGGCGGTTCATTTTCTATGGGACGTGTCGAACAAGACGTTATGTATGACTGGAACAATATTCCCAGAAGAGTTACTGTTTCATCGTTTTATATGGATGAAACTGAAATTAGAAATATTGATTACAATGAATATCTTTATTGGTTATCTTATGTTTATGCTTCGGATTACAGATTCTTGTACAGACAAGCTTTACCTGACACTTTAGTGTGGAGACAAAGACTTGCATATAATGAACCGATGGTAGAATTGTATCTCAGACACCCTGCTTATGAAGAATATCCAGTAGTTGGTGTTTCATGGGTTCAGGCAACAAAATACTGCGAATGGCGTACAGACCGCGTTAATGAATTAATTTTGGTGCGTGAAGGAGTTATTGACAGATATGTTGCTCCTCAAGATCAGGCTAAACAATTTAATCTTGATGCTTATCTGATTTATGCAGAAAACCTTGACCTCTCTATTGACGAGACAGGAAAAGGTCCTGATGGAAAAGTTCAGAATTTGTATGTTGACCCCGCAGTTCTTAAAGCAGGTCGCAAAGGTGGAAATGTTGCTAATACAGGCGCAGACAGACGTTGGGTACGTATGGAAGATGGAATTTTCCTGCCACGTTACCGACTCCCCACTGAAGCTGAATGGGAATTTGCAGCATTAGCTCATATTGGCAACCACTATAAAGAAAGAATTTACGAAAGAAGATTATATCCATGGAACGGACATTATATTAGAAACGACAGCCGTGGCGAAGAAAGAGGTTTAATGATGGCAAACTCAATGCGTGGTCGCGGAGATAATATGGGTGTCGCAGGTGCACTAAACGATAAAGCAGATATTGCTGCTCCAGTTAGATCATACTGGCCAAACGAATACGGTCTTTATTGTATGGCAGGAAATGTCAACGAATGGGTTATGGATGTTTACAGAGATCTTACCTACGAAGATATGGAAGAATTCAGGCCATTCAGAGGGAATGTTTACACAGATTATCAGTTAATAATTGATCCCAGAACAGGAGATGTTGAATTAACTCCTGAAGCTGAAAACTATTTTGATTATTCAGGTAAAATATTAAAAAAACCTGTTCGTGATGAATCTTGTTTCAGCAGAGAAAATTACACCACCGCAGATAATAGGAATTACCTTGATGGTGATCTTGAATCTCTTATTGCAAGAGGTCCTGCTGAAGACTATTGGGTTAAGGATGAAAGATTCGAGACAGAATCCAATGCTACAAAAGTAAATGACCCGATAGACCCATCTGTAACTGCTCAAAACGTAGCTGAAATCTATCCCGGATCTACTCTATTATCTGGAGGAAACGAAATTTTGTTACCTAATGGAATTAAAGTTGATCTTCAAAATATGACATATATTTTACCAACTGGTCATGAAAAAACAGCAAACGGCACCATTATGATGCCTGATGGTTCAGTTATTATGCCAGATGGATCATTGCAACTTGCCGACGGTAGTATTATTTATCCTGACCTCTTTTTCAAAAACAGAACTCCTGACATGTATAAGTCAGGAGAATGGGGAGAATATGGAGAATGGGGTTCTGGTCAATATAGTCCTGCTAATCCTAAAATAAATAAAGGCAATGGTCAAAGAAATGAAAAAATGTCATCATTGGTAACTGATCGTGCTAGAGTGTTTAAGGGTGGTTCATGGAAAGACAGAGCATATTGGATGGTACCCGGAACAAGAAGATTCCTTGACGAAAAGATGGCTCGTGCTGACATTGGTTTCAGATGTGCTATGGACAGAGTTGGGTCAACAGTTTTACCTGAATAAAATCTACAAAGAATTATAATCAAAACCCCAATTGCATGGGGTTTTGCTTTTTATGACAACTACAGAAAAAATATATCAGATCTTCAAATCTTGCCGAAAAGTAAGTACTGACAGTAGAGTGCTTCAACCTGGGTCTATATTTTTCGCACTGAAAGGAGCAAATTTTGACGGAAATGATTTCGTTACTAGTGCCATATATAATGGTTGTATGGCAGCAGTTACTAATAACAAGTCAATTGCTGATGATAAAAAAATATTCTTCGCCCCTGACACTCTTAAAGAGTTGCAAAATCTTGCAAATCATCATCGCCGCCAATTAAAAATTCCTATTATCGCCATAACAGGCACTAATGGCAAAACCACAACTAAAGAACTTATTGCCTCTGTTCTGGCACAAAAAACAAGAGTGTCTTATACCGGAGGAAATAAAAACAACCATATCGGAGTTCCGTTAACCTTGCTTTCAATGAACCAAACTGTTGATATCGGGATAATTGAAATGGGAGCAAATCATCCAGGCGAAATTAAAACTCTTTGTAATATAGCTGAACCTGATTATGGACTTATAACAAATATTGGGAAAGCACACCTCGAAGGTTTTGGAAGTTTCGAGGGAGTGATAAAAACTAAAGCTGAATTATACAATTATATTAAAAAGAAAAATGGAGTTATTTTCAGTAATACAGATAATCAAATCTTAAACAATTTATTGGGAAAATATGGCTCTGTGAGTTATGGGACAGATAAAAATGCTTTTTGCAGAGGTGATTATAGCGAAGTTGCTCTTCAAGCTTCTGTTAAATGGCAGAGCGATAATATATCAGGATTTGCAAAATCTAATCTCATAGGTAAATATAACTTCGAGAATATTTTAGCTGCAATAACTATTGGTATATATTTTAATGTCCCCGCTTCAGCAATTGATACAGCAATTTCATGCTATTTCCCTCGAAATAATAGATCTCAATTAGTAAAAACAAGCAGAAACTCTCTTATTCTTGATTTCTACAATGCAAATCCAACAAGTATGAATGCCGCTATAAATCACTTTTATACGGTTTCCGATAAAAACAAAAGCCTTATACTTGGTGATATGTTAGAACTGGGAGAAGATACTGATGCTGAACATAAAAATATTCTGGAACTTATTCAAAACAAATCCTTTAAGAAAATATACCTGATTGGGAATAATTTTTACAAATTCCGCAATGATTATGAATACAGATTTTTCAGCTCAGTTGAAGAATTTGCAGAATATATTGTCAAACATCCGGAAACAGGAAAGTTTTTTCTGATAAAAGGTTCCAGAGGAATAAAGCTTGAAAAATGTACTGATTATTTATAGATGCAAAATTTTTTGTAGTAAATCTGAGAATCTTGTTTTTATCTATACCTATTAATTAATAAGGAATTTCTATTTTAATGCTTTATAAAGTACTTTCGAAACTTTTGCTGCCGTCCTGTTTGCCGTCTTTGAACTTAAGTCTATGAATATATCCTCTGGTAATTCCGTATATGTATAAACGGTATTGTCTTTATTTGCACCAAAAATTACCTGCCATAATGTTCTTTTATTACTCAGTTTTTCTTCCTTAGAGGCAAATGCACTACCAGACTTCAACAACTCATTTCCATTATAACCAGCAAAGTACACTTCAAACTCCGAATCAACCGAACAACTAATTATATTATACAAATTTTGAGTTTCGAGTATCGTATCCGAAATAACAACCTGTTCGGTTAGCTCTTCACTATATTGCAATCTTGAAATACTAAGTAAGAACAATTTGTCAGATGCAGCTTCGTTAAGATGCATAAAATAAATATTATGACTTTCCAACGCTGTTTCCAAATCCGAAAGATACTTAGTCTCATATCTTTCCGGTTCATGGTTATTTAGATATTTAAAATCACCTTCAGGAACCACCAAGGTATATGGACCATCAATCATTATATAAGCGGGTGAATCAAGATATCTTCCAATTGAACAGGAGCTAAATACCAATAAACACAATAATATAACTACGTTGATAACTTTTTCTCTCATTTTTCTACCCTATTATTACAAAGATAAGCATTTATATAATCATTTTAATATTAATTTAAGTTTTTTAATATGAAGATTTATAAACAAAATCTAATAAATTATTATTGAAATTGTTTTGTAATGATAAAATATGTTAAATTTGTACTTATTATTAGTATTGTATTAAGAGTTTGAGTTTTATTTTTTATAGTGAACAACATATTGTTGTAATATTAAGATAATTTCACTCTTAAAATACTACAGACCAATGAATTATAAAAAGAATAATTAAAAATATATTAAATTTTAGTTTTATGAAAATTAAAAATTTATTTTTTTGCTGTCTGTTTTTGTTTGCAATTCAGACATGTTTAAATGCACAGTTAGTATATAACAATGGAACAAACATTACGATTACCAAAGGAGTTGTTGTATATGTTAACGGTATAGTGCAAAATCAGGGTGGTCAAATATCTGTTGATGCTGTTTCAGGTACAAGTGAGCTAATCATCACGGATGATTTTGTTAATAATGCTACTGCCGGTGGAGACGGATATTTCCGTGTTTCCGGTGACTGGCTGAACAATAGCACGTTCAATGCAGGCACAGGTACTGTTTTTATGCAAGGTGCAAATCAGACACTTGGCGGAAGTGTGTCAACCACTTTTTATAATTTGACATTAGGTGGTACGAATATTAAAACTCAAACCATAGATCAATATTGTACAAATATTCTTGATTTGAATGATGATGAACTTAGTACTGCAACAGTTGGGTTTTATATGCAAAATACAGATGTAAATGCTATTTTATTTGGTAATGGCTTTGTTTCCAGCTTAAACGGAGGTTTTCTTTCACGTAAGACCAATGTCGCTCAAAATTATATTTTCCCGGTTGGTTCCAGCGTTGGCACATTACGCTACAGACCTGTTGAGTTAAGACCAAATACTGTTACTGCTAATACATACACTGTCAGAATGGCTAATGTAGATGCTACTACAGAAACATTCGACAGAGATGCAAGACAAGCAGACATTTGTGAAATCAATCCTTTGTTTTATCACCAGATAAATAGAACAGCAGGAACTGCAGTAACAGACTTAAACATATATTATGACAATACTGCTGACGGTGTTTGGGAAGGTATCTCAAATTGGAGTTTAGCTCCCGATCAATGGGAAATCATTGCCAGCAGTAGTACAGCTTCCGGCTCGCCTTTGTATAAAGCTACTGCTTTAGCATGGAATGATTTTTCACAAATACCTTATGCTCTTTATGCTTCGGTTCCCGATGCTATTGCAGGAGGTGGGTCAGTTTGCGAAGGCGAAGACATTATGCTTACAGAAACTGGTGGCGATGCAGTATCCTGGTCATGGGAAGGTCCTGATGGATTTACATCAACTGATCAAAACCCTATAATAAGTCCTGCAAGTTTAGCTTCAAATGGCTTTTATTCAGTAACTGTTACCAATGCTCATGGTTGTACAAATTCAGATGGATTGACTATTAAAGTTGACGCTGCTGTTGATGCAACTATAACTGCTGCCGGTCCATTTTGTGAAACCGATGCTCCTGTTACTCTTGTTGCTGCTTCTTCAGGCGGAACCTGGTCAGGTACAGGAATAACAAATCCTGCAACTGGCGAATTCACTCCAACAGGGGCTGCTGGTGATAATGTGATTACTTACCAAATTACTAACGGATCTTGCTCCGATTCAGATACAGAAACAATTCATGTTGATACACAAGTAGATGCTACAATTACCGCTGCAGGTTCTTTCTGCGAATCTGACGCTCCAGTAACACTTGTTGCTGCTTCTGCAGGTGGAACATGGTCAGGGACAGGCATTACAAATCCTGCAACTGGGGAATTCACTCCAACAGGTGCTCCCGGGGATAATCTTATTACTTACAATATAGTTAACGGTGCTTGTTCAGATTCTGATGATGAAACTATTCATGTTGATACAGATGTAGATGCAACAATTACTCCAGCAGGTCCTTTCTGCGAATCTGAAGGATTGATTACACTTACTGCTGCAACTGCCGGAGGTGTTTGGTCTGGAACAGGTGTTTCAGGTGATACAT
>DAOOPK010000071.1:0-12213 GCA_035388205.1 Bacteroidales bacterium
AATATATTTTATAATTTTGTTAACAATAAAGTTGCATTTGCTAGTTGAATGTACGCGCACCTATTAATAATAAAAAATTTCCTCAGTTCCTATAAATTTACTAATATTGTAAGTTTTTACTAATGAGTAAATTGATGCACAAATGAAAATTGTAAATAAATCCGAGCAGGAGGTTTCGGCCACACAGGAATTAAATAAATCTAGTATTAATCTTAAATTATGAAATTATGAACTTCTTTGAAACAAACAGTTTTTTTATTGATGAAAAGGTGAAATTCCTTAAATTTGAAAATGAATATAGTGTATTTAACGAAAATGCAGAACAAATCGGAAGTATAAAACAAAAATTATCAGGCGGAGACAAAGTCTTAAGGTTATTAATAAATAAAAGCATGCTTCCTTTCCGACTCGAAATAAAAAATATGCAAGATCAGATTGAAGCCACGATATCAAGAGGGTTTACTTTGTTTATGTCTAAAATTGTTATCTCAGATAGTAATGGTATGCCTATTGGAAAAGTTGAACAAAAATTTACACTACTAAAACCTCAATTCAAAATTTACGATAATAACAATAATCACATTGGAGGTATTTCGGGCGATTGGAGAGCTTGGAATTTTGTTATTACAGACGGTAGCGGTCAACAAATTGGCACAATTTCAAAGAAATGGGCAGGAATTGCTAAAGAAATGTTCACAACTGCCGACAAATACAATGTCAATTTAACGTCTTTAAATTTAAGCAAAGAACATAAAACAGCAATTCTGGCTAGTGCTATAACAATTGATATGGTTCTAAAAGAAAACAATAAATAATTTGGTTAATACATGAAAATAATAATACCTATGGCGGGTATGGGAACTCGAATGAGACCCCATACCCTTACCGTACCTAAACCTCTTATCGTACTAGCTGGCAAGTCTATTGTACAAAGACTGGTCGAAAGCATAACAAAAGTCTATTCAGAACCTGTTGAAGAGATTGGTTTTGTAATTGGTGATTTTGGCGAAAAAGTAGAAAAATCTCTCATTGACATTGCCGAAAATGTTGGTGCAAAAGCTAAAATCTATTATCAGCATCAGGCATTAGGAACTGCTCATGCAGTATGGTGTGCCGGAGATTCTCTCTCAGGTAAAACCGTTGTTGCTTTTGCCGATACTCTTTTCTTTGCAGATTTTAAAATCAATAATGATTCCGATAGCATAATCTGGGTACATAAAGTAACTAATCCTCAGGCTTACGGCGTTGTTACCACAGATAAGTCGGGACTAATAACAGGATTTGTTGAAAAACCTGCCAACTTTGTATCTGACCTGGCTATAATTGGTATTTACTATTTTAAAGATGGTGAAAAACTCAAGAAAGAGTTGAATAATATCATTGATAATAAAATAATGAAAAGCGGTGAATATCAGCTTACTACTGCTTTGGAAAATTTACGCAGTCAGGGACTTAAATTTGCACCCGGTGAAGTTGACGAATGGCTCGATTGTGGAAATAAAGAAATCACTGTCGCAACGCATCAAAGAATCCTTGCAAAATCAACTGATGCAAAATATTTGTCAAAGACAGCTAAAATTGAAAATTCCACAATTATTCAACCTTGCTTTATAGGTAATAATACCATTATTTCCGAATCGGTTATCGGTCCTTATGTTTCGATTGGAGAAAATTCTGTGATTAAAAACAGTGTGATTAGTAATTCAATCATTCAAAATAGTTCGAAAATTGAAAATATTTGTGCTCATGATTCGATGATAGGAAACAACACAAAAATATCAGGAAAACCGTTTGATTTAAGTGTTGGAGATTATAATATTATTGACCTCAAATGATAAGACTCCTGAAACAAATATTTAAAATAGTTTTATTTTCTGTTATTACATTTTCTGTTATTTCATGTTCAGTAAACAAAAACACATCTAAGCCGAACAATGATAAGGATCCCAGAATAAAAAACTTTAACTTTAATTTTTATTTTCTGGAAGCCAACAAGCAGAAAATCCTGGGAAATTTTGAAGAAGCTTTGATGAATTATCAAATGGCTTTAAAAATTGATGAGACACAATCTTCTGTATATTATGAAATAGCAGGAATTTTAAATCTGCAAAAGGACTATTCTGGAGCTTTAAAGTACGCTAAAAAATCTGTCGAACTTGACAAGACTAATAATGGATATTATCTAATGCTTCTGGCGGAAGTTTACCAAAACAATAATCTTTTTGATGAAGCTATAAAAACATATAAAAACATAATTAAACTTAAGCCTGAAAATATTTATTATTATTTTGAGTTATCCGACATTTTCATAAAACAAAATAAACCGGCAGAAGCAATAAAAACCCTAGATGAAGCAGAAAAAACTTTTGGCATCGTTGATATGATATCTTTGGAAAAGGAGAAATGTTATATTCTAATGGGAGATACTCAAAATGCATTGCAGGAAATAATCATACTTTCAGATTCATACCCTGAAAACATGCGATTTAAAACTATTTTGGCAGAGTCTTATATAAACGCCAGAGATTATGAATCTGCAAGAAAAGTTTTCGAAGAAATTGAAAAAACTGATATTCAGGAAGGCATAATATATTTCTCCATGGCAGATTTTTACAGACTTATAAAAGAATATGACAAAATGTTCAATCTGCTTGAGAAAGGATTTGTAAAAGATGATGTAGATGCAGAAATAAAAATCAGAATGATATTGTCGCTTCTTGATAATTATGGGACTGACCCGTATTTTGTAAATAATATAGACAGCTTATTACAAACTCTGACTTCTTCTTATCCTGAAAATCTTACTGTGCGTGCATTAAATTCAGACTTTTTTATTTTCAAAGAAGATTATAAGTCTGCTCAAAAAGAGTATGATTATATTTTGGCTCGAGATAAAAACAAATACGAAATTTGGAAACAGGCTTTATATGTTGACTATCTCCTTGTTGACATGCAGAATATGTACACTAGGTCAAAAGAAGCTACAGAATTATATCCCAACGTTCTTGAATTTTATCGTTATTATATAATTTCGGCGTATTCAACCGAACATTATGATGAGGTTGCTAAAGCTGTTGATTATGCTTCTATACTTTCGGTATCCGATCAGGTCTTGTTTATAGATTTTTTAACTATGCAAGCAGATTCGTATCATAAACTCGGTCAACATCATCAGTCTGATTCTGTTTTTGAGCTTATTCTTTACAAAGATTCTGAAAATTTGCCTGCTTTAAATAATTACAGTTATTTTCTGGCATTAAGAAACGAGAATATTGACCGGGCACTTGAATTAAGTAAAAAATTGATTGAACTTTCACCAAATGAGCCTTCATATCTTGACACATATGCTTGGGTTCTTTTCAGAAATAAAGAATATGAAAAAGCTTTGGAATATATTAATCGTGCAATTGAAATAGATAAAGAAAATGCTGTTTATTATGAGCACAGGGGAGATATTTTATTCCTTTCCGGCGACACGGAACTGGCAGTAGAAAGTTGGATCAAGGCTTCTGAAATGGGAAAAGGCTCCGATCTGTTAGATGAAAAAATTAAAAATAAAACATATATCGAATAGGTTTTGAGAAGGAATAAAGTCATATCATTGTTTATAGTATTTCTATGCATAATTACTTGTACTATCTCATGTAAAGTTGTATTTGTGAACAGAGGTAAAAGTGAAAATATAAGACCTGTTAAATTATACAGATATCTTGAAGAAAACACATTTAACTTCAACAATCTGACATTGAAATTTTCTGCCGAAATATTTGCGGGAGAATCGTCCGAGACATTTAGCGGAATAATAAGAATGCAAAAAGATAGTATTATGTGGATTAGTTTAAGATCGTATAATATAGAAGGAGCCCGTATTGTTATTACAAATGACAGCGTTAAATATCTTAACCGGCTTGATAATACATATTATTTGGGTGATTTTAGCTTTTTTACCGAAAAGTTCCAGATTGATCTTGATTATAATGCGATTCAATCCATTTTAACAAACAACTTTTTCTTCTATCCCGAAACTCAAGACACGACGAAATCCATAGCTAACTTCAAGCCTTGTGATGACTCCTCATTTTATTGTATGAGTTCCATTTCACAACGAAAATACGCCCGCTATTATGTTGATGACAAACGCCCAAACAGATGGGAAAGAAAACTAGACAAAGAAACTGCAGACACCTTAGACAATGATATGAAATTTGAATCTAATGAATTTGTTTTTCAGATTGTCAAAGTCTTTCCCGAATTATATCGTGTAAGAGATATGTATATTGAGAATTATATACAACAACAATCTTTGTATATTCTATATGACAAATTAACAAAATCTGAAGAACAGTATTTTCCCAAAAAAATTTCTATAGAATTACTGTCTCCTATGTTCGAAACTCAACTCGTTGTTGATATAGAATCTGTTACAATAAATTCCGAATCTATGAGTTATCCTTTTAAAATAGCTGAAAAATATACAGAACTGACAATACAATGAAAGAAATGAGAATTATTTACATATTGCTTCTTATAATCTGTACCGCAACTTTTTCTTTTGGACAAAGCAAATCAGAACTGGAAAAGAAAAAGAAAAAAACGCAGGATGACATTAATTACACTAATAATCTGTTGAAGCAGACACAAGAAAACCAAAATGCCACTTATAATAATTTATTATTATTAAACAAAAATATAAACTCAAGACAAGAGTTAATTTCGGATATCAGTACAGAATTAAGCTATGCTGAACAGCAAATAAAGGATTTGGAATTTCTAATCCAGATAATGACAGAAGATCTGGAAAGCTTAAGAAATGATTATGCAGAAATGATAAGAATTGCATGGAAAAATCAAAATAAATACAACACAATAATGTTCATGTTTGCTGCCGAAGACTTTAATCAGACTTATCTTCGATTCAAATATATGCAGCAACTTGCAAAATTTCGTAAAAAGCAGTTTAAGGCAATTAATTCTTTACAATCAATCTTGAAAATTCAAATTCAAACTCTTGAAGAAATGAAAATCACAAAAGTGACATTGCTTGAAGACGAACAGAAGGAACAAAAAGGTCTTTTAAGAGAACAGAAAGAAAAGGAAAAAGCCTTGAACAAGTTGAAAACACAGGAACAGGAATTAAAAAAGAGCTTACAGGACCAACAAAAACAGATGGCTCAACTTCAAAAAGAGATAGAAAAACTTATTGCTGAAGAAACCAAAAGAACTTCGGGTACGACCACAGGAAAATATGAACTGACTCCGACCGAAAAGATTGTAAGTACTAATTTTGGTAATAATAAAGGAAAGCTGCCATGGCCAGTTGACAGGGGTGTCATTGTAAGTAATTTTGGCAAACAATATCACCCTGTATTAACCAATGTTGAAATAGACAATAAGGGAATTGACATATCAACAACTGCAGGCACAGACGCAAGAAGCATTTTCGACGGAGAGGTAAGAAAAGTTTTTTCTGTTCCGGGTGCTCAAAATGCGGTAATTATAAGACATGGAGAATATTTAAGTGTATATACACATTTGGATAATGTTTATGTAAGTGTAGGAGAAACGGTTATTTCAAAACAAGCTATAGGAAAAATCCATACTGACAAAACAGAAAATAAAACAATTTTACACTTCGAAATATGGAAAGGTAGTACTGTTGTTAATCCAACTGGCTGGTTAGCAAGATAAAATGAAAGAGCCTTATGAAATATTAATTGAAAAACTTGATGCTTTTATTAAAAAGTATTATTTCAACAAAATTCTGCGTGGTATTATTTTATCTGCTTGTATTTATCTTGCTTGGTACCTTGTTATTGTAATTGCCGAATACTTCGGAAGGTTTTCATCACCTTTCAGGACAGTATTATTCTTCATTACTGCTGTCTGTTTTGTTTCCGTATTTGTAAGTATGTTTTTAATCCCCGTTTTAAAACTTTTTAAGATTGGAAAAACTATCAACTACAAGCAAGCCAGTAAAATTGTTGGGGATCATTTCCCCGAAATTGCAGATAAATTGCAAAATACTTTAGAGTTGAGAGAACTGGCAAATGAAAAAACTGATATTAATGACATCATTATTGCGAGTATAAATCAACGCACTGTCAATTTGACCCCTATCCCGTTTGTGTCTGCTGTTAAAATTAAAACAAATTTAAAGTATTTAAAATATTTAATCCCGCTTTCATTAATTACAGTTTTGATTTTCCTGATATGGCCGGGAATCATGACCGAAGCAACCGAAAGAATAATCAATTTCAACAAACAATATATTGCCCCTGCTCCTTTTTCATTTACTATTCTTAACGACACAATGCAGGTAAGAAAAGGTCAGGATTTTACAGTTAAAATAAAAGCAGTCGGGCAATATTCTCCCGATCAGGTAATTATCAGATACGCAGGAAATGATTTTTATATGGAAAAAGAATCTGCTGAAGTATTTACGTATAATTTTAAAAATCTCAATAATGATATTAAGTTTTCTTGTCATGCACTTGATATATCATCACAGGAGTATAAAATTGATGTTTTGCCGGGACCAAAAATTATAGATTTCGAAATAATTGTTAATGCCCCTGCTTATACAAATATTGAAGAAAAAAAATACAGAAACTCCGGTGATATAAACGTGCCTGTAGGCTCAGAAGTTCTGTGGACATTTAATACATCAAATCTCAATTCTCTGAAAATCAAATTTGACACAGTTACTATTAATGCTGTAAATAATGAGTCCAGTTATAGTTTAAAAAAACGAATTCTTAAATCGGAACTTTACAACATTATTGTATCAAACGAACACTTCACAGAAAACCTTGGGATAAGTTATCAGATAAATGTAATACCAGATTTGTTTCCATCTGTAAGGGTTAAAAATATAATTGACACAACAGATTTTTCAGTTATATATTTTAATGGGTTTATAGAAGATGATTATGGATTTTCAAATTTGACATTTAATTGTATCCCGGGAGAAAAAAGTGATACCCTTATAAGTATAAATATTCCATATTCAAAATCAATTAATTCTCAAGATTTTTACTTTGCATTTGATTTTTCATCTTTAGATGTTATAGGTAGAAATGTAAGCTATTATTTCGAAGTTTCCGATAACGACAGGATCAATGGAACAAAAAAAACAAGATCGGCAATGATGGAATTTATAATCCCGACGGCCGAAGATTTACAAAAACTCACAGATGAGGCAAATAAAAGCTCTGAAGAAAAGATTGATGAAGCAAAAGACGTCAGTTCAAAAATAAGAAAAGACATAGAAGACTTGCAAAAGAAACTAATAAACGAAAATCTCACTCCCTACGAAAGAAATCAAATGTTGCAGCAAATATTTGATTCTCAGACAAAACTTGAAAACCTGATGAATGAAATTCAAAAAGAGCAAAATGAATTGCAGCAGTATAAGGACCAGTTCTCAAAGACAGAAGACCTTCTGCAAAAACAGCAAGAAATTAACGAGCTTCTTGAAAACATAATGGATGAAGAGATGAAAAAACTGATGGAAGAGCTCCAGAAGTTAATGGAAAATTTTGACAAAGACAAGTTTTTTCAGATTGCAGAAGACATGAAATTCAATTCCGAGGACATGGAAAAACAAATGGATAACACCATTGAGCTGTTAAAAAAGACAGAGGTCGAAGAAAGAATGAAAAATACGATAAACAAGCTGGAAGAATTGGCAAAAGAGCATTCGGAACTGTCTGAAGAAACAAAAAATAAGGATTTATCAAAAGAAGAACTGCTTAAGAAACAACAAGAACACGAGAAAGAGTTTAAAGAACTGCAGCAGGAATATGAAAAAACCATGGAAAAAAATGCAGAACTTAAAGAGCCAATGGATTTGAAAGATTATAAAGAAAATATGGAAGGTATTTCCAAAACATTCGAACAATCAGAACAAGAGTTGAATGAAAACAAAAATTCAAAAGCCTCTAAATCACAAAAACAGAATTCACAAAACATGCAGGAAATGGCAGAACAAATGAGTGCCGATATGGAATCTGAAGAAATGCAAGCCATGGAAGAAAATATAGAAGATTTACGACAACTCATCGAAAACATCATTACATTTTCTTTTGATCAGGAAGATATTTTGATCCAACAAAAAAGTCTTGGAGACAGAGACCCGAAATTCAAGGAATATATTATCAAACAAAAAAATGCTTTTGACAACTTCAAAATAATACGTGATTCTCTAAATGCTATGGCTGGGCGAATACCAGAATTAGGACCTTTAGTTAACAAAGAAATTACTGATATATACAAGAATCTTAATATCATTATGACAGAAATGGGGGAAAATCGCCGTTATTTAGTGGAAGCATCTCAACAATCCGTAATGACTTCTGCTAACAACCTTGCTCTATTGCTTTTGGAACTGATGGAACAAATGCAACAACAAATGTCAATGCAAATGAAGGGAACTGGACAATGCAATAACTGCAAAAATAAAGGACAAGGAAAGCCGGGACAAATGAGAGATTTGCAGGAAGGATTAAAGCAACAAATGCAGGACATGATAAATCAAATGAAAGATGGAGGGAAAAAGCCCGGAGGACAACAAAGCGAAGACCTAGCCAAAATGCTGATGCAACAGGAATTAATGCAACAGATGCTTAACGATCTTATGAACAGTGGAATAAGTCCCGAATCAGCAAAAATATTAAATGATATTAACAGAATGATGGAGCAAAATCTCAGCGATATCATTAATGGCAACATAACCCCTACTACAATAAATCGTCAGGAACAAATATTGACCAGACTATTGCAAGCCGAAAATAGTGAAAGAGAAAGAGAAATTGATAATAAACGAAAATCAAACGAAGCAAAAGAGTATAAATTGAGCAATCCCGACAAAGCATTTCAGGAAAAGGAAAAAGAAATAAGATTTAACGAATTACTACAAATGTCTAATTTGAAATTAAATTCATTTTATAATCAAAAATATAAAGAATATTTGAAGAACTTAAATCAAGAATAGATGGCTGTCATTTTTTTTAATGAAGGTGTTCAAAAACCAAAACTAACATTTACTGTTTTAAAGAAATGGATAATCTCAGAAATAGAACTCAAAGGCTTTAAACCGGGTAATATTAATTACATTTTTTGTTCTGACGAGTATCTGTTGGAAATGAATAAAAAACACTTAAACCATGATTATTATACAGACATTATAACTTTTAACTATTGTGAAAATGATTTGATCTCGGGTGATATGTATATAAGTACAGATAGAATAAAAGAAAACTCAATACTTTTAGGCACTCAACAATCTGAATATTACAGGGTTATCATCCACGGCGTTTTACACCTGCTTGGATACAATGATGACACATTGGATGAAAGCAAAGAAATGCGGAAACAGGAAGATGACGCTTTAATGAGGTTAAAAAAATATATTAATATTAATTAGTATTTTTTTGTGAATTTTTTCTGTACTGTATGGCAGTGTTGTAATAATAATTAGCTTTTTCCATATTTCCTTTTTCCTGATAATAACCACTTAAAGTCATTCCAATATTAAAATTACCCTTAAACTTATCAAATGCTATTTCCCAGTTTTCTATAGCTTTAATAGTATCGCCCGATAACAAGTAATAATTCCCTTTTTCTACATAAGGAGCATCTAAGTCGGGATTAATCCCTATTTCAATATCAACAACTGTTATTGCACCTTTATAATCCTGAATAGAAATAAAATACTTCTTAATATCATCAAGAACGGCTTTATTGATATTTTGCATTTTTATGTTTTCAATAGCCATTGTATAATACTTTGTTGCCATAGCTGTATCTCCAAGTGCAAAACTCGACTTCGCACTGAAAACGTAAGCTTTGTCAAGTTCTTTGTCTTTGTAATTATGGTTTCTGTTCAAATAATCATATAAATCTTGAATAGAATTTTTGTAGTTTCCCAAATAAAAATTCGTAATGCCCCTGTTTAAATACGCAGCAGCAATCGTAGAGTCAACTTCGATACACATTGTTAACTGTTTTTCGGCCAATGGGTAGTTTTTATAAAGTATCATATTTATATATCCCAGATTATACCAAGGATTTGAATATGTCGAATCAATTAAAATTGATTGATTAAAATGCTTAATTGCCAATTCTATTTGATTTTTATAATTCGTTATCGGCATATTTTGTTTTATTGCAGTATAAACCTCTCCTATCAGTAAATTACCAAAGAGCGTATTGGCTTTAGCCGAATTTTCAAGATATTCAATATCATGTGTAAAGAGTGTTTTTCTATCTTTCCAGTCTCCGTTTCGGTTAACACTGATAAAGATATTAGGTAAAATAACTATTGATGCAAGAATAACAGAATTAATCCTAACCGATCTATTAACACTATTTTCCATATTGATCTTAAGAAGTCTAAACACAAAATATGCTACAACAATTCCAAATCCTATACTCGGGGTGAATAACATACGTTCAGCAATTATTCCGGTTAACGGGAAAAATGTGTTTGCAAATGGAATAATTGCAATGAAATAAAACAAGATACCAAAAGATAACAGCGACCTATTATTAAAACCTCTAAATGCAACTAAAAGCAAAAAAATGTTAAAAACCAAAGAAAACAAAACTATAGGATTTGCAATGCTGACAGAAGGGATCATTTTGTAACCATAATAAAATCTTAATGGATAGGGAATAATCAATAATTTTTCATAATATCCAATACTATATAAAGCAACTGCTACTTTATCACCGATAGAACTTTCTTTATCAAATGAAGGATTTTGCCACTTATAAACCGGGGCATTTGTTTCCGGCATTGTTTGTTTAGGAACATAATATGCTATTAACAATACTATTCCACTAAGCACTAAAAATACTGATATTGATATTATTAGTTTTTTTGATATATTTTCAAACCAATTAATCTTTATTATAGGTTCCTTTTTTTCTGGAACTAAAGTAATTAACAATAAAACCAAGGTGACAAAACCAAATAAATAAGAATCGCCTAGAACGGTTACCACTAATAATAACAATGTTATTCCCCATATAAACAAATTCCTGATAGTGAATTTTACTTTACTTGCTGTCTTTCTCCTTACATATAACAATATAAAATAATTTGCTAAATATATTACCCAAAAGACAAATGCATTTATTATAGTATCTGAATGTTTAAATAAAATTATAACATCCTCTCTCCAGATATTTAGATACTTACAAAAAACTAAAAATAAAACAACCCAAATAAAAAGTAATCCGGTTAGAATGGTTACCTTATCAAATAATTTCGGTAAGCTCTTATAATTGAAATTAAACTTCGTTAAAAATTTAATGTCAGTATAAAAGAATATAATTATTAATGGTATTAATACTATAAATATTACTGCAGATTCCTTGGCTAAAAATGCCAAAGCAAGTAGCACAACAGACAAAACAATTTGAGGGATCTTCTTCGTCGCATAAAATTTTAAAGAAAATATCGCAGCCAAAAGTCCAAATATCAGACTAACAATTTCTTCTCTGTTTTTTAAACTCAGAACAACTTCACTATGAATAGCATGGGTTTGAAAAATCAACACAATTATAAAAGACATCCATAATGAGCTATTGGGATATTTTTTTGTAAACAAATTATTCAAAAAATAAAACAATAAACAACAGCAAAAGATGTAATACACAATATTTATAAAATGTGCTGTGTGGGGATTGCTGCCAAAAATCTCATACTCTATTGCATAAATTGCTATTGTTATTGGTCTGTAACCAAAATATTGTTCATCTTTTGTATTATATCTTGATGTAAATATTTCGGGTATTCCTGCAAAACCTTTTTGTACCAGTTCATGATTCTCATAAACGTAATCGTCATCTATATTGAAATCGTTGTTTATAGACTGACCGTAAAGCAAAAATCCCAAAATAGCTATGATTAAATAATAAACTATTTTTCTCTGTTTTGTGGTCTGCTTATTTTTTGTTTTTATTGACGACACTTACAATAATTTTGAAGTAAAAATAATTTAAAAAAGCAGATTGATGAAAATAAAGTTAGAAAAATGAATATTTTTTCATTTTAAAGACATTCGCAACTATACTTATAAACGGCAACTGAACGAATTTTGTAATCTTCAGGAAAAAAAGTAAAAAAAGTTTTGGCAAGAATAAAAATGTAATTATTTTTGCAGTCCCAAAATGAATGGGTAAGAGTGAAAACACTTTTAGAAAAGT
>DAOOPK010000072.1:0-12176 GCA_035388205.1 Bacteroidales bacterium
AATCGAACCATGAATCAAACCTACATTATTGCCATGTTATACTTTTGTATTTTTTCACTTATACTATATTTTTTTTAACTTCTTATATGTCTGATAATCAGCAAGATTCCATTCGAGCCAGTTCATGTGGTCATATCTTTGATAGAACTTCTCAACTTTCATAAAAACATCCAATTCATAAGTATAAATATCCCATAAATACGACTGATGAATATCAAAAGGCATGGCTTTTTCCTGAACTGTATTTAATTCTTCCAGTTCGTCCAGGCTCTTGTAAGTGTAAGGTAATGCAGAATTATTAAGCCTTGCCATAAACCTAAAATCAATCAAAGCTCTGTCGTAATGTTTAAAATTGAATTTCGCGATATGTAAATCCCAATTGACACAGGTAGTCATGGCAAGTACAAAAACCAAAGCCAACCCGTTGACACGCCATAAATAGTATGATGATTTTTTATTGACGATCTTAATGATTATAGTTATCAACCCTATTATTGTCAACAGAAGGAAAAACAAAACTGCAATTCTCTTGTATGCCAGTCCAAAGTAATTTATATACCAGTAATTACGCAGCATCACCGAAATCGCCATAATCATATTTTGAGAAATCCAGATAATAGTAAGTCTCTTAAGCCATTTATTCTTCGAAAAAAAGTTCAAATTTCCTTTAAAGAAAAACAGAGCAATACCTGCAGATAAGAAAATAGAAAATACTAAAAGCCAGGTGCCTTCATGTACAAATTCTTTCAAAAAACTACCATCCCATTTAAAACCAAACCACAAATAAATAAAATCCAGAATATTAAAGTACAAAATCAAAACATTTAGCGAAATCAATAATATTACACCCGATAAATACTGCATCTTTAATCCGTTAACTTTGAAAGGATAAAAATGTCTGGTCTTTTTACGTATCAGCAGATCATTAGAGTTTTTATCCAATTTCAATAAGCCGACCGAAGGAGTTTTCATAAAAAGTGCATTACCTACCACTAATCCAAATATGATCATCACCACAAACAGAAAATCAATACTTCTTAGAAAATCGCCAATCGCTTTGAATACTTCTTCAAACTGTTTATAAAACACAGAACTTGCCGAAGCGTAAATTATCAAAAACAAAATAACTATTGCGACAGGTATTATAATGAAATACAAAACCTTGCTCATATTCATACTATTCTGTTTTGCAGCACTAATTTTTGGTTTTTCCTCATTTGACCAAGGAATAAAAATGCTGAATTGAGATGAGAACAATCTTAAAAAAGACTCTCCTAGTGCATGAACATAAGACCTGAACCCGGGGTATGCAAAAACACCACTCAGTACAAACAACATAAAAATATTGATATATATACACCATGAAGTATTCAATAATACAACCATGATTGCCGATAATACAACAGTACCTAATATTGTTCCCGACAACAAATTAAGTTTAACTGGTTTGTTTATATAAAACATTATTGGAATGGCTACGGCTTCGAATAATAATAAATTTATCCCTAAATAGTTTTTATAAAACAATAGTGCAAAGAACAATGCCATTATCAGGTTGATAATAATTACAGTCTGTTTTTTCATAGATGTATTTTTTTGAAATAACTCATTTTTATAGCAAAAATTGTGCTAAGGAGAAAATCTTTTAGTGCATAACTTATGGCGTGGATTTGTCATAAAATTTCACTTATCGAATTTCACAATCAGAACCCCGTTTGCATCGAGTTTAAGACTTTGCTTAAGTGAAATACTTTTATTTTCATTCGAAGTACTGTAAATAGCAGAACCTGTGGAATCTAAAGACAGACCAGATAATTGCAATGCATCTTCAGGGATTTTCAGGCTAACATATTGTGTAGAGATATCGAAATTTACCACAAAAAGGAGTACTTCCCTTTCAGAATATCTCAGAAATGAATAAATATATTGACTGTTGTAATTGTTATTATCCTTATTAAACCATTGCAAATCGTAAAAAGCAGCATTCTGAAGGGTTTCATTATTTAATGCCAGATTAAGAAGTGTTTTATAAGTGGAGCGGAGTTTTCTCTGTGTTTCGGAAAGCAAAGCTCCATCAAAAGCTCCCTTATTCATCCATTTTTGATGTTCTTTGATGCCCCAGTAATCGAAAATGCTTGTTCTTCCATCTTTACCGCTATAACCTTCGGCATCATTAGCTTTTTCACCAAGTTCTTGTCCAAAATACTGCATATAAGAACATCGCCCGAGACAACACGAAACTACAAGTGCAGGAATTGCCCTCCATGCATCCGAGGCAAAAAACTCTGATGCAATTCTTTGCTCGTCATGGTTTTCGAGAAAACAAAGCATGTGTTCCCTTATATCATCTGTTTGCTGCCAGCAATTTGTAATATCATTAGCCCATTTATGTCCTTCAATTATCCCGCGTAATGTATCATATAATCCAACTTTATCGTAGAGTAAATCAAATCCTCCTTCATAAATATAGCTGCGATATAGCTCAGGATTATAAACTTCGGCAATAAAAATAATCTCAGCATATTCTTTTTTAACCCGACCAATTGCGTAATTCCAAAACTCAACAGGCACCATTTCAGCCATATCGCATCTAAATCCATCCACTCCCTTTTTTGCCCAAAAAAGTAAAATATCTGTCATTTTTACCCAAGTGTCAGGAATGGGATCAAAATGTTTTGATTTACCATTTAGATAATCAATGCCATAGTTTAATTTTACTGTTTCGTACCAATCGTTTACTGAGGGTGTGGCGGTAAAACAATCATTTCCAGTTACTTTTGCAGGTATTTCTACAAATTGCTGACTGCCGGCTTTGGCAATTGGAAGCTGAAGTTTTTCACCAGAGATATAATAGAAATTATTTTGAGGCATAAAAGCAAAATTATTATTATCATTTTTGCCCAAATCCTTTATATTCAGCGGTTTAGCATCTGATTTATAATTTCTCGAAACATGATTGGGGACAAAGTCAATAATTGCTTTTAATCCTGTTTGATGTGTTCTATTTATAAGCTGAATAAACTCGTTCATTCGATTGCTAACATTAACTGCCAAATCGGGACAGACATCGTAATAGTCGCGAATAGCATAAGGCGATCCCGCTTTTCCTTTGACATAATCAGGATAATCGGCAAGGATATTTTCATTTTCATAAGCAGTTAATGAAGCATGTTCTAAAATTCCGGTGTACCAAATATGAGTAATTCCGAGTGACTTAATCTCATTCAGTGCGATAATTGTAATATCGTTAAACTTACCACAGCCATTTTCATCTATGCTTCCATTTGGCTTGTTTACACTCTTTTTGTTGCCAAATAAACGGGTAATTATCTGATATAAATGTATTTTCATTTTAAGTATTTCTTTATGATTTCAATTTCTTCCCTGTTAAATTCAAATGCTTTAAATACTATTTCATTTATCTTTTCGATAACCTGAACATCTCCATCAATTGCTTTATTAACGTAGTTGATTATTGTTCTTTGCATTTTATCTTCAATTTTCGGGAATGGTAACTCTTCGAGATTTCCTCGCAAGATTTTGTGTGTAGAGAATTTAGTTTTATGCAAAAACTGAAATACTTCAGAATTTAAAAATGCTAAAACTACTTTAATTGGAATATCGGGTAAATTCGGAATTAAAATATTTGCACTGTTCAAAGTCAGAGACTGCTTATTATCATACGCAAAAACTAGCTTGTTGCTAATAAATTTATAAACCAGTTTTTCATTTGCGATAAAATACTTATCCTTCGAAACTTGCTGAAAAGCCTGTCTGTTATATTTGATAAAATTTGAAGGGCTTTTAAGATAATAATAGTTTATATCACTTCCCTTGTAAATTGGTTTTAAATCAGCCTTATTACTTTCTTGCAAAAACTTTTTATTATTTCCTGTAACAATACCTAGTGCCCAAGAAGCATTATTTTTTAATGTAATATGTGGAATTGAATAAATTTTATCTATTATTTTTTTACTACAATTATCAATTTTAATATCGAATAGATTGTGTTTTGTTTTTAAAAATCTGTCCTGATTTATGGTATAGTTTTTTTCTTTTGTTCTAATTTTAACAAGCTCAGAATTTATATCCTTTGCAATTTTTGCATGTATTGAAATAACAGAAGTATATACCCCAGTAAAAACTCTTCCTAATTCTTTAATAGAAATTATTTTTGTTCTAGTGCAGAGAATATTTCTGATATTTTTATGTGTCTTAATATTTAGTATTGATTCAGGCAATAAAAAATGTAATTCTCCTGTAACACTTAATAATTCAATAGATTTTAATAAAAACATTGAAAATATTTCTCTTGAGCCAAATATCTTTTCATACTTTGCAGACACTGAGGTGTTTTTACCTGCACCCCAAGGAGGATTTGTTGCTATTGCATCAATTTTTCCGATCAAATAATTTGTTTTGCAGGAAACATCTCCTGTTGCAAGCTGATTCAATGAGTCAAGATGAAATATATTAGGGACTTTGTCGAAATTTTTATAAAACTCCAAGATATTTATTCTTGCTAAAAATACTGCTGTTTTGTCTATATCTGCTCCATAAATATTCTCTGCCTGTATGTTTTTAATTTTGATAGCACTTAAAATAAAAGCTCCTGTACCACAACAAGGATCCAAGAAAGTCTTTACATCCTCATCTAACTCTCCTATCATTTCATTAATAATTTTTACAGGCGTATAATAACTACCTTTTTGAGATTTTGACCCTTCAGTCTGAAATGATTGATAAATAAGCCCCAAAATGTCATGACTGTGAGAATTTTTCAGTTTAGATAAAATTGGAGATATTGCAGTAATATAGTCATTATCCTGTTTGTAATTAGGCTCATTATATTCATCAAAAACTTTCTGTATGACATCGCGTTTAAAATAAACGCAATTGTTTTCATATAATTTTTTTTCATCAATATATGAAATTGCAATATTATAAATCGTTTCTTCAAGGCTATTAAAATGCAGATTAGAGATGCTTATAAGCTTGTTTATATCATCTTTAACATTACTATCATTGACATATTCGCCCGGCATGAATGATTTGGACGATCTTGTCTTATTTGCTCTTTTTTGCAAACGCTGTACATCACCATTCGAAATTGATTTTTTTACTGAACTAACATGACTAAAACTAAGCTGAGTATCTAATAAGCCTGATTTAATCCAATTACGTACTGTAACTTCTGATACTTGTAAGACTTCTGCTGCCTCAGTAATATTAAGATTTTTATCCTCTGTCATCAGTTCTAAATAAATCTTTGTCTATTCCATTTCAACTTTCAGAATAGTATTTATCTACATACTCCATCTTTCCACAATATCTAAAACTTTCGATCATGTGATTGCGTTCGTCAAGGGAAATTCTCCTAAAAATATCAGCCCAATTATCAACATCAGCATATTGCTTAACAATTTCATTTTCCATTTTCTGATCTTCTAGTTCGAGATGGCCTCTAACAAATTTAGCATATACTAATTCTGCATGATTTTCAAATTCGGCATTAAACAAAAAAGCCCGTTTCTGACTAAAAAAAGCAAAAGTTTTAGCTATACAAACATAAGATAAAACTGCAAAAAATGTTATAAAAGAACATAAATACCAGGCATCTTTCATTTTATCTTCTTTCATTTTCTCATGAATTACCAACAAATGCCAATATTCATTATCTTGAGCAGAACGCCCCCATTCTACAATTTTTTTAGAATAATTCACTTTTTCTGAATTTCTAAATTTTCGTGTAAGCTTGATATAATGTCTTATTTCCCATTCGCGATATGGAATACAGGCAAGAATCTCAAGCAGTTTAGCTTTTGATAGAGTATCTTTTCGCCCTGCAAGTAAATCCATACCGAAGAAAAACAACTTTGCTGCTAAACTGTAATTATACCTTAAAGTATTAAGCGTTTTCTCCTGCTCTGTCTTTAAATAATCATGCGTCTGTATCATAATGTATATCGCTTTTCAGATTTTACACACAATGATAACAAAATTCAGCCAATAAAAATAAAAACTAATTGATATTATCAAGATTTTTGATAAAATTTTCGTACCTATCCAATATCTCTCCATTAAAATTTTCTTCCGACAGATGAGTTTTCATAAATGCATCCGAATCATCTTTTTTGTCTTCCGGAAGCACCAAACCAATAGGGAAAGCTTCGCAGTGAACACATTTTTCTCCCAATTCAGCTTTAATGATATTGAACACAATACCATGACCAAATTTATCATCTTTGTTCTTGAAGGTACTACCACAACAAGTTACAAAAACAAGATTTTTAATCTGATTTTTGTACTTTTTCACGAAGCTTCTCAAAGGAGTAATAAATTTCCCCATCCAAATTGGGCCGCATAGAATTATTCTATTATAATTTTCAGGTCTTTTTCTGATTTTTTTTATTCCAAAATTCATCCCGAATAACATCAAAAAAAACACTGCCATTCTTGGTCTTATTTTTTCAATGTCACATTTCAAATCTTTTGCAATTCTCTCAGCGAGAAATTTATTACTGCCTTTACGTGAATAGTAATATACAATGGTCTTTTTCATTTTTAATTTTTTAGTACTAATACATTCAAATATACAATCTCAAATATTATTTAATAGTATCAACTTGTTCTTTTATTACAAAATCGTTTATAAGCCCCTCTGTAATCCACTTAGCAATTGCCTGACGATTTTCAGGATCAAGCACTCGCTTTCTGTCGTTTTCATTCTGTATATTCCCCAATTCCATAAACACTTCTGGTGGTAAAACTTTTTTCATAACCAATAAACTTCGTTCTCCTACGGTACCTGTATATCTTCTGTTTGGCTGATATTTTGCATATTTCTCTACAAACACATTCTGTATTGATTCAGCTGTCAACTTTCCCTTAGTACTGCCCGGGAAGTAATAAAAAAACACATCCACAGTCGAAGAACTTTGCCTTGAGTCGAGATGAATCTCAACAACTCTTTGATAGCAGGATGTATCCATTTTTTCGTACAGATTATTTACAGCATCTGCTCTTTGTTTCAGTCTGAGATTCTGGTCTCGGGGGATCTCGAGATCAGGCCAGCAATATTCATCATAATCAACTTTCAGATATTTATCTTCTCTTAAACCGTCATTCGGATCATCTATAATCATGTATGCCTTGCCTCCATGTTCTTCGACACAAACAGCTATTCTTAGACAAATATCATAAGCAAATTCATCTTCGCATAGAGTATTTCCATCTACAATTGCCACAGCTCCCGGATCAGGACCGCCATGACCACTAATCAGATATATCACTGCACCTTTCAACAAATCATCACAAATTGTGTCTGCATACATTAGATCAGGAAATCTTTTTAAACTATCATTTGATACAATCTTGTTTTCACTAAGCTGTTCAATTTCCAGAACCGGCAATAAATATGTTTCTCCAAGAATAAGATTGTCGTATTCTTTAATCTTGTCTTTATTAAGTTCCAGAAATTTATTGTAGTAGTCTTTGGCGGGATAACCATTCTCTCTCAGAATCTTATAAATGCCATCACCCTGCTTTGCGACTACAGTTTTAAAACTATCTATTTTAATGCTATCTACTGCAATACTATCCTGCAAAACTACCACAACCCTTATACTATCATTATCCTGAGCCACTAATGACAGCACAACAGTATGAAAAATAATGATAAAAAATATATTTTTCAATGCTTTCATTAAAAACAAAAATAATTCTTATAAGACATACATAATCAGAGTATTTTAAAATAAACTAACATAGAATAGTTAAAAAGTGGCTGTTTAATAATCACAATTGATATAAGACATCTATCGTTCCTTTAATAACTATAATCAGAAATCATTAAGATTTTTTACATTTTTATAGTCATATTCATTGTTGTATAATAAAAAATAGTAATTTTGAACAAAAATTTTTTATGATAAAAATAACATTACCGGATGGAGCAATAAGAGAGTATGCAAGTGGGATAACCGGCATGCAAATAGCAGAAAGTATAAGTCCACGGCTTGCAAAGGAAGTATTATGTATTTCCGTTAACGGAGAATTAACAGATTTGAATATTCCTATAACTACAGATGCACACATCAAATTACATAAATTTGAAGATAACGAAGGCAAACATGCATTCTGGCATACTTCTGCTCATGTTCTTGCCGAAGCAATAGAATTATTATTTCCCGGAACGAAATTCGGCATAGGTCCTGCAGTCGAAAGCGGATTTTACTACGATATTGAAATTCCAAATGATAAGGTATTATCAGAAAATGATTTCGATGCTATAAACAAAAAAATGCAAGAACTTTGCTCTGCCGACAATGAAATTGTAAGAAAGGGAATAAGCAAAGCTGATGCAATAAAATATTTCGAAGCAAAAGGCGATAATTACAAGTTGGAATTAATCTCAGAACTGGAAGATGGAACAATTACTTTTTATACCAGTGGTAGTTTTGTTGATCTTTGCCGTGGACCACATTTGCCGTCAACGGGACATATTAAAGCAATAAAAGTACTAAGTCTTGCAGGTGCTTTCTGGCGTGGAGATGAAAAACGTAAACAGTTAACCCGCGTATATGGTATCAGTTTTCCAAAACAGAAGATGCTGGAAGATTACCTGATATTGCTTGAAGAAGCAAAAAAACGTGATCATCGTAAATTGGGAAAAGAGCTTGAGTTGTTTCATTTCTCACCAAAAGTCGGTATGGGAATGGCATTATGGCTTCCCAACGGAACAATTTTAAGAGATAGACTTGAGCACTGGCTAACTGAAGAATTAAAAAGAAGAGGTTACGAAATGGTCAGAACTCCTCATATAGGACATATTGACTTGTACAAAACATCTGGCCATTATGAAAAATACGGAAAAGATTCGTTTCAACCTATGCTTACTCCAGAAGAAGGTGAATCTTTTATGCTTAAACCGATGAATTGTCCTCATCATGTTGAAATATTCAAAGCAAAACAATATTCTTATAAAGACCTGCCTTATCGTATGGCAGAATTTGGAACTGTATATCGCTATGAACAGCATGGAGAATTGCACGGTTTAACCAGAGTAAGATGTTTTACTCAAGATGATGCTCATGTTTTTTGTCGTCCCGATCAGGTAAAAGATGAGTTCAAAAAGATTATCGATCTTGTGATGTTTGTGTTTAAATCTCTTAACTTTAACGAATACACAACACAAATATCACTACGTGACCCGAATGATAAGAACAAGTACATTGGCAGTGATGAAAACTGGAAAAAAGCAGAACAATCCATTCAGGAAGCTGCCCAAGAAATGGGATTAACACCAAAAGTTGAGATAGGTGAAGCTGCTTTCTACGGGCCAAAGCTTGATTTTATGGTAAAAGATGCACTAGGTAGGACTTGGCAACTTGGAACAATTCAGGTGGATTATAATCTTCCTGAAAGATTCGAGCTTGAATACAAAGAATCTGACAATAAAATGTACAGACCGATAATGATACATAGAGCAATTTTCGGTTCGATGGAAAGATTTGTTGCCGTGCTTATTGAGCACACTGCCGGAAAATTTCCTTTGTGGCTTACACCACATCAGGTTGTAATACTACCTATAAGTGATAAATACAACGAATATGCAAAAAAAGTTTTGAGTTTGTTAAAAAATTACGATATTCGCGGCCTGATTGATGACAGAAATGAAAAAATCGGTCGTAAAATTCGTGATAACGAATTGAAAAAAATACCGTATTTGCTTATTATCGGTGAAAAAGAAATGGAATCCGGTAATTTATCAATCAGAAAACAAGGACAGGGAGATCTTGGAACAATGAGTGTTCAGGATTTTGCTGATTTAATTAATACAGAGGTTAATAAATATTTTAATAATTAAAAAGGAGGAATAAGTCATAGAAACGCCTAAAAACAATTTTAACAGTAACAAACAGGACGATCACAAAATTAATAGATATATCAGAGCTCCGTTTGTTCGTTTAGTGGGTGACAATGTGCAAAATCCCGGTATTTTTAGCTTAAGAGAAGCTATCGAAATTGCCGAAAAAATGGAACTTGATTTAGTTGAGATTTCGCCAAATGCAGAACCACCGGTATGTAAAGTGATTGATTATCAAAAGTTTCTTTATCAGCAAAAAAAGAAACAGAAAGAACAGCAAAACAAAGCTCAGAAAATGATAGTCAAAGAGATTAGGTTCGGGCCAAATACAGATGAACATGATTACAATTTTAAACTGAAACATGCCGAAAAATTCCTTTCAGAAGGAAACAAAGTAAGGGCTTTTGTGTTTTTTAAAGGAAGATCAATATTGTATAAAGAACAGGGAGAAATTCTATTATTAAAACTAGCCCAGGATTTGGAAGATTTCGGGAAAATTGATCAGTTGCCAAAACTAGAAGGTAAAAAAATGCAAATTATTATATCACCAAAACCCGTTAAGAAAAAATAATAACTTTAAAATTTAATGCAATGCCAAAAATGAAAACAAAATCCGGAGCAAAGAAGAGATTCGTTCTTACAGGCACCGGTAAAATTAAAAGGAAACACGCTTACAAAAGTCATATTTTGACTAAGAAGTCTACAAAACGTAAAAGAGCACTTACTCATTTTACAACAGTATCAGAGAATGATGACAGAAATATTAAGTTGTGTTTGGGAATGAAATAAATTAGTAATTAATCAGAGTGATTCAGCCGAAAGATCCGTCAAAAGTCGGACGCTGAACATTCATAAAACGTAAAATTATGCCAAGAAGTGTAAATGTAGTCGCAGCAAGGAACAAAAGAAGAAAAGTTCTTTCACAGACAAGAGGTTATTTTGGAGCAAGATCAAAAGTGTGGACAGTAGCAAAAAATGCATACGAAAAAGCACTCAGTTATGCTTACAGAGACAGAAGAATAAACAAGAGAAATTTCAGAGCTTTGTGGATACAACGTATCAATGCAGGTGCACGCATTAATGGAATGAGTTATTCTCAGTTTATGGGTAAAATTCACAGTAATAATATTGACCTGAACAGAAAAGTTCTTGCCGATTTAGCTATGAATCATCCTAAAGCTTTCGCAGCTATTTGTGAGAAAATAAAATAAACTCCTCAATTGAGGTTCTTAACGGTAAACCGTCTGTTAATGCAGGCGGTTTTTTTTATGTCGTATTCGAGTTGAATGCAATGGAAACGTGCAGACTAATTCGTCTTTCTATACCTCCAGACAGCAACTGACATTATGGTTACTCCCATAATTACCAACGCCAGAAACTCCTGAATGAGATTATTTTGCAACATTTTGACAGAGTTGCTGTATGTTGCCAATTTTTTAATCTTCAAAAATATTATTCAAATCTTGTCTTCCAACAATAGCCATAATATCAATAATGTCATTATTTACTTTGTAATAAATACTGTCAGATCCACATACACAACGCCTATATCCGTGTTTTATATAATCAACAGACTCAAATGATAATGGACGCTCAGCTATAATATCAAAATACGTAAAAAACGAATCAAAATATTTGTCAGCTTGTGCTACTCCGAATTTCCTTACACCATAATTATGAATTCTAATCAAATCTTCTTTTGCAACATTGCTTAATCTATATTTATTCATCTAATATGGACTTAGATTCTAATAGTATTTGCTCCTTACTGTCATTTGTAAACCCACTTTTTTCAGCAAGCTCCAATTTAGATTTTAGCCAGTCTATTTGACATTGCTGTTTTCTAGCTTGACGTACTAAATCATTTATTAATTCGCTTTTGCTTGAATATTCTTTGCTCTCAACTTGAGATTTTAGCCATTCATCATTTGGATCTGTAAATGAAATACTCTGTCTAGTCATAATAATTATTTTATGATGCAAATATACACCATAATTGAATCAAAAGCAAATTTATTTTGAATCTTATGTCTAGCTTGTTTTATATCTACAAGTTCGCTATTATATGCCCCTAACAACACAAAAACTATTCGGTAAAATCTTTGGCATATTTGTAATGAGCTGTATGCAGGGGTTTTGGCGTGTATTTTTGCGGCCATCGAGCCTGTCGAGATGGCAAAAATCATGACAAAACCCGCAATGCTTCAATAAAATTGCGAGACAAAATCAATAAATCATTTCATTCAATTGTGCAATTTTATATCTAATTCGTCTTTCTATACCTCCAGACAGCAACTGACATTATTGT
>DAOOPK010000073.1:0-12167 GCA_035388205.1 Bacteroidales bacterium
AAATGATAATATAATAGGATTTGAGTATAAAGATGCTGTTCATAAGAAAGGACTACTTCACAGAGCATTTTCTTTGTTTGTTTTTAATGATAAAAACGAATTACTGCTTCAAAAAAGAGCAAAATCAAAATATCATTCTCCCGGATTATGGACAAATACTTGTTGTTCTCACTTGATTGAAAATTGCGAATTTGAAGATTACATTCACGAAAGACTTGAGTTCGAAATGGGTTTTGATTGTATAATACAATACAAGTTTTCTTTTCATTATAAAATATGTTTTAATAATGGTCTAACAGAAAACGAAATTGACCATGTATATTTTGGAAAATGGAATGGCATCCCAACTCCAAACCCAAATGAAGCAGAATCTTTTAATTGGATGAAATGGAAAGATATTGTTATTGACGTACAACAAAACCCTGACAAATATACCTACTGGTTCATAAAAGTTGTACAAAATATATTAGCCGACAAAATCATGGTCGGGCTTTAACCTTATTTATAAGAATTTCGCCGCATGAAATGACATAACCATGAGATAAGAAAATAACCTCATCATTTTTATCAAGCATAATTATCCATGGAAATTCCAGTTTATTCCCAATTTGATCACTTGTAATATTTGCATATAGCAATTGAAGGTCATAATCGTAATAATACTCCAAATCTTCAGGATACGCGTATTCTGAAGGATTGAAGTTCTTTGATTTAACCAGATAAACAACCGTTATTCCTTGTTTTTCAAGTCCTGCACTTACTGCATCCAGATCGTTTACAATATGATTTGACGGTTCTTTTCCCGGATCAATCCAGCAAAATACAGTATATTTGTTTTTAACAGAGATTTTCGATGAATTTATTTTGGAGTTTTTTATATCCCTAATTTTTACATGATAAAATGTCCCGATTGTTTCTTCAACATAAGCTATTTCAGGCAAATTCAGCTTTAATTTAAGGCTGATATTTTCTTTAAGTTCAAAATACTTCCTTTTCACTATTACACTTCCGTCATCGTTTCTTACTGCTGTCAGCAACATATATTGTCCAATCGGCAGATCTATTCCATCATCAAAAGCCGATAAAGGAATTTCCCATCCCAGATCAACTGTTTCGAAAAATCCATTCTCTAATCTGGCAATAGAAAAGTGAATCCTATATTTTACTTCATTTCTATTTCCAGAATAGCTTAAAAACAACTTTGACCTTTTCAGCTCTTTTTTGCCTGTTTTTTTATTTAGGAATACATCATGCCAACAATCATCTTTAAAGTATTGCACTGTTTCAGAAGTCTTGTCAATTCTTGCAGGAATACCAAGGCTACGACAAAATGCTATATAATAAATCTTCAAGGATTGTTCATCACAAAATTTCAATTTATGTACACCTGCCGGAGAAATCAAGACATTATAAGCATTCATATCTTCTCCTGTAATATCCTGAAATATAGATAAAGGTTTTGTAGTTATCTCAGTTAATATATAATCCTTTATTTTTTCCGGTTCTGCAATAAAATTGTTCATTTGTGAGCTGTCAAGACTGTTCAGTATTAACTCCCTGTATGATTTTAAATACTCGAATGAAATTCTTGGACACAATACATAATTTTCAAATATTGCCTGATCAATATTATTATTCTTAAATTTAATCGCATACAACAGATGTTCTGTGAGGATATCTGCCTTAGTATCACGCAAGTCTTTTTCTGATAATAAAGATAGTAATTTTAAGCCTTCGTTTTTTAAATTTCTGTTTGCACAACTTACTAAAAAGCCTTCAATTTCAACGAAATTTCCCTTACTATTGATGAGAAATCGTTTCGCTTCGTCAGGGTAATCAAATATATTAACAAAATCTCTTGCTTTTGACTCGTTATAGTATTCTTCCTCCCTCAATCTTCTGATAGAATCTTCTTCTTTAAGTCTGAGAGCATTGTCTTCAAGCTCCCAAGACTGTGGTGGTATAACTCTGCCTTCTTCGGGTGGCACATACAAACTTTCTTTAGGCGGATATGTATTGGTCCTACCTAATTTAATAACAACTTTTTCCTCTTGTTCGGGATTAACAGTAAGCATTGTGGTTTTATTGTTTTTACTTACATAAATATCTAAAGAGCCATAACCAGTCTCAAATACCGCCATTCCTGCAAAATTTGTCTTACATGAATATAAAGGATACATTTCCGCATAATTGTATATCTGAAATTGAATGTCTGCATTTGATACAGGTATGTTGAATTCGTCAAGAACTATTGCATAGATTTTCTTTACCGGAGCATAAGTTGGCAGAGAATTTTTACACGAAAAATTTCCTGTTTGAAATAAAACAATGTCATCCACATAATTATTCCTGCCAAATTCTTTTGTATGGACGAGCATTGCTCGTGTAGCCGGAGCGGCAAACCACCCTGTATTGAGCACCGGAGCAGGTTCACAGGCTCCCATAAATTTCCATTCGCCGTCAATCCAAACTTCTACCCATGCGTGATTGTCATCAGTATGAGCCCAGCGAGGTGTATAAACTTGTCTTGCAGGAATTCCGGCTGCTCTCAAAGCGGCTACAAGAAATACCGATTCCTCTCCACATCGTCCAAACCCAGATTGTAACGCACCCAAAGGAGATATTGTTCTTTCGTCAGTGCTTCTGTATGTAACTCTTTCGTGACACCAATGATTTACTTCCAAGGCGGCCTCCTCCATCCACAAATTTAATGGGATCAACTTATCTTTCAAATCTTTATAAAATACAATTCTGGAAGTATCAAGATTTTCATTATTAACTCGTAGCGGCAAGACATAATGCAAAAATATTTCATCAGGAAGGTCAGCAGTCCAATGATATGTGGTTTTTGTCAATATAGCATAATCTACCTGTCTGGCAAAAAATTCAAAATCATAATCCGCAAAGTCTGACAAAGGCATATAAGCAAAAAGGTATTTCAAATAATAGTTTTTTACAGAATCAAATCCTGACGATTCAAGCTTTTCAAAAAAATCACAGTTATATTTTTCGATGATTTCCTTTTTATGTCTATAGTCTATTTCCAGTTGTGTTTCTTTAACAACAGGTACTCGCTTAATACAGGAGCATAAAGTAAAGACTAACAACAATATCATTAATATTATTCTCATTTTGCCAAATTTATTTCATAATATAGTTGTCAAAAATAAATTCATAACTTTAACAATCATTCTTTACATCGCTTTCTTTTGAGATAAGTTCATTACCATTTCCTTTATCTTCAGATTTTTGCAATGTAACATCTTTTTTAGTAAATAGAATACTTATCATCATCACAAAAGTGGAAATAACTATAACCTGTAATACTACAGATTTTGTAACAATACTCAGCTTCATTTCACTTGGAATTATGAGAAACAAAAGTATTGTCAACAAACCTCGTGGAGAAATAAAGCCTAAAGGAAACAACTTTACTTTGAACAATTTTAAAATTAATATTCTGAATGCAAATATTAACGCTACAATTATTGAAGAAAGCAACAAAGTCGAAACATTAAATAACTCTGATGTCTCAATAATAAATCCAAATATTAGGAAGAAGATAGCTCTTATAATAAATCCTGTCTCTTTAACTAATTCATAAAATTTAGTAACTTCCCTATCAATAATTTCTGGCTTTAATTTATCAATATAGCGAATTTGCCCTAATCTATTAACATTCCCGATAAATAATCCAAATACGAGAATAAAAACCAAAGCAGGCAAATGCAAGATTTCTGAGATAGCATAAATCAGAATTAATAAAATAACAATTGGAGCAAATTTAACTCTATGTTCAATTTTACTCATCATCACCGATAATACTATTGTTGCAACAAAAGAAACCACTGCCAAAATAGCCAATTGTAATGTAAATTCAGCAATTGACAAGAAATCTATTATTGAATTGTACATTAAAAAATTAAACAAAACTACCCCTATTATATCTGACAAACTGCTTTCATAAATAATAAATTCATTACTATGCTTTGACAAATGTTTTACACTAGGTATTGCAATAGCACTGCTAATCACACAAAAAGGCAAAGCATTGATTAATCCATCTCGAAAGTTACCCGAATGATAGAATTGAAACACGATTGCGATGCTAACGCTCATCACAACTAATGAAACAAATGAAATCAAACTTGTTTTTTTTATTAGTTTAAATTTTGATTTGTCAAACTCAATTTCCAAAGCACCCTCCAAAACAATAAGTATTAAGCCGAGTATGCCAAATATTTGAAGAAAAACTTCCAAGTCAGGGATGTTAAGATTAAACTTTTTTGATATTAACTTAACTGTCCATCCTAAAAGTAAAAGCATGATTACCGAAGGGACTCTGGTTTTTGCCGCAGTCAGGTCAAATACGTATGCCAACAATAGCAAAACACATATTGTTATTATTATATTAAGCGTCATATTGACCTTTTTTACAATTATCTACAAAGAAAACAAAGATACAAAACAATTGCTAAAACTCAAACTTGTATTTTATATAAACATATTCAAGTTGTTAAAATAACTCGAGGTTTAAATAAATTTTATTATTTTTAGTTTTTAAAAATATAATTATGAATTTAAAAACAATTACTTTTCTGATTATCACGACAATTTTTGCCGTTTCAGTTTTGGCTCAGGATAAACACATAACATATACCGGTGATATTTATTCAGTTTCATTAAAAGGTGCTGCTGGAGAAACTCCTAACGCAATTTACAAGCTTGAGAAAGGCATTCACAATATCCTTGTTTTTGATGACAAAAAAGCTGTCTTCTATAGTGAACCACAATCTGAACCAACCAAAGACAGTATAAGTAGCAATAAATATTGCTTTTATGACTTTAACCTTTTCGACAAAAAGAAAAAATCAAGCAAGAATATCAAGATAACATACATTACTGAAACAGACAGCATAAAAAAGGATAAAAACAGTGATGAAAAATGGATAAAAATGAAACCTGATAAAAAACCCAAATTAACAGAGGAAACAATTGCCATGCAAGCTTATCTTGAATCCCAGGGCATAAACACAGAGTTTACTCCACCGGAGATTATTTATACTGATGACATAAAGCAAATCGGTGATTACCACTGTAAAAAGGCAATGGTAACAGAAGGACAACGCAAATATACGGTATGGTTTACTGAAGAGATTAAATATAATTGGTGTTTCGACGATTTTCGATACTTAATCCCCGGCACTGTTATTCTTATCGAATATGAAGAAAAGCCTTATCTTGAATTTGTCAGCATAGAAGAACTGAATTACGATAAGCTTTCTATTGATAAAAAGATAATTGATTGGGTGTTGGAAAACTGGTAATTACTATTGACATAAAAAGAAGTCCTGTTTTAACAAAACAAACCCTAATTGTTAATTTTCTTGTAACAAAACAAAGGCAATTTAAGAATAAATCTGTTTTAATCTGTAACAATTACACGTCTTCGCAGCTTCTCAAAAAGTCTCACAATCCTCTCCCAATCCACCATTGCAAACAACATAACAAACAAAAACGGCAGTGCAGGAGTGCGATATCTGACAACCGAACCGGTGTTGGGTGTGTAAACGCCAATAACAACATAGAGAAAAAGAATGAATATTGTACAGAATAATATAAATCGTGTTGTGTCTGTATCCGGCTTTTTGAAAAATACTATTGTCATCATTGCAATTAGGCAAATCAAAACAATTTCAAGAAACGAAAATAACATAAAAGCTGAATTCACTTCAGATGGGAACGGTCTGAAGAAACTGTTTATCAACCCTTCCGGAATAATTTCAATAAAGCTTTTTATATCAGGTTGCAAACGAGTTAAGTCGAACTGACTTCCGGAATCTTCCTGAAGCTCGATGTAATTTATAAAATCGTTTTGTTTTCCAGATAAAGTGGATATAATATCATAACCCAGTATTTTTCCGCTAAACAGAACTAATACTGAACTGATAATCAATATCAAAAAAAATGTAACAAACTGATATTTAATTTTCGCCTTTCTAGCTATGAAAATAAAAACAACAGCAGGTAAAAATGCCGGCAAAACATAAATCTTGGATAAAAACAAAAAAGCACATGATAATATAAATCCAAGCAGATCAAATATTTTGAATTTCTCAAAAAGTCTCAACATGAAAAAAAATGCAAAACCAATTGCAATCATCATCAAGCCCTCTTTCAATAAACCCGAAGTCCAGAACCAGCAGGACGGAACAAGAAAAACAGCAAAAAGCAAAATATATTTATTTATTTTAAAGACTTTGGCAAATGCTTTAAACAAAACAAAACATCCGATAAAAGACAAAAAAGCCATTAATACTACGTGGACAAAAATATTTCCCTGCGAAACAAGACAAACAACTGCATTGAAACGCATTATTGTCCTATTGTCGTTGTATAATCCGTAATCAAATTTTCTCGACCAGTGTTCTGTTGCAATATAGTATTTCTCGAGTTGCGGTTTATCTGCCTGAATACCCGTAACTAGCCTCAGATAATCTGCAAAGCTTTCATCTTTTGCCTGATATAGTGCCAACCCGCCGCGATAAAATTTGTGTATATCCGACATTTCAGGCTTATAATAATATGTATAAACAGAATATACACCTATCCCACCCAGTAATTTCAGCGTAAAAAGCAAAACGAACACATAAGGTTTTATTCCTTCATGCCTGAAAATTTTCAGAAAGTATATTCCTAATCCCAGTATTATTGCCGTCAATATTGCTGCAAGATAAATCATCAGTCAAATTTATAAATTGTCCTGTGTTCCTCCTGTAAATATACAGGTTTTGATTCGTTTAAATTATGCCCTGAAATAACTTTTTCGTATAATTTCAGATAATTTCCCGCCATTTTTGAAGAATTAAACTCAGTTACGGCATATTCTGAAATAAGTTTAGGATTATAATGTTCCAGATTTGTAATTGCGTTTGCTATTTCTCTGCTACTGTCCGACAAAAAACCTATATCCTTTTTAACAAGCTCCGGAAGTGAGCCATAAGGAGTCCCGAAAACAGGACAACCATAATACAAACTTTCAGGAATAGCAAGCCCGAAAGGTTCGTCCCACAAAACAGGGAATATCAATCCTTTGGAGGCATTTATCATATCAAATTTTTTATTACCACCAACCATGCCATAAAATTTAACAGAACTGCTGACAGTAAAGCGAAATCCCATTTTAAAATTTATCCTTTTACCACCTAAAACCGAAAGTTTTTCATCAGCCAATTTACAGACATTAATCGCTCCTTTTAGGTTTTTTACTTTCCATGCTGCATTGGCTAAAAAATGAAAATAAGACCTTTTATTGTTAAATTCAGGTTTAGCATAATCATCCCAATCGAGACCATTATACACAAAACAATTGGAATTGTGACGTTGTGCATGATTTGCGGAAACAAAAACAGTATTGATATCAAATTCCTGTCCGAGAGAGGAATTGCCATGAATTGTAGTGATATTTGGTTTGCTAATTTTTTCTCTTACAGGAAAGTTAAAATGAACTATTTCAGTATTTTCCGGAATTTGCTCATTGATTGGCTTCTGCGAATTATATATTTTAACATTTCCAAAATCACAGACCGAACCGGCTGCTACCAGATAAGTCAATTGATGCCCAAGTTTTGCCAATTCCTTTCCCAAATACCATATAACTCTTTCTGTTCCGCCATAAAGCAGTGCAGGAATTTTTGAAGGATTTACAATTGTAATGTTCATTTATAATAATTCTAGAACAAATTTAAGTAAAAGTTTTGATTTTATTCAAAGCTTAAATAAAAGTGGGGAGTTTAACATATACATGATGAAAATTGGTTGACTTGTAACTAAAACAAGGTATCGGGATTTATCTTTAAAAATTCTTCCACAGAGATACCTTCAGTGCCTACTATCATCATTCTTGATGAATTATTTTGTTTTATAAACTGTAACATGCCCTTGTTTTGTGATTTGATCCCGCTTTTCACTTCAATAGCAATGATTTGATCTCCTTTCTTCAAAACAAAATCAACTTCATTATCTCTTTCACGCCAGTATGACAATGATAAATCTGAATTTGAGGAACAGGAAATAAGATGAGCCCCCACAGCAGATTCTACCACCCTACCCCAGAGTTTAAAATTATTACGTGCTTCATCAAATAATTCCAACTTTTGAGATGATAAAAGTGCATTATTATAAACCTGAAATTTAGGGCTGGATGATTTACTCCTGATCAAATTTAATGTGAATTTATCCAAACCTCCCAGCAATCTACTTTCTGATAAAAGATTAAGATAATGAGCCAAAGTAGTTGTATTTCCGGCATCTTTCAGTTGACCTAGTATTTTATTGTATGATAATATCTGTCCTGAATATTCGCAACCTATTTCAAACAAGGTTTTCAAAAGAGCCGGTTTATCAACCCTTGTCAGCATTAAAATATCTTTGGAGATACTTGTTTCAATCAATGAGTCTTTTATATAATTCTTCCATCGCTTTTCATCAACTATCAAATCAACACTTCCCGGATAACCTCCAAACCACAAATATTCATCAACACTCCAACCAAATGCAGTATGCATCTCACTAAATGACCAATGAGGAATATTAATTAATTCAAACCTACCTGCGAGAGATTCTGTTAATCCCTTTTGAATAAGTAAACGTGATGAACTTAATATGATAACTCTGATATTGATCTTATGGAATTTATCAAAGTCCCATTGCAATTTGACTTCTTCGCTCCATTTGTCAATTTTCTGTATTTCATCAATAACAAGTAAATACTCCACACCTCCCGATGATTTCAATTTCAATCGAGCAGTTTCCCATATCTGTCTTATCCATAAATCACCAATACTTTGCTTTGCGTCTGCAGACTCAAAACTGTAAGGCAACTCTGTTTTTGACAATAATTGTGATATCATTGTGGTTTTACCAACCTGTCTTGGTCCAACAAGTACCTGTATGTTGCTGTTTTTATCTTTCAGCCGTTTCTCAACGACTTGCAAATAATACCTTTCGTACATAATGATACATTTTACTCAATATGGTGAGTATTTTTACTCAATATATTGAGCAAATATACAAAATAATACAATTACTTACAATTCTTTGAAAATATTTCTTATTAATCCCGAGATTAATTGCATTATTTTCTTGATTTGCTAATCTCCACCCCTACACTGCCAATATGTCCTCCCATTGGAGGATTTAATTTAGAAATTTTAATTTTTGCTTTAACAAGGGTTTTGAATTCTGCAAACAAAGCATTGAGAACATTTTCGGCAAGATTTTCTAACAGATTTGATTTTGTTCCGGTAACAATTTCTTTTATTATGGCATAAGCAGTCTGATAGTTTAAGGCATCATCAAGATTGTCAGATTTTTGAGCTTTTGAGGTATCCGTAAACAATACAACATCAACATTAAACTTATTGCCTGCCAACTTTTCTTCGTTATAATGCCCGTGAAAGGCAAAAAACTCCATATTAGAAATAAATATTTTGCTCATTTTTAGCATATCTTATTTTACACCGCAAAACTATATAAATAATCTTTATCAATACAGTTCATTAAGTTCAAAAATTAAAAATATGAAAATATATTAAAGCTTTATACACAAATTCATTTACGATAAAGTTCTTTAAATTCATTGTAATTCTTAATACTTTATAAATAAATGAGTGATTGATAAAATTCATACGCCACATAAAATTTTACTATATATTTGCAGCATAGAAAACCTGTACAAAATGGAAGAAAAAAAAGAATCACTAAATTTTATAGAGCAAATAATTGAAGATGATTTATCAACCGGAAAACACAAACAAATAATTACCCGTTTTCCACCCGAGCCAAATGGATATTTACATATAGGACATGCAAAATCTATTTGTTTAAATTTCGGACTTAAAGAGACATTTAATGGCAAAACAAATCTGAGGTTTGATGACACAAACCCTTCGAAAGAAGAAACTGAATATGTAGAATCCATAATTGAAGATATCAAATGGCTTGGGTTTAAATATGACAATTTGTTTTATGCTTCGGATTATTTTGAACAGTTGTATGAATGGGCTGTGATGCTTATAAAACAAGGGAAAGCTTATGTTGACGAACAAAATCCAGAACAAATAAGCGAACAAAGGACAAATCCTAGCGTTCCTGGTATAGAAAGTCCTTATCGGCATCGTAGTGTTGAAGAAAACCTGAAGTTATTCGGGGAGATGAAAGAAGGCAAATACGCTGATGGTTCGATGGTTCTTCGTGCAAAAATAGATATGAATTCGCCGAACATGCACATGCGCGATCCTGTTATGTATAGAATCCTAAAAAAGCCTCATCATCGTACAGGAGACAAATGGTGTATTTATCCGATGTACGATTATGCACATGGACAAAGCGATTATATTGAAGGTATTACACATTCAATCTGTACACTGGAATTTGAAGTTCACCGACCTTTATACGAATGGTTTCTTGAACAAATTGATACGACCGGTAAACGCCCTCGTCAGATTGAGTTCGCAAGGTTGAATTTATCTTATACAGTTATGAGTAAGCGCAAATTGCTTGAGCTTGTAAAAAACAATCTTGTCAATGGTTGGGATGACCCTCGAATGCCGACCATCAGTGGATTTCGTCGAAGAGGATATACTCCTGAGTCTATACGTAAATTTGCTGACAGAATTGGTGTTGCCAGACGCGAAAATATGATTGATGTCGGATTGCTGGAATTTTTTATCAGAGAAGATCTAAACAAGAAAGCTAACAGGGTAATGGCAGTATTAAATCCTTTGAAGGTCATTATCACTAATTATCCTGAAAATCAAACAGAGCAACTTGATGCACAAAACAATCCCGAAGATATTTCAGCCGGAAGCAGAAAACTAAGTTTTAGCCGTGAGATTTTTATTGACCAGGATGATTTTATGGAAAATGCCCCAAATAAATTCTTCAGGCTAAAGCCGGAGGGCGAAGTCAGATTAAGATACGGTTATTTTATCAAATGCAATGAAGTTATTAAAGACAGCGAAGGAAATATTACAGAATTACAATGCACTTATGATCCTGACAGCAAAGGCGGACAATCGCCGGACGGCAGAAAAGTTAAAGGAACTATTCACTGGGTAGATTCTAAAACTTGTTTCAATGCAGAAGTAAGACTATATGACAGACTATTTGTAAAGGAGAACCCTGAAGATACAAATGAAAATGAAACATATCTAGATTATTTGAATCCCGATTCTTTAAATACAATAACTGCAAAAGTAGAGCAATCCCTGAAAGATGTAAAACCTATGCAACGTTTTCAGTTCGAAAGAAAAGGTTATTTTTGTGTAGATAAAGATTCACAACTTGACAAAATTGTTTTTAACAGGATTGTAACATTAAAAGACTCATGGACAAAAATTTCAGGAAATGAATAAAGAAAAAAGAAATGCAATATTCCCGGGATCCTTCGATCCTTTTACGATAGGTCACGAATCTGTTGTAAAAAGAGCCTTACCACTATTCGATAAAATAATAATCGGTGTAGGTGATAATATTTCAAAAACCACAATGTTTGATTTAGAAAGGAGGATCGAGTACATTGAAATGGTCTTTTGTCATGAACCGAAAATAGAGATTCAGGTATATTCAGGACTTACTGTTGATTTCTGCAGGAAAAACGACTGCAACTATATACTTCGTGGACTGCGAACCTCAGCAGATTTCGAATTTGAACGTGCAATAGGCCAGACTAACAAATTGCTAAATAATAGCATAGAAACCGTATTCATTCTTACACTTCCCGAACATACATTCATTTCTTCAAGCATTGTGAGGGATATAATTAAAAACAAAGGAGATATACAGCATTTTATTCCATCATGTTTATCACCAAAAGATTTTTTTTAATTGTTGCCACAAAGACACTAAGACACGAGGTATCACTAAAAAACAATTAAAAATCATTTAATGTAAAATTTTTAACTGACTAGCTAAGCAATGTCTTCATCGTGTAACTTTTCTCTGCGGTTCTCTGCGTATCTCTGCGGTTCTCTGCGGTTCTCTGCGTAATTATTTCCTTTGCGTAACTTCGTACACCGTTTAAGTAACACAGAGTATCACCAAGTTAAACTGTAATTAGCAAATTTAATTTCATCAATTTTTCGCAACTAGTTTTCACCAGTTTT
>DAOOPK010000074.1:0-12159 GCA_035388205.1 Bacteroidales bacterium
AATATTTATGATTATTTTTCACCGTTTTTAATATATTATATAAACACTAATATTTATAATTAAATGTGTTGATATTAGCGTATGAAGTAAAAAATATATATTTTTACATCAAATTTAATTAACAATCAAATGTCAATAAAAGTTAAGAACATTACTAAGATATATGGGGCTCAAAAAGCTCTTGATAATGTAAGTTTTGAAGTTAGAAGTGGAGAAATTGTCGGCTTTCTTGGTCCTAATGGTGCGGGGAAATCAACATTGATGAAGATTATAACAGGATTTATTCCGCCAACTGCAGGAGATGTATTTGTTAAAGATACCAATGTTTTGGAAAACAACATGGAAATAAGAAGGATTATTGGATATCTTCCTGAGCAAAATCCACTTTATACAGATATGTATATTATTGAGTTTTTAAATTTTGTAGCAGGAATCTATAAAATTAAAAATCGAGTACAGCGGATTGAAGAAATTATTGAAATCACGGGACTAGAGCCTGAAATCAATAAAAAAATTGGAGCATTATCAAAAGGCTATCGCCAGAGAGTAGGGCTTGCACAGGCAATAATTCACGATCCAGATGTATTAATCCTTGACGAGCCTACTTCGGGACTTGATCCAAATCAGATAATTGAAATTCGGAATCTCATACAAAATCTTGGTAAAAAGAAAACGGTTTTGCTTTCCACTCATATAATGCAAGAAGTTGATGCAATTTGTGACAGGATAGTAATTATCAATAATGGGGTTTTAGTTGCTGACGACATCACAAAAGAAATTCATATAAAAGGAAAATCGGAAACAGGAACTCTGTTAGTCGAATTGATGAAACCTATTAACGAAAAAGAATTTAAAAGTATTAGTGGGGTTAAGAAGATTATGTCATTAGAGAAAAATAAATACATTATTGAGTTCAATTCTGCAAATGATATCAGACAAGATGTCTTTAAACTCGCGGTTAAACTAGACAACGTCGTTTTAAGTTTGCAGATAAAAGAAAAATCATTGGAACAGGTTTTCAATGAATTAACTTCAGGTAAGTAGTATTTGTATTAGATAAAAATTTCTAGTATCTCTGAATATTCTAAAGGGATTATTCTAATATTTTTTAAAACTGCAGGAATTAACACAGTTTCACCTTTTAGCACAGATGTTTGATTATTCCCATCTGTTAGGATATTAATCTTTCCATTTATCAGATGATAAATGACAAAGGAATCATTTTCATAATAATCTTTTGACAGAGAATTCATTACAGGCAAAAAGTTAATAGTGAAGAAATCGGTCTTAATTATTCTGTTCGATAAATCCGGTTTATGATTAAAAACTGTTTTGATATCAGTTGTTTGCCTATAATCAATTACGTCTTCTGCAAGATCATTATGCAATTCCCGATCTTTTCTACCATAATCATAAACACGGTATGTAATATCAGATGTCTGCTGAATCTCTACTAGTGTAACTCCTTTACCAAGACTGTGCAACCTGCCGGCAGGTATGTAATACACTTCTCCTGATTTTATAAGAGGTTGATTTAAATAATTCTCAAAATTTCCGGTTTTAATTGAATCGAAGAAAATCTGTTTGTTTATGTTTTGATTAAATCCAGAAATCAGTCTGGAATCAGGTTCGGCATCCAAAATATACCATAATTCTGATTTGCCCCAAGCATTATGTCTTTGAGCAGCAGTTATGTTGTCAGGATGAACTTGTACAGATAAGTTTTCTTTTGATTCGATAAGTTTTACCAGAATCGGAAATTCAATTCCAAATTTATCAAAAACCTTATCTCCGACAATTTCTCCCATATAAACTTCAATGATTTCTTCAATAGTATTGCCTTTTAAAAAACCGTTTGCAACAATCGAAAGATCATTCTGAACTGCGGATATTTCCCAACTCTCGCCACATTTATCAGGTACTTTTTTATCTGATTTTATAGCTTTAATTTTATCTCCGCCCCATACTTTTTCTTTATAAATAGGTTCGAATTTTAATGGATATAACATTGTTATTAAAAATTTTGTTATTTTTATGTTTCAAAAATAGTAAAATTTATAACAATAATATTTTTATGTTAATTGTAGGAATTGCAGGCGGCACGGGGTCAGGGAAAACAACTGTAGTACGTAAGATAATTGAAAAACTTCCACAAAACTGCGTAACGGTTGTCCCGCAAGATTCCTATTATAAGGATAATAGTCATTTGCCACTTGAAGAACGTCAAAAGATTAATTTCGATCACCCTGATGCTATTGAATGGAATTTGTTAATACATCATATTAAAGAACTGAAACACAATAAGTCTGTTCAGCAGCCTGTATATTCGTATCTGACTTGCACCAGAAGTAAAGAAACCATTGAAGTAATCCCACGGAAAATAATAATTATTGAAGGAATTTTAATTTTAGGTCAAAAAGAGTTACGGAATCTTATGGATGTGAAAGTTTTTGTAAGTGCCGACGCAGATGACAGGCTTTCCAGAGTTATTCAGCGAGATATTGTCGAAAGGGGTAGGTCTGTTATTGCAGTGTTGGACAGATATGAAAAAACAGTAAAACCTTCACATCTTCAATTTATTGAGCCTACTATGAGGTATGCGGACATTATTGTTCCGCAGGGTGGCGAGAATGATGTTGCAATAGATTTGTTAACTAAATATATTTTACAAAACTTAAGTAAATAATTATGATTGATAATCTAAAACTAAATGAAATTTTATTTCTGGATATTGAAACGGTTCCTATTTGCTCTTCAATGGAAGAAATGCCAGAATCGTTTCAAAATCACTGGGAAAAGAAATCAGCTTATTTTAGAACAGAAAACGAGTCTGCAGCTGATGTTTTTCAAAAAGCAGGCATATATTCGGAATTTGGTAGAATAGTATGTATTTCTGTTGGTTATATTAATAATGATTTTTTCAGAGTGAAATCTTTTGCTGATGATAATGAGAAAAAGTTATTGACAGATTTTTCAGCAATGATTTATGCTTGGGATAAAACCGGTTCAAAATCATTATGTGGGCATAACCTTAAAGAATTTGATGTTCCATACATTGCAAGACGAATGCTTGTTAACGGAATGTCATTGCCGCCAGCATTTAATATTGCCGGCAAAAAGCCATGGGAAGTAAAACACTTAGATACTTTAGAGTTGTGGAAATTCGGTGATTACAAACATTTTACTTCCTTAGCATTATTAGCTGATTTATTTGAAATACCCACCCCTAAGGATGATATAGATGGAAGTCAAGTATATGAGGTGTATTATAAAGAAAAGGATATTGAGAGAATTTTAAGATATTGCGAGAAAGATGTTCTTTGTGTTGCAAATCTGTTACTTAGGTTTTTAGGAAAGCCTATTATTCCTATTGAAAAAATGCAATCAGTTTAAACTATTAGCATTGCATCGCCATAGGTTCCGAAATTATATTTTTCTTTTATTGCGACATCATAAGCGTGTAATAGCTCATTATATCCCATAAATGCAGCCACAGTCATCATTAATGTTGATTTTGGCATGTGAAAATTTGAAATTAATGCATTCGGTACCATTACGTCATAAGGAGGAAATATAAACTTATTTGTCCATCCATCGAAAGGTTTGAGATATCCACTAGTAGTAACAGCACTTTCCAGAGTTCTAAGTACTGTAGTTCCAACAGCAACGACTCTTCGCTTTTCTTCTTTTGCCTTATTTACAAGACTTGCAACTTCCTCGCTGATAAAAATCTGTTCCGAATCCATTTTATGCTTTGTTAAGTCTTCAACATCAACTGCTCTGAAATTTCCTAAACCAACATGTAAAGTTATATATCCGAATTCGACACCTAATATTTCCAATCGCTTAAGTAATTCTCTGCTGAAGTGCATTCCTGCTGTTGGAGCAGCAACAGCTCCTTCGTTTTTTGCAAATATGGTCTGATACCTGTCTTTATCTTCTTCTTCAACCTGTCTCTTGACAATATGAGTGGGTAAAGGAGTTTCTCCAAGCGAGTATAAAGTCTTTTTGAATGTGTCATAATCACTATCTATCAAGAACCTCAATGTTCTGCCTCTTGAAGTAGTATTATCTATTACTTCAGCAACCAAGTCGTCATTTTCGCCAAAATATAGTTTGTTCCCTATTCTGATTTTTCTGGCAGGGTCAACCAATACGTCCCATAGTCGTTGGTCACGGTTCAATTCTCTCAATAAGAATACTTCAATTTTTGCTCCGGTTTTCTCTTTATTCCCATACAATCTAGCCGGAAAAACTTTTGTGTCATTAAAGATCAACACATCTTTATCAGTAAAATAATCCTTGACATCTTTAAATATCTTATGCTCTATTTCTCCAGTTTTCTTGTGGAAAACAAGTAATCGAGATTCGTCTCTGTTATATGCCGGATGTAAAGCAATCAGCTCTTCCGGTAAATTAAAACCAAATTGTGATAATTTCATAAAAAGAATAAATTTTAATCCTTAACTTTATAATTATTTGTGTTTTAAACTTTTGATATAATTCTCAAAATCGTCTATTTTTATAGCCTCATTTATTGTAAAATTTCCGCTACGAATTCGCCTAAGATAATACAAAAAGGACCCGTTGTCAAGTCTTTTTCCAAAATCACTCGCCAAAGTTCTTATATAAGTTCCTTTACTGCAAGTAATAGTAAGCATTACATGAGGTAGGTCTATTTTGTTTATTTTTATGTCCGAAATGCTTATTTCTCTTTTGTCGAGTTCTAACTTTTCGCCTTTTCTCGCAAATTCATAAGCTCTTTTACCGTTAACTTGTATAGCCGAATAAATTGGAGGAGTTTGGTAACTTGTCCCTAAAAAAGACTTTACAGTTTCTTCAATTTGTTCTGTACTTATTCCTGAAATATCGAAAGTATTGTTTATTTCTGTTTCCAGATCGTAGGATGGGGTGGTTGCTCCTAATTGAAAGCCGGCTTCGTATGTTTTATCACCGTTTTGTATTTGCTCAATTAATTTTGTCGCTTTGCCTGTACAAATTATTAGTACTCCTGTCGCTAAAGGATCAAGTGTCCCAGCATGCCCGACTTTAATATTTTTATTTCCGGTAAATCCCCTTAAAAGAAAGCGTATTTTATTTACAGCATCAAATGATGACCATCGTAATTGCTTATCTATAACCAGTATTTCGCCGGTTTCAAAATCGGGAGTGTTATTAAAACTGAAACTTGTAAGCATTAACTTAGAAAAATAATTGAGACAAGTCCTGCGATTGCGCAATATACAGCAAACCAAATAAGTTTTCCTTGACTTACAAGTTTAATCATTATTTTACAAGCAAATAAACCTGATAAAAATGCCGTCAAAAAGCCTATAATCATACAAATTGGTGAAATGCTTGTAGAGATAAAACTACCCTCTATAATATCAAGCAGATTTTCTCCCAGAATTGGGATTAAAACCATAAGAAAAGAAAATTTTGCTATTTCTGTTTTTTTATTTCCAATAAGTAAACCTGTGACAATTGTTGCACCAGAACGGGAGAGTCCCGGAAAAACGGCAAATGCCTGAGCCAAACCTATTATAAATGCATCAAGGTAACCAATTTCTCTTTGATTATTGCGTTTGAAGAAATATGTAAAAGATAATATTACGGCTGTTACAAGAAGAAACGAACCTGTAATGACAAGACTTTCGCTGTTAAAGAATGACTTTACAAAATCCTTAAAAAATATCCCGACAATTAATACGGGAATCATTGAGACAATAATTTTAAAAACATATTGTGTCTCTGAATTATATTTGAATTTAAATAATCCGGAAAAAAGTTTCAAGATCTCTTTATAAAATACAACAATTGTACTTAAAACAGTAGCACCATGAACAAGAATAGAAAAATAGATATTTTCCTCTCCTTTTATGCTGAAGAGAACTTTACCAATTTCGAGGTGTGCACTACTACTTACAGGTAAAAATTCTGTTAGTCCCTGAATTAGTCCAAGGATTAAAGCTTCAAACCATTCCATATATTATTTTAAGATTTGTTTTTTTGACGCCACATTATTGCAAATATTTCAACAATGAAGCCTATCAATATAAATATAGGTGCAAGTGTAATTCTTCTGAAACTGAATATTTCAGGATTAAAAACATTTGGATCTTCACTTTTACCACCTGCCATTAGGATAAATCCTATTATAATTAATGCAAATCCAGCTGCAAGAATAATATAATTCTTTTTGCCCAAAACGAATCCGCTTTCAGGCTCTTGTATGTTTTTTGTTTCTTTTATTATTTTATTCATTGTTTTAATAATATAGATTAGACGATTTTAGTTTTAAATATTTATTTATTGAAAAATATGTTGAAATTGTTGTGAGTAAAATTCCACACAAAATAATTATCAGATAAAGTAAAATAATAATTTTGATATCCATCAGACTTACGATTTCGCCAAGTTGTTGGTTCATTAGATAAAAAATTACTGACAAAATAGCAATTGCTATCAGGGAGCTGTAAAGTCCCTGTAATGCTCCGGATGTTAAAAATGGTTTTCTGATGAAGTTGTTTTTGGCACCAACGAGTTTCATAGTATTTATCGTAAATCTTTTTGAATATATCATCAATCTGACGGTATTATTCAATAGAGCAAATGAAATAAGGAAAAGTGCGGCAGAAAAAAACAAAAGTATTATACTGATTTTTTTTACATTATCATTAATTAAATGAACAAGATTTTGCTGGTATGCAACCTCATCAACAATTTCACTCTCGGATAGAAATAATTTTTCAAGTTTGGCAATGCTGTCCGGATTTGAGTATTCCGAATACAAATATACATTTATGGTTGGCGATAGCGGATTGTAACCCAATGTTTCAATAAAATCTTCGCCAAGTTCTTCCTGTAATGATCTTGCTGCTCGTTCTTTAGTAATATATTCTGTTGATTTAATAAAAGGATAAGTATCTAAGGTCTTTTGGTATAGTTTTATATCAGGTTCTTTAACATTCTCCTTTATTATCAATGAAAAGCACATGTTCTCCTTTACATATTTTGATAATACCTGAGCATTTAGAATTAATAAACCTACAATTCCCAAAAGTAATAGCACCATCGAAATACTAATCAGAGAGATCAGATAGGCTCCTCTGATCTTATTTTTAATCTTATTTTCTTTCATCAAGGTTATTGTATAAGCAATTTAAAAATCTTAGTTTCGTCATTGTTATATTTACATTTTAACAAATACAAACCTTTTGCAAAACTACTAACATTTAACGAAATCTCCATATTATTTATTACTTCTTTTAAAACTAGCTCACCGTAAATGTTGTAAATCTCTATACCATTAATATAATTAGTTTCAGAAGACAAATTTATTAAATCTGATGTTGGATTTGGGTACAATTGAATATCGTTGAAATGTTCATTTGTTTCAATTCCTGATCCATGATAAAAAGTAACATTAATTGTATCTGTATAGCTGCAACCATTCAGTGCAATTGCAGTAAGCCAGAATTCGAATGTCCCAATACCATAATTTGTTCCATAAACAGTCAGAATAGGTAATTCATGCCCTGTATTCCATAAGTATTCTGAATAGATATGTTCGATGCCGATATTTATGAATGAATCAACCGGTGCGGAGACATCTCCACCTAGACTAAAACTTATTGGTTCTCTTACATCAACATAGATTGATTGGGTGGTTTCGCAACCAAAACTATCTCCTGTTGTAGTTACTGAATAATTACCGGGAGCATTTACAATAATTGAAGATGTGTTTTGAGGAGGTATCGTATTCCATAAGTAAGAATATGCTCCTTCTCCGGCATCAAGAACAAATGAACCACAAACTATTATGTCATCATCTCCAAATAATATATTATGATACGGATGGAAAGTTACAACAACAGTGTCTCTGTTATGACATGAATTTTCTCCGGTAACCTCAAGTATAAATGTCCCGCCAATCTCAACCGACAAACTGGGTTGATAACTGAGCCCGTCATTCCAGTTGTAATGCACATAATTATCACCTGCTGTTAATGTGGTTGTCTCTCCTTCACATAAATCAATGTCAGTACCCAGATTAATATCAGGAGCTTCGTTAATTACTACACTAACAGTATCAGTATTGACAACAGCACATGAGTTGTATGCAGAACAGTAATATAGTCCGGCCTGTGAAGGGTTAAGATTTATAATATTTAGAACAGTATCGTTTTCACCCGGAATCGGAGAATTGTTAAAATACCACTGTAAAGTATAATTATCCCCTTGAGCATCCATTATTAAATTCAATGTGTCGTGTTCGCATAAATTCTGATCTACCGGATTCCATGTTATTGCAGCAGGGGATCCAACTGTAAGTTCTGTTGAGAATGAATCTTCGTATCCACAGTCATTCATAACCCTGCAAAAATATGTACCACTTTGATTTACCTGAGCATGCTCGTAAACCAGTGTTTCATTTGTCTGATCTGATACTGCCGATCCGTTTCTGTACCATAAATATTGCAGAGGTTCTTCTCCTGATGCCGTTATAAACATTTCAACAACGTCATCAACGCAAACTTCACCTCCTTCAGGATGAGTAGTTATTTGAGGAAGTGCTTTTACCAAAATGGTAACTGTATCTGTTGAAATACTGCCACATGTATTACTTAATATACAATAGTATTCTCCTGATTGTTCTGGCTCAGAAATTTCAACATAAAACTCTTCTTCTGATCCGACAGGTTGAATATTGCCTAAAACAAACCACTCAAAATCAATTGGGTCAGTACCTGTTGAGTTAAGATTTATTTCCAGTTCTTCCCCTTCACATATAGTAATATCCTCGGGTTGTTCAATAATTGATGGTGCTGTATTTACTGTTAATAAGGCCTCTTCAGTAACAACAAAACCACAATCATTGATTACATGACAGGAATATAAACCTTGCTGTCCTTCTGTTATACCTGTGATTATTAAAGTTGAAGATTCATCTCCTGCAATATTTACTCCGTTTACATCAGCCCCATTGAAAAGCCATTGGTAATATAAAACTTCTGTTCCGCTTGCTTTTATTTGAATGCTTATATTGTCTCCTGCACATAACACTGAACTAGTAGGTTGTTGTGTAATAATCGGAGCTTCTTTGATAATTATTTCGGCAGTGTCGGAAAAAACAGTCCCACAAATATTTGACATTCTACAATAATAATATGAAGTGTCACCTGAAATAACATCAGGAATAAATGATGATGCTGTTTCCCCGTCAATAATCCCATCATCGAATTCGTACCATTGATACTCCACTTCAGTAGTTCCACCTGCAGAAGCATATAAAGTAATTTCTTCTGTAGTACAAGCATTATGATCAAGCGGATTTCCGGTTATTTGTGGTATATTATTAACTAAAATATAAACCGTATTACTGGTGTCGTGTGCACAAACGTTGTATGCGATAAGATTGTAATAATTCAAATGAGGATATATTGCTCCACTGACGGTCAGATTTAAATTCTGTTCCGTTGGCATAATTACGCTATCTTTCATCCAGATGTAAAATAGATAGTCTCCTTCGGCAACAGGCGAAAAAACAACATCTTCGCCTTCGCATATAGTTTGTGTTTGTGGTTCTGTTGTTATGTATGCAGGAATGACAACATCAATTTCTAAAGTATCAGAAAAAACTATACCACATACATTCGTTGCAGTAAAGTAATACTCTCCTTCGTTTTCCACTTCTGTTGATGTAAGATAATAATTCGTGCCATAACCAACATTATCAGAGTAATGAAACCATGTAACATAAAAATTCTCTCCACTGACATCAGAAGTAAACAAGTTGTCAGTTCCTACACACACTAAATCATTTTCTGTTGTAATATTATTAATAACAGGAATACCATTTACAACAACTACTGTACATACATAACTGTCAGTACTTCCTTCGCCATTTGTTACACTGCAATAATACTCCCCTTCGTCTGATTCCTGTAGTGAGGGGAAATCCAAAACAGAATTATCTGCTCCGTAAGGATTGCCGTCTTTATACCATTGATAGTGAAGAGGCTCTGCCCCTGTTGCTACAACACTGATTGACCCGGCATTATTCAGGCACTTTATTAAATTTTCAGGTTGTTGTGTTATTTGAGGAGATTGAGCAAAACTAATTAAGTTTATATTCGTAAAGAATCCGATAAAAACTATAAATAAGGTAAAGAATCTGTTGAATTTCATATTTATTTTATTTAAAAAAAGACAAAATACTTAAAAAAAGTTTACATGATGAAAAAATAAGTACCATTTTTTTAAACAATATAATGTGTGTTTTATTGTTTGATGGTAATTTTAGTCTTTGGTAATATCAATTTCGTTTTCAAAATATTTATCAATTGAAAGTGATGAACAACTGATAGCCTCAACAGCGAGTTTATCGCACAAATTGTTTTCTTTATTGTTGGCGTGTCCTTTTACCCAAACGAAGCTAACTTTATGTTTAGGATATATTTTCAAAAATCTCATCCACAAATCAGAGTTTTTAACCTTTTTGAATGCTTTCTTTTCCCAGTTTATTAACCAATTCTGATTTATTGCTTCGGATACATATTTTGAATCTGTATAAACAGTAACATCAGACCCTTCTATTTTCAAAGTTTCAAGAGCAGTTATAACCGCCAATAATTCCATCCGATTATTTGTTGTTTTACGAAACCCTTCTGATATTTCTTTCCTGTGTTTGCCTGATATCAAGACAATTCCATAACCACCCGGACCCGGATTCATGCTACAGGCTCCGTCTGTGTATATCGTTATTTTTGGCTTTTCCACAAAATGAGTAACTATCTTATGATCATAATTCTGTGTGTAATCCTATTATTTCCAATGTTGAGATTTATTAGATATAACCCTTGTGGCAATTCGTTAACATTAATACTTATATCATCATAGCCGGCTTGATATTCTTCAGTTAAAACAATCCTGCCTGTTATGTCTATTATTTGTGTTTCGATGTTTGTGCCGGGGTTCAGTTTACCTGTATGTATTTTAACATAATCTGATGCAGGATTTGGATAGATCTCCATTTCGTTTTCTATTTCAAACTCATTTATGTCAACTATGCATGTTACAGGTCTTATAGCTGATGATGTCTTAATCCCGAATTTTGAGGTGGCAGTTGACCATACTGAATTGGCTTCGACATATAAGGTATTTACAGCACTGGGATAATTACGGTTTTCTACAATACTGACTGTAAATTTGTCTTCGCTAACTCCATCACTGTTAGTATCTACATAGTTAATTTTGTAACCCACAAAAAACGGACCCTCGACTTCAACAGGTGTGTCAAACACAAAAACATTGTTGAAATTAGCGGGGATATCTCTTAATAAGACTTTCTTTTCTGCCAGAATGTTTTCAGGATATGTAGTATTCCCTTCCCAGATATAAAATGTTACGTAGGAATTATATTCTCCGTATTCACAATGAACAACAGGGACAACAATTGCTTCAATCTGAGTAAATGAATATTGGTCAAAATAATCGGCATAAGTTTTTATTTTTTGTCCGTTGTGACCTCCAATATAACCCCAACTGCCTGTGAGGAAAGGGCTGTAAATACCTTCGTTATCTCCGACATTTGTAATTGTATCACAATATTTGTTCACCGGACCCGAAAAAACAAGAATATAATCTTCTCTGTAAATGTAATCGGTACCACAGGCGTTATTAACAGAAAGAGAGACATCCCAAAATCCTGAGACATTAAATTCGACTCCGTTTATGACATTCGCAACTGCTGAATATGTTGGGTATCCACCCTGAAAATACCAGTTCCATGTTGTAGGATTGTTCAATGATCTGTCTTCAAAGTATATTCTTGTTCCTGAGCGGATAAGCCTTTGAGATGCAGCGAAATCTGCAACAGGTATTGTCACGCATGGATCCGTTGCAGATACAATTATGTAATCTTCTTTTGTAATCGTATCTATTCCAAGATTGTTCTCTACAATTAGCTGTACATCGTAAGTACCGGGCATTGCATATAAAATACTCATCGGATTTTGTTGATCAGAATTATCCGGTGAAGCTCCTTCAAAATACCAGTGCCATATATATGGACTTTCTGAACTCATGTCATGAAAGTTAATGTAATCTCCGGGAGCAATAAAAACCCTGTCTGCCATGAAATCTGCTTCCGGCAGG
>DAOOPK010000075.1:0-12121 GCA_035388205.1 Bacteroidales bacterium
CAGAGGGTAAACCAATCAGTGTTACATTACAGGTATAATTTTTATCTTTTTCTTTTGCTCTGTCAATGTTTGTTTGTAATTCGCCAAGGCTGTTTTTCAGATTTCCCCAATGCATTTGTGCCGAAGACCAGTTCTTTTCTAAAAGTGCTTTTTCTATAAGATCATAAAACTCCTGAATTCTATCGAGGTTATTTCTAACTGAGAAATCTTCCTTTCCGGTTGCTTTTATATTATTTGACGAAAACCACATATCCTCGTCAACTTCTATAACAAAATAGAAAGTAGCTGTTGCTGTGTTAGTTTCATCTTGCTCGGATCTTCCTGCCGGTGTATTACGAAAATAATGCCATTTAGATGTTGAAGTTACTTTGAAAAAGACTTTTGAATAATTTCCCGGTTTAAACTCAACATTTGCAGTTCTTTGCATAGAACCTGAACCGGAAGGGGTAATAACGACATCAGGTCCTGATGAAAATACAGCTTTCTCATCACTAAGTTTCCAATCGCCTGTGAATTGATTGCCATTTATTTCAAATGACATCCCATTTTCACCCTGCGAAAGTATAACAGTATTCTGACCGACATTGGCATAAGTCTGTGGATTTGAGCAATAATCTCTTTTACCACCCATAAGAACAGCCTCAACTTTTATCCTTTCGCCAGATCTAACTGTGATCTCAGCATCAGCCTTGTATTCAACACCATTTACACGTAAAACCACAAAAGGATCACGAGGTGGGATACCTGCAAACAAAACACTCACTGATATTAACAATATTGACAATAAAACTACTTTTTTCATAATATACATTTTAATTAGTATTTACCTATTTACAGAAATTATTGAGCATTGTGAGGATTTAAAGCACTGCCAAAAATATTTTTAAGAATATCTGTAACTCTGGCAACAGGGTCAACTCTGATTTTTTTCTCCTCTTTTGCAACCATAAGATACAATCCATCCAAAGCTTTATTTGTAACATAAGCATTTAAATCAGTATTTACTTTCTCACCTCCTGTAATTAACATTGCAGCATTATATTTTTCAACTAATGGTGTCCAATATTGTGCAAGTTTGATTTTTTCAGTGGCATTAACAACGATGGGATAGAACTTCTGGTAGAGCTTATCTGAGGTAGTTTTCTTTAGATATTGTGTGGCTGCATCGTCATTCCCTTTCAATATCGAGATGGCATCCGAGATTGTCATCTGTTTAATAGCTTCAACAAATACTTCTTTTGAAGTCTTTGCAGCTTCTTCAGCAGCACGGTTAAGTTTTTCTTCAAATTGAGTAACTTGATTTTTTAAGCCTGCTTTTTCACAAAACTCTTTTACTTTAATAGCTTCTTCTGGGAAAGGAATCTTAATTTCAGAATTTTTATAATATCCATTTGTTATACTGACCACATTAACAACATTTCCTATTCCAACAGTCAATGCCTCTTTTAAACCGGCAGCCACCTCAGCCTGAGTTAATGTTTTCGTATCTGTGGTTTCAAGACTGCCTAAAACTCCCATTAATACATCACAACTATAAAACATTACCAGTAATGATAATACAATAACAATTTTTTTCATAATTTTTCTTTTAACAAATTAGAACAAATTTAATAAAAAAATTTCAATTTGTATCTAATGAAGGATTTTTTGTTAAATATTTACTTTGATTAAAACAAATGTCTTAGAGGAACTAATAAAGATTCAATAAATTTTTGGAAATATGGTCTTGATTTCCACTTTTCATAATCAAATTCTACGCAATCTTCGAGAGTTTGATTGAGATGCGATGTGATCAAACCGGCAAGTTCGGGATTGTTTCCTGAAATATTTATCTCATGCATAAATCGTAAACTCCTGTAGTCAAAATTGCTTGATCCCGTGAAGAAAACCTTTTTGTCAACTAACATTGCTTTTGCATGCAAATTCCCCGGCGTATACAGCATTATTTTAATTTGTTTCTCATGATATAATCCGAAATATCTGTCCCTTAAAATATCAAATAGGCTCATATCTGAATGCATTGGGGTTATTATCGTAATTTTTATTCCTTTTTCAGCAGCATTTAATAATGCTTTCCTTATTGAAGAGCCTGGGAGAAAGTAAGGAGTTTCTATAAGGATTTCTTCTTCTGCCAATTTGATTAGTTTTTTATACTTTTCCCTGACAGGTTGAATTATATTGCTGGGTACATCTCTAATTATTTCTAAATCATCTTGACGAACAACTCTGGTACTTAGTTTTTTGTTTAGATAAAACTTATTGGAAATATCAAAATCATTTACAAAAATCTTTTCAAATTTATTTGCAATATCTGATTGTAATCGAATAGCGCACTCTCTCCAACTTAAACAATATGCGGTAAGATTTGCAGAGCCTATATATGTTATGGTTGAATCTATTATCAATAGTTTTCTGTGATTACGCCTGTGATTTTGCGAAAATATGTCAAAGCTTAATTTTATCTTTTCGAAAAATTTAAGTTTTCCACCACTGCCAATAAAATCACTAAAAAAACTATCAGAAATTCCGGCACCCCACGAATCAATTAAAACATAAACTTCAACACCCTGTTTTGACTTTTTCGTCAACTCATCACGAAATTTTTGACCAATAGAATCATTTAAAAATCTATATGTCTGTAGATATATTTTTTTCTCAGCTTTTTTTATATCGTCAATCATTGACGAAAACAGCTTAAGAGGTTCATCAAACAATAAAAACGAATTATCTGTATAAGTTTTTACTGACATATAATAGTTTTTACAAATTTAGCATTTTTACATATAAATAATTAACTTAATATGATTTTGATATAAGAATATATATTATGAAAAATAATGAAGATTTTATTTATCTGACTGCCATTAAAGCCAATGACATTCTTAATATAGGTAATAATATCACGGGTTAAAGGCTAGTCTTTCTATTACCTAATAAATAGTAAACATTTCCATCGCTAAGGCAAGTACGCAATGTAGAATAACTCCAATTCCTATATTTTTCTGTGTATAAGCTACTATCCCGAGAAAATATGCTCCAAAAAATGAGCTGATAGTTTCGGGCAGAGGTTTTCCAAAATGTATTATGGCGTATAAACTTGCAATAGGTAAAATGGCATTTTTTCCAAGGAGTTTTACAAAACCAAAAATCATAAAACCTCTGAAAAACAACTCAATCATAACGAAATCAAAAATGTATGCAGACTCGAAAACTGTGGCACTAATAAATGGGTTAATTCCTAATGCCGTTGAAAATGATTTGTATGCGGTTCTGTTTAAAATTGGGTAATATTCTGCAACATCACCAAATCTGCTGCCAATAAAAGAAATAAGAATAGAAATTGCACTGAGTATAAAAGCAAGTTTGAAGTTAAAATTCTTTATACTTAAACCATAAAACGGGACATCGTTATTCTTATCAAATATTTTGTAAATCAGATATATAGGAATTAGTAATGTGATAATCCCGCTCAGATTTTCGGAAGTGTAAAAATAAAAATATATTTCAGGATATGACAAATTCGTTTTTATCCCATAATGGCCAAAATATGAAATATAAACAGATAGTGTAAGTAATCCTGCAAAGCTCTTCAACCAGAATTCAGTATTGAGTTTAATCATTGATTTATCAAACAATTTGAGAAGAATAATGACTACATAATACGTAAAGGAGAATAAAACAAAATTTATGAGATAGATCATGTTGCTAAAGCCATATTTTATAGACGCCCGATCATAAATTTGCCATTTATATTCGATAAAAATTAGAATTCCCGTAACTAAAGCGACAGACAAATATAACTTCAGTCTAAAGTTATCCTTTATGTAAACGATTATATCTTTAATTAGATTTTTCAATTTTTATTCACTGATATTAGCAATCTCTATAAAAAGATCTTCGAATATTTTTCTGACTTTGTAATTTGGGCATTGATAGTTATTGGCTATAAAACAAAACACAATTTCATCTCCATCAGCGTTGAGAATATATCCTGCATAAGCTCTGACTCTTGCCATACTGCCACTTTTAGCGTGCAATCTATTTTGAGCTTTAGTTCCTACACAATATCTTGAAAGAGTACCACTAGTTCCGGCGACAGGTAAAGTATTGAAGAATTTTTCTCCGTACACAGATTTACTACGCATATACTTAAGCATTTCTACCATCTGAAATGCTGTCAATCCGTTAAACCGACTTAATCCACAGGCATCTTCCACTATCAAACCATCTGTATTTACTGATTTTGATTTCCAGAAATCAATCACTGCATCTGAATACGATTTATTTGTTTTCTTTTCTATATGCCGGGCAAACATTTCTGCATATAGATTGAAGCTTTTCAGATTGGTCACTTCTGCAATTTTAATCAATTCAGGCGAATAGGTAGTGTGAAATATTTTTCTTGTTGTTTTATTATCAAAACTCAGGATTTTATTCTCTTTGCCTGTAACTGTAATACCATTCGATTTCAATTTGCCGTTAAAACATTTTGCCAGATACATTTCAGGTTCGGGCATTGACCCTTTGATTGAAAAGTCACTTTTATTCCATGGCAAAGTCCCACGTATTTCGCATTCCATTTTATTGTTAGTGTAATAGATAAAAGATTCATCTCCGGTTGTTGATGAAGATGTAACTTTATTATTGAAACTTATTCCAATATTATCAGGCTCGGTTTTTATTATAGTTGTTGGACTGCCATCAATACTTCCGGTTTTAAAATGGATAAAGTATAAATTATCCATATAATTCAAAGCTGAACCCGGATTTCCATAATAATTTGCAATATCTTCCCATATCCAAGTGTCAGGGATAGGAATTTCTCCGAAATATGAAATATCACTAACAATATCGCCATTCACTTTTTTAATTCCCAGTTTTTTTACTTCATTAACCCATTTTTGCAGTAATTCTCCATTACTGTTATAATGACCAGCAAAATTCTGTGATCCTAAACAAGGATCTCCGTATCCGATAATGTAGATATTTCCGTTCAGAACGCCATCTGATGATATTGTACCACTATATGCCAACTCGGTCTTAAACTTATAATCCGGACCAAGTAATTCAATTGCCATTGCTGTTGGAATTATTTTAAATACTGATGCAGGTGCAAGACTAAGTTGTGAATTGTAATCAAAGACTTTTTCCCCACTGCTAATATTTACTGCATATAAACCTATACTGGCATTTTTAAATTCGGGTAGTTTTGTAATTTCATTCAATATGTCAGAATAGGTTTTAGCTTGACTGAAGCATTGCACAAAAATTGCAATTGTTAATAATACTAAAAATAGTTTTTTCATTATGTTGATATTTCAGATACAATTCAAAAATATTAAAAAGATTTTTCAACAGATTATTATGTTGTAATTTTTACTAACAATATATATTTGATAGAGTAGAAGTTAGTTGTGCATCAGGTGTGAGTTTACTTGAAGAATCGCTAAAATGATAGATTGAGATCATTTCTTATATTTTTTTTCAGATAATAGTGGAAAAGTAAATTGTAGTAGAAATTTTGTTATATTTGTCATATCTTATTGTATATAAGCAAAGTGTTTTATGAAAGATAGATCTGAAATATTAATAAAAATCAAATCAATTGTTAATACATTCATTACTGATGCTGACGTACTACTTTTTGGCTCTCAGGCAAGGAATGAAGCTAATTCTAACAGTGATTATGATATTCTTGTCATTACAAATAAAACTCTAACTTTAAAAGAAAGACTGTTTTATAAAACTATAATTAGAAAGGAATTATTAAAACATGGTGTTCTTACTGATGTCCTGATACAAACAAAAAAAGATGTTGAAGCAAAAAGAAATATTTCAGGACATATAATAAAAACTATTATGAATAATTTTGTATTACTATGAATGTCGCTAAAAAGGACTATATAAATAATTGGCTTTTTAGAGCGAATGAAGATATAGAAGTAATTGAAAGTCTTATTAAACTGGATATTGCCAAATATAGCAGTACAATTTGCTTTCATGCCCAGCAAGCAGTGGAAAAATATCTGAAAGCATTTCTGGTATTTTCTGACATTGATTTTCAAAAAACCCATGACCTTGACTTTCTTCTTGGCGAATGTCAAAAAGTTGATAATATACATTTTAATACATTTGATTTTAAAAGCCTTACTGACTATGGTGTATTTGTAAGATATCCTGATGATTTTTACATACCTGATGTCGCTGAAACAATGGAATATGCAGAAATGGCAATTAAGACTAAAAACGTAATCACAAAACTGATAAAACTTTAAAAGAACATTAAAAATCTGTTACTATACAGATATTAAATTCTATCAATTATTGCTCTCAAACTTCCTCATTAAATCTAATTAATTAAATTTGCACAACTTAAAGAAATAAGTTTATGAAAGTCAACGGGAAAAATTACCGAGCAATCTGGATGGAAGGAGAAAAAGTCTGTATGATAGATCAGAACAATTTACCGTTTCAATTTTCTGTTCATTGTTGTAACAATATAGATGAAACCTGTCATGCAATAAAAACGATGATAACACGCGGAGCGGGTTCAATTGGAGCAGCAGGAGCTTATGCTATGTTACAGATGATATACAGTTCCAAAGAAGAAGATTTGTTACAAAATCTAAAATTTGCAAAACAAAAAATTGATGCTACCCGACCGACAGCAGTTAATCTATCATACGCTACAACCAGAGTTTTTGAAGCTGCAAAAATATCCAGAGAATTTGCAATCAAAGAAGCTTTTGCCATTCCTGACGAGTGTGCACTGCAAGGCAAAAAGATAGGAGAATTTGGGAATAGTTTAATAGAAGACGGATATAGTATTGAAACTCATTGTAATGCAGGTTGGCTGGCTTTAGTTGATTATGGTTCGGCATTGGCACCTGTTTATGCTGCATTCAATAGTGGTAAAAATATTTTTGTTTATGTTGATGAAACCCGTCCACGGTCGCAGGGAGCAAGATTGACAGCCTGGGAATTGGCCAATGAAAATGTCCCTCATGCAATAATCCCTGACAATGCAGGAGCTCATTATATGGGAACAGGTAAAATAAATATTTTTATTGCAGGAGCTGATCGTATAGCAGCTAACGGAGATACTGCAAATAAGATAGGAACCCTTGAAAAAGCCATTGCAGCAAAATATTATGGAATACCTTTCTATATAGCTGCTCCTTCCAGTACTATAGACATGAATATTTCCACAGGAAAATCTATTCCAATAGAAGAAAGGGATTCTGATGAAGTACTATATTATAGTGGAAAACTCAAGGACGGAAAGATAGAAAAAATGAGAATTGCAAATCCTGCTTCTGGAGCATTGAATCCTGCTTTTGACGTAACGCCTGCTTCTCTTATAACAGGAATAATAACAGAAAAGGGAATTGTTGAAGCAAATTCTATTTCAATTAAAAAACTTTTTGATAATGATATATAAAGAAGAACGCAAAGCTGTTGCAGCGATAATGAGAAGACTCTACAAACAAGGACTGACTACATCTAGTGGAGGTAATGTAAGTATGAAAAATAATGAAGGTTACATATTTATCACTGCCAGTCAAACAGATAAGTCAACTATTAAGTGGAAAGAAATAATTGTAATTGATGAAAATGGTCAGAATACTACACCCGAACTAAAACCTAGCATGGAATTGGGAATGCATCTAGCAATTTATAAAAGTCGTAAGGATATATTTGCAGTTGTCCACGCACATCCGGTATTTTCATCCACTTTGGCAGTAGCTGGGATTAAACCGATTTCTTCAGTGACAGGCGAATCAAGATTCATTTTAGGTGATATTTCTTTAACTGAGTATAAAACAATGGGCTCTGATGATCTGGCAGAAGCTTGTGCAAAATCATTGCAGAATTCTGAAGTTAGTATATTGAAGAATCATGGTGCAATCTGTGTCGGGAAAAACTTGGCAGAAGCATATAATAGGATGGAAGTACTCGAACTGACTTGCAGAATTCACTATAATTCTCTACTTATAAACAGTTGTAATGAAATAGATACAATTGGAATAGAAAAGATTGATAATATGAAAGGTTCAGCTTTTAATCAAATCTAATAAATTCATACTTTAAAGTGTCTGGATTTGAAATCACTTTTAAATAACCTGCATCTGAATATGAATCCTCCAAAGCGTCCAAAATAATAAATGTAGTATTGCCGATTTTTGCCACATCCTGCACATGATCATGCCCGGTAATAACTAGATTAACATTATATTTGGCAAACAAATCTATTAAACAAGCAACTTCTTCAACTAGTGGATTTGCACTAGAGGTACGCCTTGTTCGTAATATATTTACATGACAAGCAACAATACAATAGCGGCAGTTTTCCCTATTTTGCTCCAGAACTTCCTCCAACCATGCTAACTGACTTTTTCCTAATGTCCCACCTCCTATGTCTAAACAAATATACAAGTCAGAAGTGTCGGGAGTAGTAACATTAAAATAATATGTAGAACTACCAAAGAACTCATAAAAAGATTTCCAGCCATCAAAATACAGATCGTGATTTCCAGTAACCATTAATAAAGGTTTAGTTACTTCCTCTGCCAATTCTTTAAAGATTTCGTAATGTTCTCTCCGGCCCGAAACAATATCGCCTGCCAAAATTAAGGCAACTGCATCTGATGCATCGTAAAGATTCAATAATTTTTCCGTATTAACAGTTGGACCGACATGTAAGTCTGATGCAGCCAGCACCTCATATTCGGATGAATTAACGATTATTTGCTCTTTCGGGTTACTTTCATTGTATTCTATCGATTGAACAAACCTGTCTTCTACTCTGTCGGTTGAACGAATAAAACCACTAAAATCAACATCACAGGAATAAATTACTGCGCAGACCAATAATGCAATTAATATTTTTAATTTATTTCCCAATGTACACCAATTCTAGTAAACCAACCGAAATAATTAACTCTGATATTATTTAAGCCCGCTGTCTGATACCAGTGATCAATAAAGAACTGTGGCCAATTACTGTTTTTTTTCCATATAAAGCCGACATTAAACATGGGATTTATTTCCTGTTCAACTATGAATATTTCAAAATTCGAAATATTAATGTACAAATTCCACACATTGCCGGGTTGCATTATAAAGTACTTAACGGAATACATAATATTAGGTGATTCAACCAAATAGCGATTATCAGCAATATTATATGTTTCTGCTACATTATTCGTAAACTTGTAAATATTGAAATTATTTCCTAAAGTAAAATCCCATCGTTTTACTATATAGTTTATTTTCAAACCGGTATTATGTATATTCAACATCTGGCTAACAGGTTTGTTACAATAAAAAAGTGAAAACTTAAGAGGATTACTGCATAAGTTTAATTTGTAAGACAAACTTGTAGCAAATGCATTGAGAACTTTTTTGTCTCTGTGATTTAGATTAATATCCAAAGCATAGTCAATAGCGAAATTTTTGTACACATAACCAGGTGAAAATCCTGCTGAAATCATACAAGGTCTGTCAATTGGATTTACTGCAATTCCTGAAAAAACATCAATTTTGAACTGTGCATAAACTGAGTGAACCGTCAGGCTCATACCTGATATCAAAACAATTGTTATGAGTTTAAAAAACTTCACCGTGACCAAATAGATTATTGCAAATTTAATTATTTCATTAATCAAAACAAATAATTAATTGTTTTTCATATATTTGTACCAAAGATGAAAAAAATGGATAAAATATACGATATTACTACCTATAAGGGTGTAAGTACAGCAGTGGAATTATTAAAAAAATACGGATGGATTGTAAGTCCATTACCATGGCTGATATACAAAGCTATGACTCCTGAGATTTCAACGGAAAAGCAGATAGAAGCTGCTATACAATTAATAAAAGCCGGCAAAGAAAACAATGCAAAGAAAATGCGAATCCGTGTTAGTCATGATGCAGGAATTAAAATAAGTGCAATGCTAAAAGGTTTCCCGATGAATGTACAAGTTGGTAATAATGGTATGATGGAATTTGATATTGATTATGGAAATGCAAGTCCTGCAGATTTCTCACAATTAAGTAATATACCGGACAAATTTCAATCTTGAAGATTCATTTGTTTTAGCTTCCAATAAACTCCATCAGCAAATTTCTCATATCCTGCTGCTTTATGATGACCGTCAAATTCCCAGTAATAATTCAAATAGTTAGATCCATTCATACCTTTAATATTTATGTAATATTCAATCAAATCTAAATATTCTAAATTCTGGCTTTTACAAAAATCAATCAATCCATTCAAATAATCATAAGATTTATTTACAATTTCCTGACTTTTAGGATAAAAAACTATAAGAAGTTTGAACCCTTTTTCTGTTGAAAGTCTACCATAATCAAGAATCAGATTTTCTAGTAGCATCATGGCTCTATCCTTTTCCTTCTCAAATGAGGTTTTATTTAAAAAGAATGGATATTTATTATTATATAAACTAAATGCTAATCTAAACACAAATGAATACTGAAATGCAAATTCCCAATTCGGGGCAGCAATTTTAGTTTTTTTTCTATCAAATCTTTCCATGCCTCCTCTAATGATAATGTCTTCAAGGTCGTTTCCGATTGTTAAGATAACAAGATCAGGTTCATATTTCAACAACTTGTCAGTCAGTATTTTATAATCATAAAATGGATCAAGACCACATATTCCTGCATTTATAAACTCATAATTTATACTATCATCTGGCATTTTGTACTCCAAAAACTTCAACCAGGTTGAATCAGCATGGGTTCCATCACCTTCGGTAAACGAATCTCCCAAGCCTATTATTAAATAATCATTTTCTGAATACTTAAACTTTGGCTCTTTATCTGATAATCCAAGTGAATTTGTTTGTCTTTCGAATCTAAATTCTTCTGATTCTAAAAAATGAACGGTATTGGGTTCATAGAAAATGTTGTCAGTAACTATTCTCTGATCAAATTCAGACCTGTAATAACCAAAACGAGATTCGTAATATGTCTTATTTTTTCCGTATATTCTTAAAAACAATTCAGAAAATACAAAAACAAGAACTATAGTGTTTAAACTCAACAAAAGATTTATAAATAGTTTATTTCGGTTTTTCAGTTTAATAATTAATACTACCAGTATAAAAAACACAAACAAAAAAAGCCAAACTCCAGTCCATACTCCCTGATATTGATGTAATAATAACTCAGAGAAAAACAAATCTATGGAAGCTAAAGTGAATACCGCTAAAAAAATTTCTTTCCAACTTTTTTTGTTGAAAAATAAAGCTAAAATTATGACAATTGAATAGAATAATAAAAGAACAAAATATACTCTCTTTGCATAATATGATAATAGCACACCTGACTTGAAAAGCTTGTTATATACACCGACATTAAACAAATCGTCTTTTATTTCAACTGTTTTAGCATTCGAAGACAAGAGCTTTGTTTGTATTCGATTTTCATCTGAAATGAAAAGCATTTCAACATCTTCAATAAGATCACTAGTATTTATTAACTCTAAGCTCTGATAAAACCAATTGCCATAAGACACAAAACATGAATCTGACATTGGTATTTGTACTTTTTTCCCTGTAAAAGTAATTCCATAACATTCGAATTGTGAACTGATATTTTTCGAATCCTCCTTAACAATTACTGTAAATTTCCCATAAAATCTGATATTCTTAATATACCAAAATGCTGAGCAGATGAGGGCAATGTTTAAGACAACTAGTATAGATAGAATAATAATATGAATGGTTCTCTTTTTGCTCAAAATAACAATTTATTACAAATCTAAAAAAAAAGTCCATCTCAAAGACGGACTTTAAAATAAAACCTTTTTATTTATTTTCCGGGGCAGTTTTTTATTATTTCAGGTGCAATGTCATTACGTCCATAAGCTTTATCAAAATAGTCGGAAAACTCTTTTGCAAGATTTTTTGCTGTTTTCGTAAAGTCATCTTTATTTGCCCATGTATTAATAGGGAACAACATTTCAGAAGGTACAGCGAGACATGATTTAGGAATGTTAACATGGAACATTTCATCATGTACATATTCAACATTTGATAAGTCACCGTTAAGGGCAGCTTCCACCATCGCACGTGTATAAGTCAAGTCAATT
>DAOOPK010000076.1:0-12073 GCA_035388205.1 Bacteroidales bacterium
CATCATGATTAGTTTTTTCTTCATGGATTTTTGAAACTGAACTATTATTTACCTCGGATATTTCTGAATGATTATGCTGATGATTAGGCATTTCGACTTTTTCATGAGTATTAATATCCGGTAAGCTGAAGATCAACGAATCAGAATGACTATGACCTATAACACCTATCGCTGTCAACGAAATCACAGTCAGAATAACACCCAAAATAATTAGTCTTTTAGGATTTAGCGAAAGATTTTTTATTGAAAATCTTTTCCTTCCGTTATCTTCAAGATCATGGTGATGCAAATCGAAAGAAAAGTTTTTTGGGGCTAAAAATCTCTTATTCCTGATAAGTTTATCTGTGACAATTCCTACAAGAATGGATAATACTGCTAATACAGAAAAGATAATAATTGTTTCTTTTGGCATCAATGCTATCATAAAATATGCTTCATCACCTGTAGTTGCAATCATTGCAGCCATTAAAGCTCCGAAAGAAAAAATTCTGTGTGTAAAAAGAGAAACTACAGTAAACACTCCAAGGCAACCGGGTAAAAGTCCAAGAAAAGAAGCAATTATTATCTGTAACAAGTTATTATTACTGAACTTTTTAATGAGTTTTCCTTCGGTATTTACATTAAGAAATTCGATAATTAACATAACTACAATAACGAAACTCGTGATTAACAAAGTTTCTTGTATTATTCTCAACCAATCTACCATAGGAAATTTATCAGTAAACAAATGATTATTCGGATTGTTCAACACTCACGACGGAAACTGCAATTATTTCAATCCGTCTTTCTCTGGAAGCAGCAGGGCTATAAATAGAATTTCTGGGGTCGTTTGGGTCATCACTCACTTTACCTGCAGAAAATGTTTTCCCAAATGCGACAAACTCATAAACTATCATACCAGATTCAATATAAGGTAAGAATATACCGCCCTCAAATTCTGCAAAATAATTTACAAGACTTGATATTCTGCGTTTAGCAAGATTATTATTGTATTCTACCGTATTTAGCGGGCTTGTATAACCTTTTATTGTAACAACGATCTTTTGACCTTCAGCAAGCAATTCCTTCATTAAGCTGGTAAACTCCAGCAATTTATTATAGTTTTCCTGAACATAATATGAAAAGTAATAATCCACACTGTCAATAGCTTCAATTTTTTCATTTTTTGATAATCCTTTTGAGTAGTTTTTTCTATAATCTTCCTGAAGCTCCATATATTTGAAGTAAGTTGTGGAATAGTTCAGTTCGGTAACCGTATTCCATGAATTTGGAACAGGTTCGTCATTATGGAAGTAGAGTGCTATTGGCACAAGGAGTTTAGTACGTTCAGTCAGCAGTTCTACTCTCTGCACTTCAACCACTTCTTCATTTATTTCCTTAGCTATATCATGATAATAAATATCATTGCAGCAACTCTGATGGCTATGAGCTAATGCTGATTTTCTGTTGCTGGCAAGAAAAGCCACATATTGATCAGGATAAATTCTATAATAAAAATCATTTTGTGCAGAATTCAACGGATATCCAATATTTTCAATTGTATCCCAAACTCTGAAGTTCCCTTTAACTTTAAAAATATCATAACCACCCATATTTTTATGCCAATTGGAACTGAAATACAACAGGGAATCAACAGGATTATAAAACGGGGTAATTTCGTCACCCGGAGAGTTTATTACGGAAGTAGTATCGAAAAAATTCAGATAACGAGTATCGTCAAAAACAGGCCTTCCCACATTGCGGGCAAATCCCCAGTTGCCGTCTGGTAATATTTCACAAAAATATATATCATAACCGCCTTCACCTTCAGGGCGATCTGATGACCACAGAAAAATATCTGTTTTATCTTCTCTTTCGACAAGATAGGGATGAGTCGAATTACATCTCGGTTTATTTATTATTTCAGGCAATTTTTCAGGTTTTGTCCACTGGTTGTCGACAAATTCAGACATATAAATATAAGTATTTCCTCCATCGAAATAATCAGAAATAGTAAAATACAATCTATTTCCGCTTTTTGTAAAATGTGGATTAGAAATATCATAACCCTGAATATTTATAACTTCGCTAAACAATTGAGCAGAGTCTGTATTCTCATCAAAGAAATTATATTGATACAATCTTGATTTATAATCATGGATACTATCCTGAATAGGCTTAATCGAAGCGAAAACGAGTAAAGAGTCATTAACGAAGCCTGTTGAGAAGTCGCTAAATACAGAATTCACTAAAGAATCACATTGTATTACATCATATCCATTCGGGTGATTAAACATCTTCCATGCAAACTCACAATTTACAAGTTCTTCTTCTGCGCGTTTATATAGGATACTTGAATTGTCTAATTCATTAAACTCTATATATCTTTTAAAGAAATATTGAGCTTTCATAAATTCTTCATTTGCTTTAAGCATCAGAGCATAATAAAAAAATGCTTCGGGATATTTCTCAGAAACTTTATCTGCAAGATATCTATAATGAATGGCTGCTCTAACATAATCATTATCAAATCTGTATGACTCTGCAGCTTTCCATATTATATCATACATACGTTGATTAAATTTGAGGGCATCTTCGTAAAGTAGTGCAGCACCATAATAGTTTTTTTCTTCAAATGCTTTATCGGCTGAAGCAATCAGATTTGATATTTCTTTTGACTGAGAAAATACCACAGGGATAAAAACTATAAAAATGAATATATATGAAGCAAACCTTTTCATTAAATAAAATCAGGACATTTACGATAATATGGTGAATCAAAAGGTTTTGTTTTCAAGAAAATATAAATCAGTGAAAACTCCACTCCTCCTTTACCTCTGCTTATAGTTGTAAGTTTTGATAAATTAATATCATAATTGACTAAAATCCTAGCATTATGGTATTTAAAGCCAAACACAATTATTCCGGCGTCACGTGTTCTCATCAATGTTCCAAAATATATAGCCTGAAGACTTACAGGATTATAATCAAATCTTAATAATGCCCCTAAATCAAATTCTCTGTATTCGTGCTGAAACATTGCAATTAGTTGAGGTTCAATCCAAAGATCATCTTTAATATTATATTCTGCTGATGCTGTGAAAATGTACTTCATAGCTAAAACCGATTCAGAATTATCATAGAAACTCTTTACCGGCTCATTCAGATGTGAAATTGAGAATCCTGATTGTATGAGGCATCCGGGCTTAAGTTTATACATGATATTTAATCCAGTTCCAATGTCAAAATAACTGCATTTATCAAACATCCAGTCTTCGCCAACAGGCAAAGTTGGGTCAAATTGTTCACCGGAGTATTGATTACCAAAATTAAAATTACTAAAACTAATATTATGCATTATATAACCACCAACAAAACCCAGTCCCAACAAAAAATTCTTTTTCTCACCAAATGGATAATAATAAGCAAGATTCAGACTAAATTGTGTCGTTCCGAATTTGCCGTCTCCGGCCACATCATTAAACAAATTAAAACCCATGCCACAACGTGAACCTGAAGCAAAAAGATTATTAAACCCCGCATCAAACGAACCTGCAAATGTACTGTATGCATTTGTAAATGTATTCCATTGATTTTTATTGTTAAGAACTCCACGAAAATCTCCTTCAAAATTACCTGTATTTGCAGGATTTATGTATAAAGGTGAGGAAAAAAACTGACTGAAATGAATATCCTGAGCACTTAATGCAATACTAATCATTGACATAACAATGATTCCCAATATTATGTAAAGTAATTTTTTCATAATCAAGAATCCAATGTAAAATTAAATATAATTATCATCATTTGCAATATAACATTTTAATTTAAACAAAACATGATTTATTTTTGTGATTTGAGTTACATTTGTAAAAAATTCTTTTATGAAAGACATAAAAAAAATACTATTCGTTGTCTTTATAATTGTACTTTTTGTTCCTATACTTGTTAAGTCTTTTAACCTAATCAGTGAAAAGCCTTTAAATGGTGCGTATATTCCGGCAGAAAAGCCAATTTTGTCAGATAGCACATGGTTCAATGGTTCTTTTCAGGAGAAACAAGAGAAGTTTTTAAATGAAAACATTGGACTTCATAATACTTTAGTTAGAATAAATAATCAGATTGATTTCAGTTTTTTTAAAAAATCTAAAACAGAAAAGCTAGTAATAGGAAAAAAAAACTATTTATTTGAGGATAATTATATATATGCTACAACTGGAACAGATTATATTGGTGAGGAAAAAATTAAATTACTGATAGACAAAGCAAAACAAGCTCAGGATATTCTAGAATCGAACGGAATAAAGATGCTTTTTATATTTGCTCCGGGAAAAGCAAATTACTTTAAAGAATATATTCCAGACAGATATTTTATTAATGGACAAGAACCTGTTACTAATTATGATAAGTTTACCGAATATTGCGAAAAGGAAGGAATAAATTACATTGATTTTAACTCATATTTTCTAAGTTTAAAAGGCAACTCGAAATATCCTCTATATCCCAAAGCCGGAATACACTGGTCAACTTACGGTATGTATCTTTGTGCTGACAGTTTGACGCGTAAAATTGAAAAGGACATAAATAAGGATATCCCTGAAATCATTCTTCAGGATATTGAAATAAGTGATGAACAAAGAGATCCTGAATATGACATTGGCAATTTAGCTAATTTGCTTTTTAAAATAGAAACCTACAAACTTGCATATCCTATATTGAGTTATAATCAAGAAGGAAAATACCGTCCTAAAGTTCTTGTTGTGGGAGACAGCTATTACTGGAATATGTTTTATAGCGGTATTCCGTCAAATGTATTCAAATCGCTAGATTTTTACTATTATAACAGCAAATATTTCAATGGTGCGCAATCAGTTGAAGTAAGTTCTTTTAATTATTTTCAAGAAATTGTAAAATATGAGTATATTATTCTTTTACAAACTGATGGAGGCTTAAACAATTTCGGTTTTGGATTTTTTGATAAGATAATTACTGAATTTGACAGAACCAATTTAGAACCTGAAGTTATAAAATACATAAATGCAATAAAAAACGATCCTACTTGGTTAAAACATGTTGAAGAAAAAGCAAAAGAAAGAGGTATTTCAACAGACGAAATGATTGAAATAGATGCAAGGTATATGTATGAACAAGAGACAAAAAAAGCAAATTAAAATTCCTTACTCTGTACACACTGCATATAACTCATGAGCTTGTAATAACATGTCCTCATTAAAAAGGTAACCAGATCTCTCGCATTGTTCAAGCCAATAAATTACATTTTTAAAATTAATGATTGCAATCTTCTTGTTAGACTGAAGTTCAGACAATTTGTCACATTCGAAAATCTTCTGCAAACAACAAATAGCACTTAGAGTAGAGTTCAGAATTCTCTTTGCAATAGGAGCCTTATTCTGATTGATAAGTTCATCATGAAAATCTATAATTTCCAATGTAAACTTAAAAATCTTTTTTAACAAAATAATTCTATCTGTGTCTTTCATGGTTAATGTAATTAATTGCATACAATATACACAATTATTTAAAGCAAAACAAGTTTTTTTATAAAAAGAAAATATTGATTAAAATTCAATACCTTTTCTGGCATTTAATCCTTCATTAAAATAATGTTTGATTTCTTTCATTTCTGTTACCAAATCAGCAATTTCGATGAATTCATCGGGAGCATCCCGTCCTGTCATAATTAATTCCATATCGTCTGGTTTTGACTTTACAAAACTCAGTAAATCTTCTGATTTTATAAGTTTATAATTTAGAGCAACAAATATCTCATCAAGTATCAAAATATCATAAATACCGATAGTAGTAATTTCTTTAATTTCCGAAAAACCTGTTTGTGCAGCTAAAATGTCTTCTATTACAGGTTCTTTTTCGATAAAGCAAGTCCTTCCATATTGTTTAAGACTAATATTGTCATGCTTTTCCAAAGAGACTAGTTCTGAATAATGCATGCCTTTTACAAACTGAGCTATAAAAACATTTTTATCTGCACCTGCTGCCCTTAATGCAAGCCCAAGCGCAGCTGTGGTTTTACCTTTCCCGTCTCCAGTATAAATCTGAATTTTACCGTAATTATCTTCCATTAATACTGATTATTACTTAACATTATAAGTACACAAGAATGCAAAACCTCGACCCCAATTTCCTTTAGTTTACATTCGAAAGCCTTATTGTGAGTGCCAGGGTTAAATATCACCCGTTTAGGAGGATTCTTTAATACGACATCATAATACTTCTCCTGATTTTCTGCAGAAAGATACATTGCTAGTGTATGAACATCAACATCTTCGGGATATGAATTTCTGATAGGCAAATCATTTATACTAGCTTTCTTAATTCCAACAGGAATAACTTCGTGACCATGTTCTAATAACTCCACAGTTGCCATATAAGAATATCTGTGAATATTATTGCTAGCTCCTAAAACTACTGTTTTCATATTGTATTTTATATATTTATGTAAAATTAAAAATTAATAATTTTATTTAATGCTATTTTTATAATTTTTGAAATTTCAGCATCAGGTAAATATTCCGTAATGCTTTTGCAATTCACCATTGCATCAACAATTTGTTTATCATATGGCAATTTTGCTAAGACGTCTATTCCCTCGTGATTACAATATTCGACAATTTTATCAGAAAATTCTGAATTCAAATCGAATTTATTAATGATTACCCAAGTTTTTAGATTAAAACTATTTGTCAATTCAAGAGTTCGTTTTAGATCGTGCATTCCTGACAGACTAGGTTCTGTTACCACCACGACATGATCAACACCAGTGATAGTTGATATTACAGGGCATCCAATACCTGGAGGGCCATCAATGATTATAGTCTCTATATTATTCTGCTCGGCAATTTTTTTTGCTTTGTCTCTGACGAGATTAACTAATCTTCCTGAATTTTCTTCTCCAGGAGCTAATCTTCCGTAAACCATTTTACCATGACGAAAATTTCCCGACAATAATAAACTCTCAGCATTATCTATCATCGAAATTGCATTTTCGGGGCATATTCTTGAGCATAACTTACAACCATCACAGAATATTTCATTAATAACGACTTTTCCATTATCAAACTTAATTGCATCAAAACGGCAGTAATCAATACAAGTTCCGCAATTTGTACATTTACTATAATCAATCTCAGCCTTTTGAGCTCCAATAAAGGAAGATTTTTCTGTTATCTCCGGTTCAAAAATTATATAAAGATTTGCAGCATCAACATCACAATCTGCCAAGACAATTTTATCATGTTCACTGGCAAAAGCTGCACTAATACTACTTTTACCTGTTCCACCCTTACCGCTGATTACCGCTATTTCCATAACTATTATAAATTGATTCAAATATTTTCATAAATAAAGCCTTTAGATTATCATCATGAGCAGCGACTATCTTACCTGTCGAGTATAAAATTGCTATTTCTTTATCAAAAGGAATTTCAGCAAGCAATTCAATATTTTCACTTTTTAAGTAATCATAAACTTTAGTATCTCCCAAACCCGCTCTATTAATAACAACACCGTATTGTTTGTGCATGGTTTTTAGAGTATTGACAGACTGTTTAAGATCACTTAATCCAAATGGAGTTGGTTCTGTAACAAGAATAACATAGTCTGCTTCTACAACAGTTTGAATAAAAGGACAAGAAGTTCCGGGCGGTGAGTCCATTATTACAATGTCTTTATCAGAGGTAGATTTATGAGCAGCTTTAATAACAGGCACCGGCGACATAACTCCACTTTTCATTCGTGCCTCAACTAAATTCATTCCATTATCAGTAACAAACAAGTTAACGCGACCTACTTCTGTATCCTTTTCTATTATTGCATCATATTCACATGCTACAGAACAAGCTCCACAACCATGACATAGCTCTTCAATGACTTTAATAATACGAGAAGGCGGAATAATAAAAATTGCGTTGTATTCACAATAATCATGACATTTACCACAATAAACGCATTTATCGGTATCTATAACAGGTACTTTTTGAACGACTTTTAAAGATTCCTTCAAACTAGCATCAAAAAACAAAAGTGAATTAGGTTCTTCTGCATCGCAATCTAATAAAACACTATTTTCATACTTTTCCTGTATTGCATAAAACATCGAAGTGGAAATCAAAGTTTTACCAGTACCTCCCTTACCACTTGCAATTGCAATTTTTAAACTTTTATCTGTCAATATTTTTCCCTCCATTTAAAACTACAAAACTTCCTTTTTCAACATTTAATAAATCGGCAATGACATCACATTTTACCATTAATAAAAAGAATATTCTATCATCATTTTCTTTTAACAAACCTTCAAGATTACCTTGTCCTTTTGATATTATCAAATCGCTGGAATTATATTCATCCATAAATTCACGACTGCATTTTGACAAAACAGTAGAAGGCGCATCATATCCATTAGTTATAACAGTTGCCGTTTCATGCATGTTAGTATCAACAGCATCTTGCATAGTAACATCATTTAAAACCGGAGCCGATTTAACTACATAAGTAACCTTATCCGACAAATTAGTTTCAATAAACAATTTATCAAACACAATTTCACCGGCATTATCGCCAAGATAAAGGATTTTATTCGCCTTTTGAATTCTTTCCTTTAATAAGCATGAATCATCTATCGCAAAATCGGCATGAAGCACATTGATTATTACAGAATCTATATCAAAACTGTCCGCAGCACCATAGTCCATAATATTCCCTGCAATTGCAAGTCTAAGAGATGCCTTAAATGAATCATGAGTTTCAAAAACAATTGGTTTCCAGCGTTTATAGATTTCAAATGCTTGAATATTCGATTGTTTTTTCTCAGATAAAAACGAATCTTCAATTCCAATAATATCTCTGAAATCTTTGTTTAACTCTCTTTGTATCATAGGAGCAGAAAAAAAACGTAATTCAGAGATATTTTGTTCAAAAATCTTCATAAAAGATTTTTGTTTATCTTCATCAACATCAAATTTCTTAAACAGCCTGAGATATCCACGCAGGAAACACTCAGCACATCTTTTATCATACGATGATTTAGTGTCCGCAGTTATCATGTCCATGACTATGGTCGTGATTACAATAATTAGCAGTAAGTTGTAAATTTCCTGCAATAAAATCTTCTACTAGTTCTTTGGCAGTTTTAACTGGAGCTCCGACAAAAGCATTTATATTTTGTTGATTAAACAACATAATTGCCTGCTGTCCCATTCCTCCGGCAATAACATCCGTAACACCAAACTGAGCTACCCATTTTGGATACAAACCCGGCACATGTTCAGGTGGATCTAATTCTTTTATATTAATAATACTATCATTTTTAACTTCAACAATTGCAAATTGTTGACAATGACCGAAATGTGCACTAAGCACACCATTTTCCATAGGAATTGCAATAATTCTATTCATATCTATTTATTTAATTAAAAATGAAGGCTAGTAGAATAATGAAAAAGCAAACTTCTACAAAAAAGATATTCCACTAAGCCTTCATGCAGGAAAACTATATAAAACTAAACACTTCTACCATTACCTCTTCTCTGTCCCATCCCACGCCCTGCACCACGACTGGCGCCGCGTCCTAAACCGCGTCCCAGACCACGACCTGTATTAGGCTGAGCATTAGTATTTCCGTTACCAGCACATTTTCCGGCTTTGCGTCCTGTCATTGGACCTTGTCCTTCAGGACCTGTTTGATCAAAATTTGGCATAATTACCTCCTATTACTATTTGTTAAACATATTTATAATATCTTGAATTGTTTTTGTTGGTTCTTTGATAACAATCATCTGAATTTTCAAACTTTCTAGTAATGATTTTATTTTCATTCCAAACTCACCTGACACAATTTTTGACACTCCTTTATCTGCAACAACCTGAACAGATGCAGGTCCTGCTCCATTATCAGCATTTTTGTTTGGATTTTCGATAAACTCGTATGTTTTTGATTCCGTTTCATAAATAACGAAATATGAACAACGTCCAAAACGTGGATCAACATTTGAATTTAAATCTTTACCAGTTGATGTAATTGCAATTTTCATAATTTCTACTAATTATTCGTTTATAATAAATTATTTCTTTTTAAAGGCACTTTACAATCAGGACATATTTCCTGTTTACAAGGCTTTCCTTGCAAATGAGGTATAGAATATCCACATAAAGGACATACGCACAATTCCTTGTCGGTATCTATATTTTTACCATCAAGTTTTGACTGTCCTAAATAGGAAATATTTTTACTCTTACATAAAGGACATTCTTCTATTTCATTATCAAGCTCGGGATTACTGAAATAACATTTACAATCTTGACACAAATACCAGTCTTTATCAAAAGTAACCCTTCCGCCTTCAATAGTTATCTGTCGTCCTTCAGCTAAAGCTGTTGCTATTTTTTGTCTTGCCGAGGCATAAATTCTAGTAAATGTGGGTCTGGATACTCCCATTATTTCGCATGCTGAAATATGATTGTGCATTTCATAATCACATAGCTTAACAGATTCGTATTCCTCTAACAAAAGTATCACCGGATCTGAATTCTTTAAACCATCCTGTTGACCATAAGGTTTAAAGCCTTTTATCAAAGGTAAGTTCATCATTCGTCTCATTCTTTTTCTTCTCGGTGACATTGTTTTTATATTAAATTCACTACAAAGATAATGAACATATGTTCATAATGCAAATATTTTTTAGTTTTTTTTGAAAAAGATATGAACACCTTAGAAAAATCTAAAATAAGCTGGAAATTTGCAAAATAGAATTTAAGAGTATATTCTTAAGAGAGTTTTTGTTTTAATTTTACAAAATACAGAAACAATTTGTTTATCTTGGAGGTGTATCTTTCGTATTTTAACGGTCTTATTTTGACTATATCACCCATTTGTTTCTCTGATATATCAAACAAACTGAGAATATCGTTATAATTAGCCGGTCTTAAGTCCAGCATATCAGATTCGTAGAGCTGTAAGGCTTTTTCTCTACTAATTTCTCCACTTCTGACCATATTACTATATTGACAAATATGCCTTTCATAACCATAAATAGAATGTCTAACGTAATTAGTAAAAGGTTCGGCAATACAATCGAAATGTTTAGTAAAGTCCTTATTTAAGTCTTCCTGCCAGCCCAATTCTCTAGCAATAATCTCTCCCATTTCTTTATCGGTAGGGTTATCAATATAAAATAAAGGACGAACTTCAAGTCCGATTTTCCCTGATTTCTTTTTTATAAAGGTATTAAAATCATTTCGTGAAGGTAGAACAAGATATTTGTTTATTTCATCAGTTTTTAATTCAGAAACATCCTTTAAAATGTGTTTAAACCTCGAAATATCTTGAATAGAATCAGGCACAAAAGAATCTTCCTCGAGGGGAGATGTTCCGTATAATATTAATGGTGTTTTATAATCCTGTGCTGTCTTTAAAATATATGATATTGTTGCGATATCACATGCCCCGCATATATCACCTGATTTTAACAACATATTACGATAGACTTTTTTCTGAATTACAGGGTCTGTTTTGCACCATATATGTTTAACACCTGTAATTTTTAATGCTCTTTCAATATTATCAAGTGCAGTTTGGCTAAACAGACCATTATCGTATGTCATCGCCAGAACCTTAAGTTTATAAACTTTTGTAGCCAGATAAAGAATATATGTACTATCCTTACCCCCGCTTAAAGGGACAAGAGCATCAAATTCGACATTTTTAGATTTTGCTTTATCAAATATTTCGATTAGTTTATCCTCACCCAAAGGAGAAAAAGTCCTTTTACCTGTACACAACGAACATTCCCCCTTATCATTAAATTTTATTCCGGGATATTTATCATTTAAAATACAAGAAGTACAGATAGTCATAAATTTGTTTTTTACATGGCAAAAATAAGAAAATGTAAATTCATTTAATCTATATGTAACATAAGTAAATTACTTTTTTTCACAAGTAACAATACAGAAATCTATATTAAGTAAACAAAAATTTTGTTCAGGATATTTTACGATTAACGGACTATTTCAAATTTAAATGTCTGAGTCGTAGTGTTAGTTCTTATTTCCATTAAAT
>DAOOPK010000077.1:0-12004 GCA_035388205.1 Bacteroidales bacterium
CGGCTGGTTGCGGCCGAAGGCCGCGCCAAGAACCGCCGCGTCCTCAGCGGTTGATCCTCGTCCGGCCGGCGACGGCGTTTCGGTCATTGAGGTCTGGTGCTTCGAATTTGTTTGGGGTTTGGGATTTGGAATTTGGCATTTTGGAAATTTTCATTTTATTTCATTCCTCTCATCATTCTCTTCTGGTTTTTATTTGATGACATAATTTTCATCATTTTTTTGGTTTCTTCAAATTGTTTAAGAATACGATTAACTTCTGGAACAGTTGTACCGCTTCCGTCTGCAATACGTTTCCGTCTGCTTCCATTAATAATTGCAGGATTTGCACGTTCTTCCTTTGTCATAGAACGTATTATTGCTTCGATACCTTTAAAAGCGTCATCATCAATATCCATATCTTTAATGGCTTTACCCAGACCTGGAATCATGCCAGCCAATTCTTTGATATTCCCCATTTTTTTAATCTGTTGGATTTGAGACAGAAAATCATCAAAATTGAACTGATCTTTTGCAATCTTCTTTTGCAGTTTACGTGATTCTTCTTCATCGAATTGCTCCTGAGCTCTTTCAACCAGAGTAACGACGTCGCCCATTCCCAATATTCTGTCTGCCATACGTTCGGGATGGAACACATCCAAAGCATCCATTTTTTCACCGGTACCAACAAATTTTATAGGTTTATCAACAACTGAACGAATCGACAAAGCAGCACCACCACGAGTATCTCCATCAAGTTTTGTAAGTATGACTCCATTAAAATCAAGTCTGTCATTGAATTCTTTTGCAGTATTAACGGCATCCTGACCAGTCATAGAATCCACAACAAAAAGAATTTCCTGAGGGTTTACAGCTTTTTTAATATTTTCGATTTCGTCCATCATTTCCTTGTCAACTGCCAAGCGACCTGCAGTATCAATTATCACCAGATCAAAGCCATTCAATTTTGCATGTTTGATTGCATTTTGTGCAATTTTGACCGGATTTTTGTTGTCATCTTCTGAATAAACAGGTACATTTATCTGTTCTCCCAATACCTTTATCTGTTCAATAGCAGCAGGACGATATATATCACAAGCAACCAATAGAGGATTTTTACCTTTTTTAGACTTTAGCATATTTGCCAGTTTCCCGCTGAAAGTCGTTTTACCAGATCCTTGTAAACCTGACATAAGAATAATTGCAGGACTTCCTTTGGCATTTATTTCAACTGCCTTCCCTCCCATCAGTTTTGCCAATTCATCATGAACGATTTTAACCATCAGTTGATTCGGCTTCAACGACTTTATAACTTCCTGACCTATTGCCTGGTCCTTTACGTTATCACAAAAAGTTTTGGCAGTTTTATAATTTACGTCAGCATCAAGTAAGGCTTTGCGGACATCCTTTAATGTCTCAGCTATATTGATCTCGGTAATTTTACCCTGACCTTTTAATATTTTAAACGATCTCTCAAGTCTTTCCGATAAATTTTCAAACATATTCCTTTCAAATTTATATACTGCCACAAAAATAATATTTTTGATCTTATTTTGTAACAAAAAGAATTTTCAGTTATATTTGACTAAATTTTAAAATCAAAAACTATGAAAAGACTGTATTTTTTGATACCTTTATTATCTTTGTTCGTTTTAATATTTTCATGTTCAGGCAGCAGTTCCGACAACACCGCCAAAAAAACTGACAAAGACAATCCTGAAACAGAAATTACAGATGAAGAATTGAATAAAAACCGTTTACTTCCCGAAGAAGTTGATGTCAATAAGCCAATTCCTATTGCCGAATTACATAAAGCATTTTATGAGTGGTCAGGAAAAGAAGTCCTGATTGCAGGATATGCAAAAATGTATTCGGAGAGTGAGACTCTGCAGAAAGAAATACAATTACGTGAAGCAACCAATGTATATGATGTATTGTTCACATGCAACTTAAAAACTGAGCTAAATAAAGAAATCAAAGCTAAAGATATTTTAATTATCAAAGGTACTATTAAAGAAAACTCATACTGGGGCATAGTTTTGGAGGACTGCGAATTAGTTGAACTTAACGGAAAATATCAAAAGAATTTAGTACCTATTCCCGGGAAGAATTATATAGAAGCTATTTGGATTAGTGATTTATACAAGGCATACAATTCATGGATGGGCAAGGAAGTAACAGTAATTGGACATTATAACAGCACGACTACTTCAACTACATCTTATGGTACAACTCACAGAATTGACCTTGATGATCCTGAAACAGGTCAAAAAATGGTAGGTTGTACAATGCTTTCGGAACCTGATTCGGACAAACTGGCAGCAAATCGTGACAATGTAAAAATTAGGGGAAAAATCACCCGCGACCTTTGGGGAACAGTACAGTTAGAGGATTGTGTGATTGTGGAATAAAGAAAAGGATTTATTATTTTCTATGCATTCCTTTCTATTTTTTTACAATTATGGAATCTAATTCCTGATTTGTGAATATTATACAAATATATAAAATAATTTCATATACAATTAAAAAGATAAATATTAAAGCATTATTGTTTTATGATATTAACACTAGTCCGATTTGTGAATCCAATAGATTTCAAAAACATGTTAAATATCATGTTTTAAAAAATCTTCACTTTAAATTTTTTAGATCGGATAAAAATTCTCAAATTTGCTAACAAATATAAATGTTAAATTAAAATAACTAGTTATGTCAAACACTGCAAAAAGGACTTCTCAGGAGTTCATTGAACTGGAAGCAAAGTACGGAGCACACAATTATCATCCGCTACCTGTTGTAATAGACAGAGGCGAAGGACCATTGGTCTGGGATGTTGAAGGCAAACAATATTATGATTTTCTCAGTGCATATTCTGCTGTAAACCAAGGGCATTGTCATCCGAAGATTGTCAATGCACTTATAGAACAAGCAAAAAAATTAACTCTAACATCAAGAGCATTTTACAACTCAACATTAGGTGATTACGAAAAATATATAACCGAATATTTTGGTTATGACAAGGTACTACCAATGAATACAGGTGCAGAGGGTGATGAAACCGCATTAAAACTTGCACGTCGTTGGGGTGTTGTAAAAAAAGGAATTCCTAACGATGATGTAAAAATTATATGTTGTGAGGGGAACTTTCATGGTCGTACAATAACAATTATTACGATGTCAAGTGATCCTGACTCTTATGCAAATTATGGACCTCTGACTCCTGGTTTTATTCGTATTCCTTATAACGATACAGAAGCACTATCAAAAGTTCTTGATGAGCATGGTAAAACTACCGCAGCTTTTCTTGTTGAACCAATTCAAGGTGAAGCCGGAGTTTATGTTCCTGATGAAGGTTATTTGAAAAAATGTTATAATCTATGTAAGAAACATAATGTTCTGTTCATTGCAGACGAAGTCCAGACAGGGATTGCTCGTACAGGTAAATTATTAGCATGTGACCACGAAGGTGTTCGTCCCGACATCCTTATTTTGGGTAAAGCACTCTCCGGTGGTGTTATTCCTGTTTCATGCTGTCTTGCTGATGATGATATTATGCTGACAATTAAACCCGGTGAACATGGTTCTACTTTTGGAGGATTTCCATTAGCAGGTAAAGTAGCTGTTGCTGCACTTGAAGTTGTTAAGGAAGAAAAACTAGCAGAAAGAGCTGAATATCTCGGAAAAATATTCCGCGATGAAATGGCAAAAATTCATTCTCCACTAATTCAACTTATTCGTGGTAAAGGTCTTCTCAATGCAGTTGTTATAAATAACAAACCCGGAAAAACAGCTTGGGATGTTTGCGTTGAAATGAAAGAATATGGTGTGTTAGCTAAACCAACTCACGGAAATATTATCAGATTTGCTCCTCCTCTAGTAATTACAGAAACTCAGTTACGTGATGCAATTGAGTTGATAAAGAAAGCTTTTAAAAAGTTTGAATAAAAAATAGCTAATATTAAAAAAACTGTCATAACTAAAATTATGGCAGTTTTTTTATGCATTTTTATTTATTTTGCATAAAACTTTAATTGTGTTAATACAAACTACGGGGAACAGATACGTAATCGGTGATATTCACGGATGCAGTAACACTTTTCGCAAATTAATCAAGAAATTATGTCTTCAGCCTGAAGACGAGGTTTACATAATTGGGGACATGATTAACCGTGGTACAAACAGTAGTGGAGTATTAAAAAGAATAATTAAACTTAAAAAGTCTGGATATAAGGTATTTCCAATCAAAGGGAATCATGAACAAATGCTGTTAAATATTATAAAAAATGAACCTGAGAAACTGCATCAATTTTTAAAATTTTATAAATCTGCTGATCTATTGTCAACAAAAGGAAAGATTAAAAAGAAATATCTTACTTTGCTTGAGAATTTGCCTGCATATTACGAACTTGACAGATTTATTTTAGTTCATGCATCACTTGACTTAAACAGTGATAATATATTTGATAATGAGGCATTTATGCTTTCGGGAAGATATCTACATGGAGACCGTGCTAATTTAATTGGAAAAACTTTGATACACGGTCATACAGTTGCTGAGCTAAAATCAATAGAAAACAGCATAAAGGACTCATCTCCTGTTATAGGCATTGATAACGGCTGTATTTACGGTAAGACACGCAAAGGATTTGGAAAATTAATCTGCCTAAATATTGATACAATGGAAATAATAAGCAAAACGAATTGCGAAAAATGACAGAGTTAACAAAAGATATTTTAAACAGAATACAGGCAGGAGAAGGAATAAACCTCGATTTTAAGCACAGTATTTCAGATGCGAAAAAGATTGCACGCTCACTGGCAGCATTTGCAAATACAGAAGGAGGATCACTTTTAATCGGAGTACGTGATAATGGAAGTATTTCAGGAATAAGTTCCGAAGAAGAATATTATATGATTGAAACTGCTGCATTGCTGCACTGTCGTCCGGAAGTAAAATTCAGTTATAAGAATCACATAATCAGTGGCAAAAGCGTTCTTGAAATTATTATAGATAAAAGTTCAGAATTACCACACTCTGCTCCTGATCAGGACGGAAAACACAAATATTATGTACGCGTTAGAGATGAAAACATAATAGCGCCACGAACTCTTGTTGAAACATGGAAAAGAGGAAAAAAAAACATTAAGGGCATAAAACTTAAAATAAATGATACTGTAGAATTGCTTCTAAATGATATTAAAGAAAACGGCAGTATTTCAAAATCACAACTAATGAGAGTTACAGGTATAAGAAGTGCAGAGGCAGATAAACTATTAGTTAACCTAATGCTGATGAAGATTATTGATATTGAGATTACTGCTACTTCTGTACGATATATTTTCCACAAAGAATACAATTACAAAAATTTATAAATAATAAAAATTATGTCATATACTTATGATTATCCGATGGCAATGAATACAGTTGACGTTATCATAGTTGATAACAAAACAAAGTCAAAAATTCTACTTATAAAAAGAGTTAACGAACCTTACAAAAACTGCTGGGCATTACCGGGAGGCTTCATTGAAATGGATGAAACACTTGAAGAATCAGTAGCCAGAGAAACAAAAGAAGAGACTTCGCTCAATGGCATCGAATTTTGTCAATTTAGGACTTATGGAAATCCGGGACGGGATCCGCGAGGTCGTAATATCACTGTAGTTTTTTACGGGTTTTGTAATTATACAGACAAGGCAATTGCCGGTGATGATGCTAAAGAATTGCAATGGTTCTCTTTTAACAATCTACCGGATTTAGCTTTTGATCATGAGTTGATTATTGACGATTTTCTAGAACATCTCCTGCCAGTGAAATAAATACATATTGAATAACTATATCTGATTCATTGCTATCACTGGATCCAGTTTTGCCGCCTTTCGTGCAGGAGCATAACCCGATACAACACCTATAACAATTGATATAAGAGTTCCTGTAACAACATTACCTAAACTTAAAGCAAAATTTAAAGGAGTCATATTTCGCGCTATCAGAGTAAGCAACCAAACTAAGATCAGTCCCACAATTCCGCCTAGAAGACTTAATACAGATGCTTCGGTTAAGAACTGAATTAAAATCAGATAAGATTTTGCACCTATCGCTTTTTGAATCCCGATTTCGTGGGTACGTTCCTTTACAGAAACAAACATAATATTTGCTATACCGAAACCTCCGACTAAAATTGCAAATCCTCCTATTATCAATCCTGCAATATCAAGAATGTTAAATATACTATCCAAGCCTTTTGATATCATACTTGCCTGATTTAAAGCAAAATCATCTTCTTCCATAGGTTTCAGTCTTCTAATAGTACGCATAATGATAGTCAATTCATCAATCAATTGATCTGAGCTTATGTTTTCTTTAGCTTTAACAGTTATAAAGGGATTCAAAGCATCACTTTCAATGTCAAACATATTCTTTCCAAAATTTACAGGTATTATTATCGCTTCATCCATACCTGAACTGAACAAATCCTCACCTTGTTTCTTACAAACACCTATTACACTTATTTTTCGACCACTAACCTTGATTTTTTTATCTATTGGATTAAGCTCCCCGAACAATGACTCGGCAATCACTGCACCTATTATAGCCACATTTTTTCCATTATTTGATTCCATAGCTGAGAAGTACCTTCCTTTTGCGATTTCTAGACTTTCAACCTTATCATATTCATTTGAGACTAGAATCACTGCCGCATTTTCATAGTATTTATCCGCATATTCTACGGTTTTTGATGTTGATGCAGCAAAAGCCACACTTTCAGCATTCACTGCTTGCTGTTTAATCTTTTCTGTTTCTTCCAATGTGGGTAAAGGTCTGTTCATGTACTTCCACCAAGGATAATCCTCACCAAAAGTCCATGGCCATTTTTGAATATATATCTTATTGCTTCCCAGCGAACTTACGCTATCTCGAATAGATCTTTCAAGAGAATCTATGGTTGTCATCACAGAAATAATGCTAAATATCCCTATGGTTATCCCTAATAGAGATAATACAGTACGCAGTTTATTTATAATCAATGAGTTAAGTGCGAACTTTATACTATCACCTATAAGTCTGAAAATTATCACTTACAATTGTTTGGACAAAGATAGAGAAAATGATACATCAACAATATTTATATTACTAAAAAAAAGTTAATATTGGAAGCATCTTTTTATTAAGAACAGTATTTATATATTATCTCTATCTACTGATGATAATCTTTTTAAATAATCCCGATTGTTGACAATTAATGAAATAAACTCCATCACAAACATCTGAAACATCAATTTTTACCGGATTTTCTTTAATTGAATATATTTCTTTTATAACCCTACCCTGGATATCAGTAATAGTAATGTTTTCATTTAATAATAAATCTGGGACACTAATCAAAATATATTCACTTGCAGGATTTGGGTAAATGTTTATAACTGCTGCTTGCTCTGTTTGAGTATTCACAAAATTTTCAAAACTCACATTGTCTAAAATCAAACGAGAGCCTTCGTTTCCTCCCGAACTAAAAACCAATAGCAAACTATCGGGGTCTGCAACAAATTCAATTGGTGTTTCAAAATATGTATATTCCTCAGCTTCCGGAAATACATAAGAACCGCCTCCGATAGTTTCGCCCAGAGCAGTAAAATTTATCTGAGCAACTCCATTATCTTCAGTTTCAGTAAAATATTTGTAGTATCCGGTTATTTTTGTCGGTTTGTCAGTATAAGGAATTTTTCTTACAGGATTATCATCATCCAAATATATTTCACCTATAGACAAATATCCGGGAATCATATAAGCCTCCATTATTAGATTAGTTTCCAGTTCTACTGCATAATTTCCGGCATAAGCATCCTCAGTCTTTTTTAATGGTTCCACCCCAATACTGCTGAAGTAATTATTCAATGAATACCACGAATTAAGATTAGTACAATAGTGATCCTGCCAATCTTCGAAATCATGGTTTGGTATCAGCTCGGCATTGGGGTCATCACCACCAGAGTTAGTGAAATAGATGCTGTCGAACATTATCCATGACTCGAAACTATAAACATATTCGGTAAAAATATCTCCTGAGACACAACCTACAAATACAGAATCACATTCCACAGGTGGTAATTCAAAATGAAAATATGTCCAGTCTTCATTAACTCCTCCTAACTTTCCAAAGAACCATGTCGGTGTTGATTCATAATACTTTATAACTAAAACAACTGCAGAGTCATATTCCGCCATATCGGATTTATAGTATCCTGATATCCCGTCAAAATCCTCGGTATAAGGTATTCCGCCACCGGGACCATCTCCTGACATTAGACCATGATAAAAATATGAAAACGCAGTATCTTCTTCATAAAGAAGCGATTGCAGTTTGACAGAATAATTTCCCGAATATGCATCATCAGATTTTGTAATTCCGGCGTTACCCTGAAAATTCCCGCTATTCGAATTATTCCATACAGACAGACCCTCATACATAAATACTTCATCCCAATTCTCAAAACCCGGATTCGGTAGTTGTTGCTGTGCAAACAATCCGAGGCACAAAATCAAAAATAATGTGATAAAAATGTTCTTTTTCATAACTTTATGGTTTAAATTCTATGCAATTTAACACTTATTTTAATACAAAATGAAAATTATTCATTTTTTTTTGTTTTTATCCTGTTTAATTCATTCTATTAGTAAACCAAATAATAATAATTTTATAATCAGATTTAAATTTTGGTTTTTTAAATATAGAAATCACACAATTCTAATAGACAACTGGTTTTAAGATATACCTGTTAAAGCAATGTTGATAAATTTTTAATCTTTTGAATTGCTAAAAGATTAAATTATTTTAATTTAGTCTAAAATTATTTATAGATGGATGTAAAGAAATATAATATTCCGGTACGCAACATATTAATTGAATTTCTGGAAAGAAAATCTCTAAGGAAAACGCCTGAACGATATGCAATACTTGATGAAATATACAGTAGAGCAGGACATTTTGACATCGAAGGTTTATATATTTCGATGAAGAATAAGAACTATCGTGTAAGTCGGGCTACATTATATAACAATATTGGTATTTTTATTGATGCCGGACTGGTAAAAAAGCATCAATTCGGCAAAAACATAAGCTTATATGAGAAAACCTATGCTTGTAGTCAACACGATCATTTAATCTGTACAGAATGTAATAAAGTAATTGAGTTTTGTGATCCAAGAATTACTGAAATTCAAAATACAATTTCAAAGACCTTTAATTATAGCATAACTGGATATTCTTTGTATTTCTACGGGATATGTAGTGAATGTGAAAAGAAAAAGAAATATGACTGATTTGGATAGTCAGGTAATTAATAAAGAAAAAATCAAGAATTACAAATTTTAAATATTTTTAGATGAAGATAGATGTTTTGTTAGGTTTACAATGGGGAGATGAAGGAAAGGGGAAAATAGTTGATGTACTTACTCCGAAATATGACATAATTGCAAGATTTCAGGGAGGACCAAACGCTGGTCATACTTTGGAATTCAACAATATAAAACATGTCTTGCATACCATTCCTTCAGGTATTTTTAGAGGCGATAAAATAAATGTTATCGGAAATGGAGTTGTGATAGATCCAGTTATTCTAAAAAAAGAAATTGAAGAAGCAACAAAGATTGGAGCAGATGTACAAAACAATATAGTAATTAGCAAAAAGGCTCAATTGATAATGCCTACTCACAGATTGCTTGATAAGGCTTACGAAGAGAATAAAGGTGATAATAAAATCGGATCAACTTTAAAAGGTATAGGTCCGGCATACACAGATAAGACTGCAAGAATGGCACTCAGAATAGGTGATATTTTCAGAAATGATTTTAAAGATAAATACATGAGTATTAAATCCCATCACGAGAAAATTTTAGCAGGATATAATTTTTCGGAAACTAATGCTGATTATGAAAAACTATGGTTTGAAGCAGTAGATTATTTAAAAAACTTCAAATTTATTGATTCTGAGATATTTGTAAATGAATCATTAGGTGCAGGTAAGAGCATTTTAGCTGAAGGAGCACAAGGTTCGATGCTTGACATAGATTTCGGGTCATATCCGTTTGTTACATCTTCAAATACAACTACCTCTGGAGTATGTACAGGACTAGGAGTTGCTCCACACAAAATCGGGGAAGTGTTTGGTATAGTAAAAGCATATTGCACAAGAGTTGGCAGCGGTCCATTCCCGACAGAGCTTTTCGACAAAACAGGTCAGGATTTACGGAACAAAGGTCATGAATATGGAGCTACAACAGGAAGACCAAGACGTTGCGGTTGGCTGGACATGGTTGCTCTGAAATATGCAATTATGCTTAATGGCGTGACAAAACTTATTATTACCAAAGCTGATGTGTTGAGCGGTTTCGATACTATTAAAGTTGCTGTGGGTTATAAAGTTAACGGAGAATATACCGAACACATACCTTACGAATTAAATGAAACCATCGAACCTGTTTACGAAGAGCTTCCGGGATGGAAACAAGATTTGACTGGTTGCAATAAATCAAGTGAACTTCCGGTTGAACTATTGAATTATATGAAATATTTAAGTAACAAAACAGGAATTAAAATCAAATATCTTTCTGTTGGCCCTGACCGAACACAAACAATTGAATTATAGTTGGGGAAAAGAATACTCAATAGAATTTTAGAAGTAATATAGTTATTGCTTTTTATTATTTAGATACTGATTTAATTTAAATACAATTTCAAGCATTGATTTATGATTTACTGGATTAACAAAACGCTGACGCGTTTTATTGATCCAGTTTAGGGGCTCTTGTACCCAAGCACCAAGCCCCGCCTCAGCGGGGCTTGGTGCTTGTGAGCCATACTGGATTTGAACCAGTGACCCCTAGCCTGTCAAGCTAGTGCTCTAAACCAACTGAGCTAATGGCTCTAATTAGAATAATGCAAAAATATAAATTATTTAATCATGACCAAGAAAAATATATTATAAAAATACTTGTATATTGTATAAGTATATTCATACTTTTTGTATTTTTACAGCAATTATACTTTTAGTACTAACTAAAAACAACTATTATGAAAAAACAATTACAAAACTTAAGAAAACATACAAATAAGTGTTTTCTGATTTTTGCTCTTATCTTTGGAGCTACATTCAGTATCAATGCTCAGGATATTTACCCTCAGGAGCAATACTACAGTCTTTCTGAGCCTGAGGACGTTGTTTATTACATTGACTGGCAGTCTTTTTCTTCAATAACAAGTATTGTTTACTATTATTGGGATGAAATGGATGAATATCATGAAATGACGATAACCCAAGGTAGCGACTATGCTGTATCTGGTAATGATTTGACAATTTATCAGTCATTCATCAATGGTATGAGTCCGGAAGCGGGAGACTATTTAAATTTTTATGCTATTTTTGATGGAACTCAAGATAGGCATTTTGTAATACGTGTTATTCAGTCGTATTATGCTTCAATTTTCGAAGACAACAAGAATTACGACCTAAGCAACCCTGATGACGTATTTGCAAATATTGATTGGGCAACTGCTGAAGAAATAACATCAGTAAAAGTTGGCGGCAACGAATTAAACAGTTCATATTATTACATTGAAGGATACTGGTTGTTTTTCACTCAAAGCTATCTTTCTTCTGTTCTCACAAGTGCTGGAAACAGTATAACTGTTGAAGTAACTTTTGACTATGATTATTCTGATGAATTTGTGATAAATACTATTCAATTAGGTGTAAATAATGCCACTTTTAATCCGGAAGAATTTCTAGTTGATATGAATGGTTCGACTGAGTATATTGAAACTATAATTACGTGGAATGATGCAAGTTCAGTTGAAAGCATGAATGTTATGATGGTAGAAGACGAAGGAACAGGAGTTCAAGTAATGCCTTATGAAGATTATACTGTAACTCCAATAAATGCTTCAACTGCCACATTGCGAATAGTCATAGGAGGCAAATCTGCATCAAAAGAAATTTATTATTTTCATGTTTCAATTGAAGTAAATTT
>DAOOPK010000078.1:0-11725 GCA_035388205.1 Bacteroidales bacterium
AATGAATTTACGACCAAGTTCTTTGTTTATTTTTTTAACCAATTCAGACCTAATTAGTAGTAACTCGCTTCGTAAAATTGAGGAGTTCAAACTTACATATAAAACAGATTTTGAAACATACAATTCAGTTGTTGCTTTACTAATATGATATCCAGCAAACTCAAGCCATAATGATTTGAATCTGACCTTATCTATTCCATCAGAAAGTTTGTTGTCCTGTATGGCTTTTTTTAAAATTTCACTAAGCTTTTCTGTTTCTGATCTTCTCATTGGTATGAATAATATAATAAATACAAATATGAGAAAAAAACCTTAATTGTAGCTATTGAGATGAAAATAATGTAAGTGTAAAATATTGATTTTATTCTGAAACTTGTCTATTATACAATTTGTAAGATATTATAAAAAATTTCAATTATCATATAAAAAGAAGTTTTTTGTAAAAAAAATACATATCTTTGTATTAATCAACCAAATGAAAATTGAAAAGTAAGAGATTAAATAAGTTATGGATACTATTGACCTTCTATATTCTGTTTTTCAATAGCTGTATTCAATCTAAATTGATTTATTCAGATAATACGTATTCTGATGAAATGATTGAAAAATGGCAAAAAGAAAGAGATTCTATAAACGCATTAAATAAAGCAGTTTCGGATATAAATCCATATAATTTTACTGATAGAATACGTTTGGAAAACAAACCTGAAAATGTATATCGGATAGCAGTATTGGGAGATTCGTGGATATATGGTGATGGTATATATTATAAAAAAACATGGAGTCATTTACTTGAAGATAAAATAATGGAACGATATCCGCATGTGGAAGTGTTATCATGGGGTTTATGCGGATGGTCAACAAAACAACAATATAATTTTTATGAAAAATATGGATATAAATATCAAATTGATTTGATAATAGTTGGATTTGTTGAAAATGATCCATATTTGGGCAATAGGTGCCAACCGGCAGATTCATGGCAATGGCAAAAAGATCTTTATGCGGAAGAAAATCTGGAAAAGTATTCTGAACTTATTAAAGATTTTGATTTGTTTGTAAAACAACAAAACGCTGACCTGATATTTGTCTTAACTCCTTTAGCAGCTGATAGTATAAGAATAGCTTGGAATAATGCGATAAAGTCAATTCTTGATCATGCTGGAATTGATTATTTAGATCTATATCCTGCATTTATTTCTGAGTTTAAAAATTTTGAACACGAGAGACTAATGATTTCTCCGATAAATTCACATCCGGGAGAATTACTAAATTTGTTTTTTATGAATAAAACTTTCGTATATTTAAAAAGCAAAAAATATTTAAAGAATGGTACTACAGCAAAATAATTATATAACTAAAAAAGCTGACAAAAATAGAAATAAGGGTTTTGGATATTTAATATTATGGATTTTATTTTCCTTATTACTGATAACACATGTCGCGTTTTTTGTATTGACTAAAAAATATCTTATAACTTCGGGGATTTGTCTTTATATATTGGTTGGTATTTTAGTTTTCTTAATTATAAAAAGTATTATAAAAGTTTTTAAAATAAAGATAAATACAAATAAATTGAAGATTGTAATTTGTTCAGTTGTCATTATTCTGTCAATAGTAGAAATAGTTTTCATTTTATATGGATATAAAAGCACCTATCTGGAAAAAAGAGATAAGTATTATTTTGTTTCTCATTATACTCCTGATGACAATACATGGTTTCATGTTTGGAAAAAGGATCATCAACTCGAAACAAGTGAATATTCATTTTTTAGACATGTTAACTCCTTAGGGCTTTCAGATGAAGAACATAAAGTCGAAAAAGCTAAAGAAGAGTTTCGCATACTTGGTTTGGGAGATTCGTTTACTGAAGGTGACGGAGCTCATTCAGATTCAACATGGTTAAAATTCCTAGAAAGAGAGTTGATGCAGCAAGAACTGAATAAAGAGCTGGTTTTTATTAATGCTGGCGTTTGTGGAAGTGATCCTTTTTATGAGTATGTACTATTAAAAGAGAAATTACTTAAATATAAGCCTGATCTTGTAATTTTAATGATAAACCATTCAGATGTTTTCGAAGTTATTATCAGAGGGGACATGAACAGATTTAATCCTGACGGAACAATAAAGTATAATGAGCCTCCATGGTTTGAGCCAATTTATGCGACGAGTCACATTTCACGACTAATTTTTAATGCTTTGGGTTATGATGATTTTTTAATAGGGGAATGGGGCGATAGTGATAAACCTCAAATAGCTGAAAAACAAATTGTGGAATGCATCCGAAATTTTCAGGAATTATCTAAAGAACAGGGGTTCCGTTTTTTACTAGTCATTATTCCTTTTAAATATGAATTTGAGAGGGGTGAGTCATGTATGCAAAGTGTAATAATAGATATTGATAAAAAACTGATAGTTGATTATATTAATCTTTTAAATTATTTTCATACGATAAAGGGAATAGGAAAAGACAATTATTTAAATATGTACTGGGAAATTGATGGACATAATAATGCAATTGGTTATCAAGCAATTGCCGATGGTATATTATGGAAACTTGAGCAAAGTGAAATGCTGGATTCTTTAAGGTTTTGATATGTAAATAGATGTCTGCTATATTTATCTTAAATCTTTTTCAGAGATTTTAAAATTTTTATATTTGTATTGGTTTTATGAGGTTAAATATTAAATTAACAGAGATGAAAAATATAAGAATACTTTTAAAAATAATATTTTTTGGCATTATTGTAAACTTAGTAAGTAGTTGTGACAGAAACAATGATGTTGAAATAGTATATAAAGCAATCAATAAAAATTATATTCTTACCACAGATATTGAAGCACTGAATCTTCATGATACAATTGTAGCACAACATGTTGACAGTATTCTAAGCGGGTTGCTTGAGGTTGAACTTATCTCGACAGGTTATATACGCTTCAATCTTGATGAGGATACATTAACAGATATAGCATTTGAAATTATAAACCTTATGCCATATAATAATAACGAAATGCCTGAACATCTGGATACTTTGGCTGTGAGAGCATATCCTTTTTCAGCAGGGATATTGGATAATTCAACTTATAAATATGCAGATGCCTTGGATATTGAAACAACAATTTCGCAGGAAGGTAATTGGACAAATCAATTTGTTGTTTTAGGGACTTTAGCACACGGAGGTCAGTTCAACGGCAAAGGTGAAAAATATCTTGCCATTCGTCTTAATGGTGAAAATGATTTTCGTTATGGTTGGATGAGGATATATATATCGGAACATAACGATACTTTAAGAGTAATAGAGTATGCCTACAACAAAATAGAAGGTTCCGAAATAAGGGCAGGGCAGAAAGAGTAGTTATTTGAATACAATACTATCAGAATTTAGCAATAAGTTTCAGGTTTATTCTTCGTCCGGTCAGATAGTTTGGAACTCCGTATTCCCAGCCTCTGATATCAGTTACGTAAGTATATGATATTTCGTTGTTAATATCAAGCAGGTTGAATACTTCAAGGCTGATCCATATATCTTTAAAATAACCAAGAAAATTACCTTCCGGCAATACTTTATTTTCTGATTTTAATTGTTTTGAGATGCCAAGGTCAACTCTACGATATGGTTTAAATCGTGGATAAGGTTTATCTGTTTTCTCAACGGGCAATCCTGTGCCGAAAAGAATACTGATATACGCCTGCCAAGTTTCATGTTTTGGGATATAATCCTGAAAGAAAATGCCGAAGTTTACTCTTTGGTCTGTTGGTCGGGGGATCATCCCCAGATATACTGTATCTGTTGTTCCGTCAGCATATCTATTTATGTAAGAATCATTTTCAATATCTTCCATTGTTTGCATAACGGCGACACTAAACCAAGATTCTGTTCCGGGTACAAATTCTCCGTTTATTTTTGCTTCAAAACCCGTACTATAACCCGTTGCCATATTTTCACCATAATATCGTATTCTAACATTATCTACATCATAAGGAATGAGATTATATAAATACTTGTAATAAATCTCAGTAACCAGTTTGAAAGGCCTGTTCCACGCCCTAAAAACATAATCACTGCCAGCAACAATCTGGTAAGATGATTGTGATTTAATATTGTAATTTAATGTTCCGTCAAGTTTTCTAATCTCTTTAAAGAAAGGAGTCTGATGGTACAGTCCTGAAGATAATCTGAACACAATATCTTTTTTCCACTCAGGTTTAATCCCAACATTGACACGAGGGCTTATCAGGAATTCATTATTAAAATCCCAATAATTGAACCTGAGTCCTCCACCGAAAATCAAATTGCATTTTTTTAGTTCTATCATGTATGAATCCTGTACAAAAGCACTCATTCTGTTGCTAAGTATATTCATTTCTGCAATATCCGTCATAAAAAGAGGAACAATATCTCTGTTTGCAGGGATTAGATTTTGGTCAGAATAACCGTAGCTTCCAAGAGAATATCCTGCAGAATCAATCATGTTCCACTCGTGAACTATGTAGTCGAAGGTTTCGTGATTGTATTGTCCACCCCATACTATTGTATGATTACCGATTTTATAATCACCAATATGTTTAAACGATATTACATAACCATCAAGATAGTTTCTTGCGTGCTCGAGATAAGAACCGATGCCAATGTTTGCAACACTATCTCCCATATTGTCCGAACCAAGTTGCTTATCAAGCTCATTAAGATAGTACTGTCCGAGAATATCAAAAGTCTCTTCCTCCTTTGTATAATAACCTGACAATATAAATTTCAACTCCAAATCTTGAGATACTTTGTAATTTCCTGTAAATGCTCCAGTCAGATTATTAAACTTATCCTTTTCCTGACCTTCGAAGTACATCATTATTTTTAAAGCTTCATTAAGAGTCCCCCATGATGTTTCTCTGTCTTTAGGTATAAAACTGTAAACATTATTACTGACATTACCTAAAAAACTCAGCTCAAATTTTTCGGAAAAATCATAACTTAAATATGTTTGAAAATCCAAGTATGTTGGATCATACTGACCTTTCATATCCATAGAACTAAGCACATACTTGGTAGTTTTGTATCGAAAACCGGTATTATATCTGAAAAGATGGTTTTTACTTACTCCCTCAAGGTGGATATTCGATCCGAGCAAACTTGCTGTTACCGAACCTCCAAACTGAGTTGGTTTGCGATATTTTATATCGAGTACGGAAGACATTTTATCACCATATTTTGATTCAAATCCACCAGCAGAAAAAATTACTGATGAAACCATGTCAGAATTAATAAAACTCATCCCTTCCTGTTGGCCGGCTCTTATAAGTATAGGTCTAAAAATTTCAACATCGTTAACAAAAACAAGATTTTCATCAAAATTACCACCTCTTACATTATACTGAGAACTTAGTTCATTATTTGAAGTAACAGATGGTAAGGACTTAAGAATATCTTCAAACCCTCCTATAGTTGGTATTTTTAATGATATTTCAGGATTAATTCTATTGATATTTCCTAATCTGTCAGAATTAGATCCAATATTTGTTTCAGGAAGAAAATTTACTGACTCTTTAAGAATAACTCTGATTTCTTTAATTTCCTTAGATTTTAAATTCAGGTCCATAATCTCAGTTTCATAACCAAGATATGAAATTTCCAGTCGAATATTCTTATCAGAAGGTACTGATAATTCAAAAAAGCCGTTTTCATCGCTTGCAGTACCTATTTTCAATCCTGTAACACTAATATTTGCGAAATGGAAAGGTTTAGAATTGTTGTCGAATACAAATCCTGTAACAACAGCAGTTTGGGAAAACAAACCTAGTGCTGTCAACAAAAAACAAGCATAAAATGCAATTCTTTTATAATCCATAAAATATCTATCGTTCTCTAAAACCAAAAGATTTTAGATTTATTGTTCAGGTTAGTTTTTTTTGTTGATTTCGGGATATATGATTCTTGCATGATAAATGTTCTGAATTTTTGCTGAAAAGATTTCTTTTGCATTTTTCAATTGTTTTAGTGTTATTTCGACATTTTCGAATTGTTCATCGTTCAATTGAGCGTCAATAATTTTTGAGACTGCTTTTTCTATTGATTCCGGAGTATATTCAGGTAGAGTTCTTGAGGCAGCTTCGACTGCATCTGCCATCATCATAACGGCAGTTTCGATGCTTGCAGGTTTAGGACCGGGGTATTGAAAATTTGAAAGGACAGGAGCACTGTCGGGGTTTTGGTTTACCCACGAATTAAAAAAATAGCGTGTAACACTAGTGCCATGATGCATAGAGATATAATCTATTATTTGCTGAGGTAAATTATATTTTTTTGCCAATTCTACGCCGGCATCAACGTGAGATATTATTTTTTGGGCACTTTCTTCAAAATCGAACTGGTCGTGTACATTTTTGCCGCTTTGATTTTCAATAAAATATTCTGGATGATGCGACTTCCCAATGTCATGATACAAAGCCCCTGTTCGTGCCAGAAGATAATCTCCTCCTAATTCTCTCACAACAGATTCAACAAGATTTGCCACCTGAACCGAATGTTGAAATGTTCCGGGAGCTTTTTCCGCAAGCAATCGTAATGCTGGATTATTTGTATCACTTAACTCCATGAGCGTAAAATCAGAAATAAAACCAAATATTTTCTCAAATATATATATCAGAGGTAAGTATAATAGTATTAAAAAAGAACTTATACCATAAGGAATATACTCTGAAAGAATTTCATAATTAAAGCTTCTTTGTTTGATAAGTAAGAAACCTGTTGAAACAATTACGTAGGTCAAAAAGACTAGTAGCATTGTTATAAATATCTGTCTTCTTTTCATTTTGTTTTTCATGCTATACATGGCGACTAACCCGGCAAGAAACTGGATAAAGATAAATTCGAAACTGTTTGGAGCAAAGAATCCCACTATCAGTAATGAAAACAAATATATCGAGAACGAAATCTGATAAGAGTAAAATGTATATATCAGTAAAGGAAATAATGCAAAAGGTATAATATTGATATTCAAATCGGTTGCAACAAAAATTACATATACTAACAAAATCATTAAAACTATCTGCAACGAAAAGTAGGTCATATCTTTGAATTTTTGCAGATATTCAGTATGGAAACTTAAAATGAAAATGAAAATTATCATAAAGAAAACCAGAAATATTATAGCTGTGCCTAATGATACCTTGATTTTACTAATACCTAGATTTTTTGCTTCCTGTTGTTTTTTTAATGATTCAATTATCACACTCTCATTATCTCCCACAATACTTCCTTTTTTAATGATTAACTCCCCTTGTTGAATCATTCCAAGAACCGGAGATACAGATTTAATTCTATTATTTAGAATTTTTCTGCTCATACCTGAATCATAAACAATATTGACAGGTATTTGATGCTTGTTCATGATATTTCTTATGCTATAACCAAAAAGTGAGTCAACAGATTTAATATCTGAATATAAAATATCTATTTTTCCTGAACATTGTTTTACTGTAATATATTCATATCCGTATGATAATTCAGAAACGCCATTTTTATATAAGTAAAACCTGAACTGTGAAAGGTTTTTTACAGAATCTGGAATACTTATTATTCCTGTTTTTATACAGGTGAAAATCAATTCATCCAGTTCGTTAAAATAATTGTTCAGATCTCTTTTTATTTTTTCTAATTCAAAAATCCCGATTTCGTTGTTCAGATTCAATGAATTAAAAATTTGAGACTCAGCATTATTAAAATCACGTTTTATTGCACTGGAATAGTTATGATAAGCATTTGAGTCAATTTTATAATATGGGATGAAGCTTTTTTTAATACTATCTTTTTCCAATCTAATCTCATCATCTGTTTTATATACAGGAAAATCGCATGGGGCAATTAAGTCATCATGTAACCAAGGTGTCCCTACATTATAATCATAAACGAACTGTTTTCCTTTGGGGAAGATGAAGAATACTGTTGTAGCACTTATTAAAAACAGTATTAGAGTATATATTATTACTGTATTTCTTTTAATTTTCATAAAATGAAATTATTAATTGGTAAAGATAAAATATGTTTTGAAAAACATAAAGAAAAAATAAATTATCAGTATTAAAGATTTTATTAAGAAAACTCTGTTAGTAAAATAATATTATTTTAAAAGAATTTATATATATTTTTGAAAAGAAATAAATAAGAAAGATTATGAAGGTCGGTATCTGTGAATTGAGTTATATTCCTATGCGGGCAGGCCTGTCCCATACAACAGAGATGACAAATCAGGTGTTGTTTGGCGAATTGTTTGAGATAATTACTATGCGAAATGACTGGACAAAAATAAGGTTATTTCATGATAATTATGAGGCATGGGTAGAGACTTCATCAATCACAATTATTGAAGATTCGGAAGCAGCAGTAGAAGATTTTTCCAAATATATAATTTGCCAGGAGCCAACAACTCTAATCAGATTGAACGAAAAGAGTAAAATTCATATACCTGTGGGGTCAAAAATTCCATATAGTTCAAGATCCACTAAGGAGTTTAAAATACGGAATAACAAATATAGTCTGCCTGAGAATTTTAAACATCATAAAAATATTGATTTTCGTATGACAATAATTGCAGTTGCTGATTTTATGATAAACACTCCGTACCTTTGGGGAGGCAGAACAAATTGGGGAATTGACTGCTCAGGTTTTTCACAATTACTCTATAGCCTTGTTGATGTAAAATTACCTCGTGATGCTTCACAGCAAGTCTCATTAGGAAAAACTTTAAGCTTTGTGTCGGAAGCTCAACCAGGAGATTTGGCATTTTTTGATAACGACGAAGCCCAAATTACGCATGTTGGCATTATCTATGAAAATGGAAAGATAATTCATGCATCGGGAAAAGTAAAAATTGACAATCTTGATCATCAAGGGATTTATAACAAAACTCTAAAAAGATATTCCCATAATTTGAGAGTGGTTAAATCTATTTTATAATTTACCTAAATATTTTCAAATATCACAATCCCCATGGATACTGTGTTCTGTAAACACAATATGAGCCTGTGGTATCAGAGTCCAAATCAATTGAAAATATTATTTCTTCCTGAGAACCTAGGTATGGCTCAACTACTTTTATAATGTAATTAGTTGCATTCAGATTAGAAATTTCAATATTAATATCATACAAACAATTACAATCACAATCCTGAGTTTCTTCAAACTCGCTAATAATTATCGTATCATTACTGATAGCACTCTCACAATAAATATCTCCGGGACAACAATTAAAACCTGCATTTATATGCCTGACTAATAACTTTTTATCAGATAGATAATAAACATATTCTATGCATGAAGTTTCGGTATCATCAGACTTTGTAAAAGATTTACAATCAGACTGTTCGGTAACTTCAGATGTTATTTCATTTTGATTTTCATTATTTTCTCCTTCGCAACTCAAAATAAAACAAGTTGCTATGATTATTATAAATACTAATAATTTATCACTTTGCATTTTAAACAATTTTAGCTAAATTTCTAATTGTAAATAAAACAAAATGATTTGTATTTTTAAAAAAAATAAATTAAAAAATCATACTTATCTGGTATATTTTTTGATAAGCCTGCGGCTGACACAAAAAGTTATATATGAGAAGATTGTTACTGCTGCTTCCAAACCTTATTTTTGCATCTTTTATTCTAGCACAACCTGTTCAAACCATTAGAGGAATTATTATTGACCAACAGTCGAACTCTCCTATCCCGGGAGTAAATGTTATTATACTGAATGCCGAACCCACACTTGGCACATGTGCAAATTTTGACGGCAATTTTAAAATTACTTCAATTCAGGTCGGAAGAGTTGATATACAGTTTACTGCAATTGGTTACAAACCTGTAATCATGAAAAGCTTATTGCTGACTGTCTCAAAAGAACTTGTGCTGGAAGTAAAAATGGAGGAAGATATTGAACTTCTTGAAGAGGTTATAATCAAAAGCGGATATGATAAGGATAAACCGATGAACAAAATGGCGGTGGTTAGTGCAAGATCGTTTAGTATTGAAGAAACAGAAAAATATGCAGGTAGTTTGGGAGATCCCAGTCGTATGGTGCAAAATTTTGCAGGTGTTTTTACAGCAGGTGACCAACGTAATGATATAATCATTCGTGGTAATTCTCCGGCCGGATTACTATGGAGATTAGATGGTGTAAATATCCCAAATCCTAATCATTTTGGAGCATTAGGAAGTACAGGCGGACCTGTTAGTATGCTTAATAATAATTTGCTAACAAATTCTGACTTTTTTACCGGAGCATGGCCGGCTGAGTTTGGGAATTCTCTTTCTGGAGTTTTTGATCTTAATATGCGAAACGGAAATAATCAGCAACGCGAATACTTGTTTCAGATAGGATTTAATGGATTTGAATTAGGTGCCGAAGGACCTTTTGTAAAGACAAATCCTGCTTCTTATATTATTAATTATCGTAATTCTACTCTTGATGTAATGGACAAAATTGGCTTTGATGTTGCCGGCGGTGCAGTACCAAAATATCAGGATCTGACATTTAAAGTAAATATCCCGACAAACAAAGCCGGAAAATTCAGTGTAACAGGCATAATCGGAAACTCAAGTATCTTCTTTGACCATCGTAATGATAATGACGGCTCTTATTACAATTACAGTGGTTCCGATACACGAAATGGTTGTGATATGATGACATATTCTATACATCATTTGTGTTTTCTAAACGAAAAATCCAGAATAGAATCTTTTGCAAATTTTTCAGCATCAGGAGTGAAAACTACTCTTGATAACTTTGAATACGAACTGGATTCAACAGAACTTGCTAATTCGGGAGATTCAGTATTTATTGCACACAAGACTCAGTTTTATCACGAAAATAATAAGGAAACCAGAATAAGTGCAGGAACAAAATATAGGTCAAAGCTTAGCTCTAAGAATTATATTGATTTGGGCATTTCAGCAGATATGTATTCAATCAGTTATGTTGATTCCGTTTATATTGGTGAATCTGTCGGATGGGGAAATACTTATGTGAAACAAACAGAAATTGATACAGCAGGCATAGTATTATTACAGGCTTATGCTCAATGGAATCATAAATTTACTGGCAAATTTGACATGTTTACGGGAATACATTTCCAGCAACTGACTTCTAACAATACATGGTCAGCAGAACCGAGGATAAGTTTTAAATTGCAAACTGCCTCAAATCAATCATTGTCATTTGGTTACGGACTGCACAGTCAGATGCAATCGCTGTTTTTATATTATGCAAGAACACCTGTTGACAATATTTATAATCAATATATTCAAAACAATACAGGATTGGATTTTACAAAATCAAATCAGGCTGTTCTTGCTTATGACTGGGTTCCTTTTAATGATCTCAGAGTAAAAATTGAAGCTTATTATCAATACCTATTCGATGTACCGGTACGACAGGACACATCATACTATTCGGCATTAAATGCAGGAGCAGGATTTTATCAGGAAAGAGTAAACGACTTGACAAATAAGGGTTTAGGTAAAAATTATGGAGTAGAATTAACCATCGAAAAGTTTTTTAGTAACAATTTCTATTTTCTAGTGACAGGATCAATATTTGATTCTAAATATAAGACTCTTGAAGATATTTGGAGAAACACAACATTTAACAATAATTATGTCTTAAATGTTTTGGGAGGCTATGAATTTGAAATAGGTAATAAAACTCTTTTGTCGCTTGATGCAAAACTGGTATA
>DAOOPK010000079.1:0-11701 GCA_035388205.1 Bacteroidales bacterium
ACCAGAGCTAATAACTCTGCTATTTCCGACCAAAGTAAGGTTTCCGTCAAAACTTCCGGCCCCACCAAACGTTCCAGAACCATCTGCTGTTACTGATCCTGTCTCAGTTATTTTGAATACAGGTGTTGTACCATTGTTGTGAACAAGTTGAAATTCTTCAGATGTTGAGTTGTCATCGTTGTCAATATTGAACCGTACTGATGTGTTTCCATTGAATTTTAAGATTCCATTTGATCCACCATTAATACCTGGTCCATAGAGATTTCCACCATTTATACTAAAATCTCCACCTAATCTTCCACTTCCACTAATTCTAAAATCTGCAACTTGATCTTCTGTATCCTGATTTTTGATATAATCACCAGTAGATCCACCAAACAATTTCAACCATTGAGTACCATCATAGTAGTAGAAGCCCTGATCATCCGTTCCATTACCAACAAGATTATAAATCAGCAATCCTTCAGCTGGTGAGACCGGATTACTCGCCCAATCAGGAATCCTCGGGATTAGTACTCCCTTATCAACACTTTGAACATCGAGCATCGCAGAAGGATCGGGTTCTGAAGCATTATAACTTATTGCCACACCCTGTGCTTGTAATAAATTGCAAACAAGGACAATTGCTAAAACTAAAATAATTTTTCTCATGGTATATGTATTTAGAAATGATTTAACAAATATAACAATAATTATATTTACTAAATGACAAAAGCAATAATAATTTTTATACAATTAAAAATTACTACTTTCTTATTGTCTAAAATACAACTTAGATACTAATATTTTATCCACGATATGCAATTTATTCTCTAAATAAAAAATTTAACGAAAGAAAATTGAGAAACAAAAGGACATGGGATATGGGTAGATTTATAATATTAAAATATAACCGATCCTATTCAGCCTTTTCCTATTCGAAATTCTCACCAATAGTCCATTCTTCAATTCTTCCGATATTCCAACTTTGTTTATCACTTCAAATTTGTATTTCACGATTTTTTCTTACTTTTGTTTTATAAAACAGTAATATGAACATCAATTCCGTTAAATACGATTGCAGGCATTTTAAAGGTACTATTCCATGCAAACCTAATAAAGATCATAAAGTTGATTGCGAAATCTGTAAATTTTATAGTCCTGTCGGTAAAAGAATTTTAATAATCAAACTCGGAGCAATGGGTGATGTTATCAGAACTACTCCTCTTGCTGTGAGATTTAAAAAACTCTATCCTGATTGTCATATCTCATGGTTGACACTATCGCCAGAAGTATTGCCTAAAGAGGAAATTGATGACATACTTAAATGGAATGAGACATCTTTGTTTGTTATTGCACACAAAAACTTTGACATAGCAATCAATCTTGATAAAGAGGAAGAAGCCTGTATGTTGCTGGCAGATGTTAATGCTACAGAAAAATTTGGATTTATTTGGAATAACAATCACATTGACTCAGCCACTCCCGCAGCAGTTCATAAACTCATAACAGGATATTTCGACCATCATTCTCAGGCTAATACAAAGCATTATATGGATGAGATTTTCGAAATCTGCCATCTAATATTTGACGATGAACCATATTTGCTTAATTATAACAAAGTACTTGCTAATCAATGGATTACAAAGATGCAAAATAAATCTGCCGGCAAAACTGTTGTGGGACTGAATACTGGCTGTGGAAATAGGTGGCTTACAAGGTTATGGCCTGATGATTCATGGATTGAACTTATTGAACTTTTACACAAGAATGGTTTTTATTCCGTCGTTCTGGGAGGACCTCAGGAAGATGATAAAAATACAAGTCTTGCAAACAAAACCGGGGCTTGGTATCCGGGAACTTTTTCTTTAGAGGAATTTTTTGCTGTTACTGCCAGTTGTGACATAGTTGTTACTCAGGTTTCGATGATGATGCACATTGCTACTGCCTTGCAAAAGAAAATGGTGCTTATGAACAATATCTTTAACAAACATGAATTTTACCTGTATAACCGAGGCGTAATAGTTGAACCGGAAACAGGTTGTGATTGCTTTTACGGGAATTCATGTAAACGCGAAAAGTCCTGTATGCATGATATCAAAGCAAAGACTATTTTTAATGAAATACAAAAATTAAATAATAAGAAATGAGGATATCATACCTCTCAACATTTTACCCTTTTCGCGGGGGAATAGCTCAGTTCAACACTTCCGTATTGAGAGAACTTGAGAAAGCAGGTCACACTGTCGATGCGTTTACTTTTACCACTCAATACCCAAATTTTCTTTTCCCCGGCGAAACTCAATTTGTTAAAGATGGAGATATTGTTGATAAGGTAAAGTCTGAAAGAATTTTAAATTCAGCTAATCCATTTACATGGCCTCATACAGCAAAAATCATAAGGAAAACCAATCCTGATTTATTAATTATGAAATTCTGGATGTCATATTTTGGTCCATCGCTGGGATATGTTGCAGGTAAAATGAAGAAAAACACACAAGTTATTACAATACTTGACAATGTAATTCCCCACGAAAAGAAATCATTTGACAAAGCTTTTACAAAATACTTTCTTAAAAAAAATGACAAATTTATTGCAATGTCCGAGAAAGTTAAGAATGACCTCCTGACATATTTGCCTAATGCTAAAGTAATACTTCTGCCCCACCCTCTTTATGATCATTTTGGAAAAATTCAGGATAAAAACATTGCACGAAAGAAATTAAACCTCAGTCCCGATAAAAAAACATTGTTATTTTTTGGTTTTATTCGCGATTACAAAGGATTGGACTTATTGATTGATGCATTTGGAAAACTCGACAAGTCTTATCAGTTAGTGATTGCAGGGGAAGTTTACGGCAATTTCGATAAGTATGACCAGCAGATTTCGTCAAATCCCAACAAAGAAAACATCTACAAACACGTAAAATACATCTCCGACAACGAAGTTGCTGACTATTTCTCTGCAGCCGATGTTTGCATTTTGCCCTACAAAGGAGCTACTCAAAGCGGTATTACCGGAATTTCATATCATTTCGAAGTTCCAATGATTGCAACTAATGTAGGCGGACTTGCCGAAATAATCCACCACGAAAAAACTGGACTAATAGCCAAAACTCCAGATGTTGAAGAAATAAAGAACAACATTGTTTCATACTTCAGAGATCATGACACACAGTTATTTATCAATAATATCAGAGCATTGAAACGTGATCTAAGCTGGGAAGTTTTTGCAAAAAAAATCGTAGATTTCAGTAAATAAACCTAAATTAACTGCCTAATTAAATAATTATTTTGTATTATTCGTACAGAAAAATGTTATATTATACAATTTTATGTACGTAAATATGTGTATTACAACACAAATACGTACGTATAAATGTAAATTTATTTGATTTTCAAGAAAATATGATGTACATTTGCATAAAAAAAGCTATGATACGAAACAAAATAGAAGCTCTAGTTAAATGGAAAATTTCTCCAAAAAGGAAACCTTTAATAATTCAGGGTGCACGTCAAACCGGCAAAACATGGTTGATGAAGGAGTTCGGGCGACTTTATTACAATGATACGATTTATCTTAATTTTGAACAGTCGCCTCACCTTGCAAAGATTTTTGAAAGTGGATATGATACAGAGAGAATTTTATTGGCTTTATATGCCGAAACTGGGAAAAAGGCAGAAAAACATACAAGCCTGATAATCTTTGACGAGATACAGCAAATTCCTGAAGCAATTACTTCGCTCAAATATTTTTGTGAAGATGCTCCCGATTATCATATTATTTCTGCCGGTTCGTTACTTGGTATGGCAATGCATGCAGGTTTATCTTTTCCTGTTGGAAAAGTAAGTTTTATAACTTTGCATCCCATGAGCTATTCGGAGTTTCTACTCGCTATGGGAGATCAAGCTCTGGTAGAAATTCTGAATAGCCGAGATGCAATTATGATTCAAACATATAAAACGAAGTTTATTGATAGATTGAAGCAATATTACTATGTCGGAGGCATGCCCGAAGCTGTTTTAAATTTTGCAGAAACTAATTCTTTTACAACAGTAAGAGATGTTCATAACCACATCCTAACAGCTTATGAACTCGACTTTTCAAAACATGCTCCAAAAGATATTGTCCCAAGAATTAGATTAGTTTGGAATTCAACACTTATTCAATTGTCAAAAGAAAATAAAAAGTTCATTTATGGACAGTTAAAAAGCGGAGCTCGAGCAAAGGATTATGAAATTGCACTTGCTTGGCTAAAAGATTGCGGCTTAATCTACACTGTCAATAATCTTAGTAAGTCTTCATTGCCTCTTAAGGCTTATGCGAATAAGGATTTTTTTAAATTATTCATTGTTGATGTCGGATTACTTTCGACAATTGGAGAATTAGAACCTTCAATATTTACTCGTAAGAGCTCTGTTTTTACCGAATTTAAAGGATCACTGACAGAGCAGTTTGTATTACAACAATTGGCAGTGCTAAATTCTGACTCTAAAGATTTTTATTATTGGTCAGCAGATAATGCAAGAGCCGAAATTGATTTTGTAATTCAGCATAAAAACAAAATTTATCCGATAGAGGTAAAGGCAGAAGAGAACCTAAAAGCAAAAAGTTTAAGAGTTTTCAAAGATAAATTTGAGCCGGATAAGTGCATACGTTTATCTATGTCCGATTTTCGCGATGATGACTGGTTGCTGAATATTCCGCTTTATGCAATAGAACAATTGTATAATTATATTGGAGATGATCAGAGTTTTAAGTCATAAATTTTACTATATTTGCATAAAAACTCAGCAAATGCAACGGATTACTGCAAATTATTTAAGTCTGTGCATTGTGACAATAATCTTATTGTCATCTAGCTTTAAAGTGCTTTCCCAAACCTCAAAAACCGACAGCCTTATGAATCGCAAACCAGCAGTAGCCGGACAGTTTTATTCCGGCACCAAAGAAACGCTCACAAATGATTTAATTCATTTATTTGCTCCTGCAAAAGAAAGAAATTCTGATGCTATTGCAATAATATCACCTCATGCAGGATATGTTTTTAGTGGCGAAGTTGCTGCATCTGCAATAAGTCAGATAAATCCGGACAAAAGCTATAAAAATGTTTTTATCTTAGCTTCAAGTCATACTACATACTTTAAGGGAGTTTCAGTTTATAATGTGGGAAATTATGAAACACCTCTGGGAGAAGTAAAAGTAAATACTGATTTATGCAATGAGCTTATAAAAAACAATTCAGTATTTTCATTTAATCCTGAGGCTCATAAGTCTGAACATAGTATCGAAGTCCAATTGCCTTTTCTACAATTTCATCTGAAAAACGATTTTCAAATAGTACCGATTGTTTTAGGTAGTGATGGTGCAAATAATGCCAAAGAAATTGCCGAAATCCTAAAACCTTATTTTAATGATGATAACATTTTTATCATATCTACAGATTTTTCGCATTATCCAAATTATGAAAATGCTATTAAATCAGACAAACTTACTGCTGATGCAATTTGTAGCGGAAATCCTGATTCTTTAATTAATGTCGTAAATAAAAAATCTGATATAGCGAATCTAGCCACTCCATGTTGTGCATGGCCTGCAGTACTAACGCTTATGTATATGGCTGATAATAATTATCAGTATAATCAGATACAATATAAAAATTCGGGAGATTCTGAATATGGAGATCATAACAGAGTTGTAGGTTATTGGGCAATTTCACTAACTAAGAAAAATCAATCATCATACAATCTAAGTGATGAAGAAAAAATTACACTTCTCAAACTGGCAAGACTGACAGTAGAGACCAAGGTTACAGATAACAAAAAGCCTGATATTTCGGATTTTAATTTTACAGATAATCTTAACGAACATTGCGGAGCATTTGTAACTCTTCACAAAGATTCAAATTTAAGAGGTTGCATTGGACGTTTTGAACCGAACATACCGCTTTATCAGGTTGTTATTGAAATGGCTGTTGCTGCGGCAATGAATGATTACCGTTTTTCGCCTGTAAAAAAAGACGAATTAGAAAACATTGACATAGAAATTTCTGTTCTGACACCGATGGTAAAAATAGATTCTGTAGAACAAATTGTACTTGGGAAACATGGAATCTACATCAGTAAAGGTAGTCGCGGAGGAACTTTTCTTCCACAGGTGGCTACTGAAACAGGCTGGACTTTGGAAGAATTCTTAGGACATTGTTCGCAGGATAAAGCCGGCATAGGTTATGACGGATGGAAGGATGCAGATATTTATATTTATGAGGCAATAATTTTCTCCGAAAAAGAATTCGGGCTGTATCCGAAAAAAAAAACTAAATATTACGAAAAACTAGACAACAATAAAGTACAATGTACGCTATGTCCCCATACGTGCATTCTTGGAGAAGATCAAAAAGGCTTATGCAATTCTCGTAAAAACATAAACGGAGAATTAGTTTCCTTAACTTACGGCAAACCGGTATCAATAAATATTGACCCAGTAGAAAAAAAGCCACTGTATCATTTCCTACCTGGCAGCACAACTCTATCATTTGGTACAGCAGGTTGTAATTTGCATTGTAAAAATTGCCAAAATTCAAGTATATCACAGGCAGATCCGGAAAAGATAGATTATATCGCAGCTACTTCTGAACAAATTGTCAATACTGCTTTGGCAAATGAGTGTAAATCAATATCATACACATACACAGAACCAACAATATTTTATGAATTCATGCTCGAAACTGCTAAACTAGCACATGAAAAAGGACTTAAAAATATTATGGTATCTAACGGTTATATAAATCAGGAGCCATTACTGGAACTAATTCCTTACATTGATGCTGCAAATATAGATTTGAAATGCTTCAATGATTCAATATATAAGAACATTACTACTGCAAATTTGCAACCTGTTCTTAATACTCTTTTAACTTTAAAGGAAAATGGCGTATGGCTTGAAATAACTAATTTAGTTATACCCGACTATACTGATGATATGGAAATGATTTCGGAAATGTGCGACTGGCTTGTAGCAAACGGACTTGAAGATGTCCCTATACATTTTAGCCGTTTCCATCCTTCATACAAAATGCAGAATGTACAACCGACACCAACAGAGACTCTTCAAAAGGCATACTCGATTGCAAAAGAAAAAGGAATGAAATATGTCTATCTTGGAAATATTCAAATCGATAAGACCAATACTATATGTCCAAATTGTGGAGAAACAATATTAACACGTTCAGGTTTTTCGACAGCTACAAATAATTTCAATGGAGTTTGCCCAAAATGCGGAAAGGAGATTAATGGAGTTTGGTAAACTATTATGTAAAAAAAGGATGGCATAAATCTATTGTGTACGAAATGTTTTAACGCGGAGAGACGCTGAGTTACACAGAGTTCCGCAGAGATGAAGGGGACACAAAGTTACGCAAAGGAAACACAAAGTTACACAAAAAAATAAACCACAAAGCGTGGCACTGAGCTTTTGGTCGAAGTGGCACAGAGGACACAAAGAAATAGGTTTCACAAAGTTACGCTAAGGGAACACAAAGTTACGCTAAGAAAAGGAACCACAAAGCGATGCACTGAGAGAAGTCGAAGTGACACGGAGGACACGAAGAAAATTTTACGCAGAGGGTCGCTGAGAACCGCAGAGAGACGCTGAGAAGAAGGGAACACAAAGTTACGCAAAGAATAATTTTTTGTAATCAGTGATTGGTAGCAGAATGCACAATCAGCAAAATTCAAGTACTCTAGACACTCTAGACACTTTAGGCACTTTAGGCACTTCTTAAATCTAACATTCTTTTATTCTTCCATTCATCAAATAATCCACAACAAAATCGTCACTGATATAATTGTCATAACTGAGGCAAACATTAATTGCAAAATCTATTGCCACACGAATAATTTTACGCCAAACATCATGGTCGAGATTTCCCAAGTCAGAAGCATAAACATTTTCTTTTATCAAAGCATAGATCAATCCTGCAGAAAAATTATCTCCTGCTCCAACAGTTGAAACCGGCTCGATTCTCGGCACATCAAAAACCTTATGGAAATCACCTGTAAATAAATTTACGCCATATTTGTTAGCAGTATAAATAAAATTATTGCAACCATGTTCAGTAACAATATCCTTCGCAGCATAAGCTGTTGACGACTCAAAAATATTCTGAAAATCTTCATTTGAACCTTTTACAATGCTTGACAATGAAATATTTTCATAAATATAATCCATTACCTTATCCCTGATTTTTATATGTGCTGGTCTAAAATTTGGATCATAAATAATTAAAGCTCCAACTTCTTTGGCTGCTTTAATACATGCGACAAAATCTTCCCTGACTTCTTTTTTAATAGAAGTGAAAGAACCAAAAAGAACAATATCGTCATGTCTTACTTCTGGAAAAGTAATTTTTATCTCATCATCAGTTCTTATCTTATAAAAACTGTACAAAGGCTCGTTAAAATCATTAAGAAAAGCTAATAATAATCTTGATTTAGCTCCATTATACAAAGTCAGATATTTTGTCGAAACATTATTTACTGCCAAAAAATCTGCAATAATATTACCTATTGCGTCATCAGCTTGATCGCCTACAACATAAACCTTTTCACCCAACTTCCCCAAAGAAACGGCGGTATTTAATACGGGCCCTCCAGGTCGTGACTCAACAGCTTTTCCGTTTTGAAATATAATGTCATACACTGTTTCACCAATACAGTAAATTTTTCGCATAATTGAAAATTGCTAAAGAATAATAATTCACTAAAATATGAGAAATTTGTGATTATCAAATATATTTGTAAAAAAAATCTTTATGCGTAAAATTATATTTGGTTTACTACTCGTCTTTTCTCTTAATGCTATTTCTCAGACAGAAGAGAAAGTTCTGCCCGACATACATGGGAATTACTTAGGAATCGCAGCAGGCTTTGCCACAGGAACAATTCGTGATTTTTTAACATCTCCCTTGTCATATACAGCATTAATGCCTGCTATTAATTTTGATTACAAATTATACTGTCCTAAAAGTATTTTTAGTGTTAATTTCGCCACCATCGATGGGTTATATATTACTGTAACACATGATAACACTTATATTGCTACAGGTTATAAATTCGACTTTGATATTTCATATTACAGACTTCTTGAAGGGAATTCCGGTGGCGGATTGAAAAACTATCTCGGTTTGTCAACGGGCAATTTTTCAGAATTGTATATAAACAGTGCTTTTGGGAATGCCAGTTCTACTTTCGACAATTTTACCGATCTTTCTTTATGCCTGAAAAGCGACTGGACTATTATAAAACCTGAAAAACAAAAGAAATTTTTATGGCTGGTAAAATACAAAAGCAAAGAAAAACAATATTTGTTATCAGGTAAATTAGGAGTTCCTATTGTTAGTTTGATGTATAGACCTGCATTTACCAACCCCGGAAACTCTACCCTAAATGATGAGACATTATTTCCAAATTACTCCATGAAAACTAAAGTTTTTTCAGGTTTAAGTACTGATATTTCAATTTCCCGAATACTTAAAAACGGAAATATGGTACGATTCGGATATTATTGGGATTTTATCACATCAGGAAAAAATGCTCTTAATCGTATTGATATGTCGCATCATATTTTTACAGTTGGCTTGATTTACAAAATAAATTGATTAAAAATTAGACAATGAAAACAAGAATAATAATATATATCATAATTTTCGCAGCAATATCATTTTATTCATGCGAAAAAATTGCTTTCGAGAAGAAAACTGAAACAGATCCAATAACTACATTTAATTATTTGTGGAATGAAGTAAACACAAAGTACGCTTTCCTTGAGTACAAAAACATTGACTGGGATAGTATTTATGTTATTTATCGTCCAATGGTCGGTAGTGATATCAGCGATGACAGTCTTTTTAATATTATGGGGCAAATGCTTAACGAGCTAAGAGACGGACATGTCAATCTTTTTTCGCAGTTTGATATTTCAAGATATGATATTACTTTACTTGGTCCAGAAAACATAAATAGCAGAATTGTAAAAGAGAATTATCTTAAAACTGATTATCAGACCACAGGCTCGTTCATACATAACTTTATCCGTGATAAAAAAATCGGATACATCATATATCCATCTTTTAGTAATTCATTGATAACTGACTTTGAACTGGATTATTTGATTGATAAATATGCCGAAACTGAGGGTTTGATAATAGATATACGACAAAACGGTGGTGGATATGTTTCAAATGTTTTCAAACTTTTGTCAATATTTACTTTTACTGATGTCAAAGCCTACGAAACGCAAGTAAAAACTGCTCCGGGACAGGATTGCTTTTCAGTTTTGGAAGAAGTATTTATAAAATCAGAAGACAGGAAAAAATATACTGGTAAAGTAGCAGTTTTGACGGACAGGGGTTCGTATTCGGCATCATCGTTTTTTTCGGTTTGCACTTATGCTTATGACAATATTTTTCTTGTTGGAGATGCCACTGGCGGTGGCCTGGGCTTACCAAATGGTGGACAATTACCCAACGGATAGACATATCGTTTTTCGATTACACGTACAATTGCTGTTGACGGAGGAAACTATGAAAACGGAGTTCCTCCCGATTATAGAGTAATCCTTGACGATGACGCAGACGAAACCGGTATTGACAATGTTATTGAATTTGCTGCAGATAAGTTGTTGGAGTAGTTTTAGAAAAAAAACTTGGGTTATTTAAATATAAATTGAACTCAGGCTAAGGCATTTGCTCAATATCGTTTGTAATTCTATTCTTCATTTTTAATTGTATTTACAATTGTGTAACAATAAAGCTTTATGATTCTTTTCGTTTGAATAAAGACCAAATCAAATTAAAAAAGCAGAGAAACAACTTGTGTTTTCTCTGCTTTATATCAATATAATGTCAAAATCTATCTTGCAACGACAAAATTAATTTTTGATTGTAATTCAGGACAATTAATAATATAATTTCCTGGACTCAAATTACTTATGTCAATGCTGATAAATCCGATTTGTTGGTTTGAGCTAATAGTTTTTAGCAATTCACCTTTTATACTGTAAATACTAAATGTACAATTACCGTTTGGATTTATAAATTCTACAGAAAGGTAATCGTTTGCCGGATTTGGATACAATTTAAATAATGATTCCAATTCATAGTTGACAATAGGTTTTTCTTCTTCCTGTGGTTCTATAAATGCAGATTTTGTAGAAATTTCACCCTCCGGATTCGGTAAAAACACAATCGGGAAATTATCCCACAAACCGGCAGATTCGAGAATTGCACGTGCAACACCACCTTCTTTTGTGTTATAGTCAGCCGCCATCTCGTTTAAAAAGTCTTCGTATCTTTTAACAATGTCTAAAATTGGTTCATGGGAGACATTCTGAAGAATGTCTATTTCGATTTCAGTAAGATGAATATCGTTTGCTTTTGCAAAATCTGCATCAGACAAAGAGCTTTTCATCAAATCAAGTATGTTAAGAGCTTTATCATACAATCCTTTATGAATATACATATCAACAAGACGATTTTTTGCATGATAATCGGTTTGTGTTTCCATAAACTCAATAACATAGTTGTATGTGTCTGCAAATGAGACTGTTGTATCAGCTTTGAAAGTTGCTCTCATCAAATGATCATAGTTTACTTGGCGTGCAGACTGTAAACTGATTATCTGATTATGTAACTGCTCTATTTCATTTACCCCTTCCTGATGT
>DAOOPK010000080.1:0-11694 GCA_035388205.1 Bacteroidales bacterium
AAAAGGAAACCAATCCGAGATATATTTTTAATATCTTTGAAACAATAAGCTATTGTTATGAGCAAGATAAAAATAAAGCAATTAATAAATCCACTTGCACACATTTTTGGATGGCTTGGCTATTTTTTTATTCCTAAATTAATCGATGCTTTTCAGGACAAACCTGAGTTTTTCAGAGAATCTGAATTATGGTGGACAATACAAATTCTTATCGTGATTTTCTTTTATGTAAATTATTTAATATTTATACCGGGTTTACTGTTTAAGAAGAAATATTTACTTTATACGATTTCGACAATTGCATGTATAATCGGGTTTTCGTTTATCATTGAATTTTTCGTTTCTTATATTTTAAATTCGCCACCGAGTATGTCGGGACAAGGTGATTTTATGCCTCCTAGTCCTCCCGGCGAAATGAACGGACCGTTAAAAGGGGTTTCTGTTTTTTCAATTGTTTTTGTTATTAGTACAGCATTAAGAATGAGCATCGAATGGTTCAAAAATGAGAAACTCAGGCGTGAGCTAGAAAATGAAAAACTAAAAGCAGAACTTGAAGCTCTGAAGGCTCAGATTGATCCGCATTTTTTCTTTAATGTTTTAAATAATATTTGCTCGCTTGCCAGGAAAAAATCTGATGACACAGAAAAGTTCATTATAAAACTTTCAGAATTAATAAGGTATAATCTTTATGAAAATAAAGGCGAGAAGTTTTTTTTAGAAAAGGAAATTCAATTCCTGAAAAGTTATATTGAAATACAACAACTGAGACTTGATAAAAATGCAAATGTTAAGTTTGATTACGACAATACTAATCAAGATCTGATGATTGAGCCTATGATTCTATTCCCTTTTATTGAAAACGCTTTCAAACACGGAATAAGCTACCAAAACACATCTTCGATAAATATCAAGCTTAAAACAGAAGGAAACAGATTGTTTTTCGAAATAGAAAATCTAATTGCTGAGAGGTCAAGTTCAAATGAAGTGAAAAAATCAGGAATTGGATTAACAAATGTAAAAAAACGTCTTTCTTTATTGTACTCTCAGAAACATAATCTTAATATTTCACAGGAAGGTGGAGTTTTTAAAGTAAATTTAACAATTGAACTATGATAAACTGTCTAGCAATTGACGATGAACAATTATCTCTCGATTTAATTGAAGATAATATAAAAAAAATCCCTTTTCTAAAATTAAGAAAAAAATGCGCAAATATATTCGAAGCAATAGAGATTTTAAATTCCGAAAAAATAGATTTAATTTTTCTAGACATTGAAATGCCCGACATGAATGGTTTACAAATGCTTAAAAGTTTAAAAACCAAACCGATGGTAATCCTGATCACTGCCTATGATAAATATGCAATGCAAGGCTATGAATTGGATGTCATTGATTATCTGTTAAAGCCTGTGCCTTTTGAAAGATTTTTGAAAGCGGCAAACAAGGCAATGGAATATAATGCTTACAAAAATGAATCAGAGAAAGAACAAACAAATAAACAATGTTTATTTATTAAGTCAGAACATAAAATTCTTAGAATTGACTTTAAAAATATTGATTATATAGAGTCGCTGAAAGACTATATTAAAATATATTGTAACAACAAGCCAGTTTTAACATTGATGTCGCTTAAATCAATAGAATCAAATCTGCCTGCTGACAAATTTATAAGAGTACATCGTTCATATATAATTTCAATTGAAAAGATTGATTTTATTAGCAGAAGCAAAGTTTTTATTGGCGACAAGTCAATTCCGATTAGTGACTCTTACAGAGATAATATTATTAAACTTTTACCTGAAGGATAAAAAAATACTGCTCCCTATAAGAAAGCAGTTTTCTGTTATAATTTATTTGAAATTAAGGTATTGTAACCGGAATTGGTTCGCACATTCTGGTCATATCATAAGTAGTACCGTTGGTTGTAATATTCCAAGTTTTGCGTAAGCTGAAATAGTATGTCTGCCCCGAAACAAGATCATATCCCTGATTGGCAAGATTTGTAACAATCTGTGAATAGTTAAAAGTTTCATCAGACCTGACATCACTTTCGCCGGTAGCATTTATAGTATTTGGCACTAGAGCATTAGTATTATTGTACATAGCCTCGGCATCAACAGTAAGTGTTCCATCAGAGCCACGGAAAACATGTTGTGATGTATGTGAATTGATTACTCCACCATTTTGATTAAAATCAACAAAAGTATGAATTCCATAATAGTCAACGGCGTCCATCGAAACAATTGTAATTCCATAAGGAGGAGAATGTCTTATCTGCTGTATGCCTTCTTCAAGAAAGAAACTAACATTAAGAGCAGGTCTTATTCCAGCAAATGACCAAGTGTAAGTATCATAAGTGAAAGTAATTACATAAGTTGTTGCATCAGTATCAAACTGAATATTTACATTTTCTATATCACTAACATCAGATAGAGTAAAAGCCAAAGGACACTCAAAACTAATTGCTCCACCACTAAATACATTGGTAACACCTTGTTCTTCTGTCAGTGTCATAGCAGGTGATGAAAGAGTAGCTGTTGCTCCACCTGATACTGATGCTGTGTAATTATTTCCGCTATAGGTTGTACTTACACCTGAAACCACTACTTTAATATGCGAATAAGTTCCAATAGGAATATCTGCCGATACCAGATCGCCAACTGTGCCCTGTAAATCACGCAAATCCACAGTTTTTTCTGAAGCGAGTAGTTCTACATATTCTCCTTCGCTGTTCTTTAAAGAAATTGACGAAAATGTAACCTCGCATTTTGTCAGAAGATCTGAATTAATAATACCTTCAGTGCTTGTTTTGTTTGATGACTGCGGAGAACGCGGGTCACTGATCTTAATATTTACTTTTGCATTTTCGATATCATCATCTTTTTTGCATCCTGAAAATATAACAGTCGTTGTAAGCAATCCCAAAATAACTACAAATAAAATTCTACTTCTATTGGTTCTCATAATAATAGGTTTTAGTTATACAATACTTAATTCCAACAATTAATTAAGAAGCAAATATATATAACATTTTACTAAGCTCCAAATGTCATGCGTCTGGAAACACGAGATAATCAAAAACTAAAATTTAAAGTTATAAGATAATGATAAGATAAAGTCCGTAACCGGATTGTTGGTATATAATTCTTTTTGTATCATGTACTTCAAATCAAACGAATTCTTTTTGTTGAATGAATATTCCGTTCCAATAGCGAATCGCAATTTGTCTATCGGTTTGTATTCATTATAAAAAACAGGAAAATAGGCTTCGAAGTTAAAGTATGGGCTAAACTTCAGGATTGGGTATTTCAAAGTTATCCTGGGTCTTACAGCATACTTTGTGTTTCCATCCGAATCAATAATAATAATGTTCTTTTGTTGAGACTGTACACGCAATCTCAAATCTATTTCTACATTATTAATATTTGTTTTATACAAGTAATCAAAATACACTCTGTTAATCGGAATATACATATTGTTTAGTTGCCTTTGATAATTAAGTCTGTAAAAAACAGATATTCTGGACTTTTTATTGAATCTGTAATTAACTCCTAACTCATTAATAATACTGCCTGTTTCAGTTATATTTTCGTTGAATCTGGTTTCGTGAACATACTCAAAGGAAAGAGATTGAGATATTTTCTTTTCAATCTCCACACCTGTCCACATATTTGCATCGTTTACCTGTGCTGTTGCTGCTCTGAAAAAACAAAATATAATTGAGGATAGTATAATTATATAATACCAAGCTCTATTCATAGAAATAAATCTTAACTATCGCAGCATCTTTAAGCATATTTATCTTCCCAATACAACTCTGTGAATATTAATTCCTGTCCTTTTTTTCAAGTCTTCAATAAGCTCTTGCTGTTTATCCGGATGAATTAACTCGAGGTTATCATATAATACTGTTCTATAAACTTCATGTTTAAAAATAAATTTACAATCAAGAATAAATATGCAAAAGACAAGTATTCCGTTAATGACAAAAAGCTCATAATATTCAAGCTGAATAGCAGAAATAAGCCCAATAGCAATGAAAATGAAAAGATATGTCATATCTTTCATTGATATCCCAAGTGTTCTGTATCTCAACATAGAAAATACTGCAAATAACCCGAAAGCTGCTCCCATGGAGATTTTTACCTCGTTAAGCACATAAGTTAATAGAAAGATAACTATATTAAACAAAATAAAGGTAAATACGAAACCCGACTTTTTATTGCTGGGATAGTAAATCAGAAATATAATTAGAAGAACGGTTACAACATCAATTAAAAGATTATAGAAAAACTTAGAATTCAGTTTTACAATATCCTTATCTTTCTTTTTCTTTTTGTCACTGTCTTTGTCTATGTCAACTGTTGTATCATCGGATGTTGTAATATCTTCAGACACATTTTCATCAGCAGGGTTTTGCTCCCACATTTCATTTGCATAATCATTGCTATCCTGTGAATTTATAACATTCGGAGTAAACAGTCCGAACAGAGTCATTAAGACTGATAAGATAATTATTCTATACATGTTCATAACAGATTTTATTTATGTTTCTAATTTTTTCTTTAATATCTTTACCTGAGGATACAAACTTGCTACTCCAAGGCAATATTTACTCAACGAAGAAACAAATATGTGTTTCTCTCTTAAAACATCTCTGACTGTTGATTTTGCTGTTTTATCTTGCTTAAGCTCCATAATACACAAGCCTAGGAATTCAAGAGTTTTACCATCAATTTTATAGTTCAGATCTGTATCAATTGTTAACCTTTCCGAAAAGGATTTATTTACCAGTGTGATTCGGGAGTATTTTACTTCAATGACCGGCTTTAGTATTGTATCCTTATCTATTTTTTTTCTCAAGAACTTTTGACAGGTTTTATCATTTATATCTTCAGGTTTTAAAATCGGCATTCTTTCCTTGGAAGTTTTAGAATGATTGTTTTTAGTCTTTATTTCAAGAAAACTAATCCCAGTTTCAAGATAAGTTCTTATTCTTATTTTTGTTCTTTCTAATCTGCCTGTCTGGTGCTGATAGAAAAAACAAAAATCCGGAGTATCGAAATACAATGTTTTATAATGGCTTGCTCTTTTATTATTTATCTCAAGAACGAAATAATCATTTTTTAAATTATTTAGTATTTCCGGCAAAAGTGTTGTCTTTAGGACATATTTCGCATCAACTCTATTCAGCAGTTTAACCGAATCTAACTGTTCCAGTAGCACAGTGTCAAAAGTCTGCAATATTTCGTCAATTGAGTTCATTTAATATGTCTCGTAAGTATATTTTTTAACCCACCTCAATTCATCATCGGCATTATATTCTTTTCCCTCGATCCGCAGTCCTTTATCATCGGTTTTATATACTTGTTTTTGCAAAACGTTTCCTCCCGCATCAATCTCTGTTTCTTCCAGTTTTTCCCCATTAGTATCAAATTTTGTTTTTGTTGTGATAGTGGTACCATTTTTTCTATCATATTTTGTCTCTTCGATAAGGTTTCCAAAACTGTCAAATTTATAGTTTGATTTCTTTTTAATTTCACCTGATTTACTATATTCAATTCTCAGAATTGTATTACCATTCTTATCAAATTCCTCATAAGAATCTTTATAAGTGTAAGTCTGTCCATCTTTTTGTTCAGTTTTTTCTATTGTTTTAGACTTTATCTTATTATTCTTTATTTCTTTTTTGGATTGTGCAAATCCAACAATTGGTAGCAATACCATCACAAGCACTAAAATATTTTTCATATTCAAACTAATTACAAATTATTATTTGAGGGACAACCAGCAATTGATCGTTCTCGGTTATTTCAACTTCTTGTATTACAGCAGTTTTTCCACTTGGAGATGTCATGGTAGAATCTTCGGAGAAAACATAAATTGTGTATTTCCCTTTTCTGAGATAATTAAATCTGTAATATCCCAAATAATCTGTTTCCACTTTATCATCATAACCTGTGTTGTCTCCATAAACAATATAAACATCTTCTTTAATGCCTGCATACTCGCTAACAAGTGATGAAAAAGTACTATTATAGTCTTTTACCCAGACAGAACCGGAAATTGTTGCATTACCACCTTCTCCCGGGTTTTTCTCGCAGGAAGAAAGCATAATTGTTACAAATACTAAAAACAAAAAATACATAAAAACCCTATTCATATCTTAACTATTACAATTGTATAATAAACTTTGATGAATGACATTGCTGATCACCCAAAAACTTAACAAAATATACTCCATTACTCCAATTGCTAATATTTAACTCCAACGAACACGAGCTTATTCCATTACAATCCTGACAATAAACAAATTGTCCGAAAGAATTATAAATAATAAACCTATCTATAGCAAAATTAGCATTAATATTACAAAATAAAACATCTGAAACAGGATTCGGAAATATACTGACTTTATTGATCTCATTTTCTGAAACAAAATTAACATTTCCCGGAGTGGGGATTAAGACTTTACACATGCCCGAACCGTCAGGAAACAATCCTATTGTTCTGTTGTCATTACATGAGAATATTCTGATTGAATCAAGAATTTTTTCTGAATTGTACATCAGATATAGATAATCCTCAGAAAATGTAAAGAGGTTTGCTTCATCTTGAAAGACAAAACCTTCAGGGGAGAAAACAAAATGTCCATATTGATTTAATATAGTATCAACAATATCTGTAACAAAACTCTTATAAATGATTTTTGTAGAAACTATATTCAAATTATTATTCGTATTATTATACAACTCAATCCAATCAACATCAGATGGAAGAACAACATTTTCGGACATTTCATTAACAAAAGAAATTTCATTTATCTTTAATTCATTTGTTTCGGGAACTACCGGAATGCTAAAAAATTCGTAGGCTGCCCTTACTGGTAAAAATGTCCCGGAAGAATCATTCTCAGCCCAGAAATAATACTCAAGACAATTATCCTGAGGTATAACAGACAAAGAAAAGACGCTGTCTCCGTCAGTAATATCTTCATTTTCACCATCATCATACATATTAAGGAAATCAAAATTATCTTTGGAGCTAAATCTATAATATAACCTTAGTTTTACCGGAGCATTCATTTTAACATAAAAAGTAAACTCTTCGCCACGTAAAGCTACATCAGAAGATAGATAAGTTTCAACAAATTCAGGATTTCCTCTTATGCCGGGATATGTATCTAGATAGTCAAATCTCGCCTCCATAATAGATTTTATCCCAGGATACTGATCCGATGAGCTTCCTGTTGTTGTATCTATATTATTTTTAAAATCTTCGTATGAATAAAACTTATTAGTATCATTATATACATATGAATCTATGAGAGATTGAAGTTGTATTCCCAAATCAAGATAAAAATTATTAGCAATATTTTCATCAATTACTGTCCTGATATGTGCTAAATACATTTTTTTAAAAGTTGAATTCAAAAACAGATTTTTCATCAGTGGTCTTGGAGATATCGAAAATGTAAGATGCTGCAGTGGGTTAAGATTCTCAATTTTTGTAATTGTCAACCCGTTGAAATTTGTTGAACCGTCAGAATGCCTGAAGCTGCCAAATGACATATTCAAATCCCAAGGTATAGTACTGAAAATACCCGAATTTTCTTTATATAAATAATAATTCTGAGCGTAGGCAATATAGCTGTCCAGATTGAGTAGAGAATAATTCAAAGCATGCATCCATAATGCTCTGTCAACATTAATAACACTAGAAATATTTGCCGTATCCAGATTAAGAGTATAAATAAGATTGTACAAATCTTCCCAACCATAATCAGACTCTATACTATAATATGGAATATAACCAGACGAGTCGTCACCGTGAGTATGAGCCAGATTTGAATTCTGACCATAAGGATAAATAAGTTTTTCGGGACTGGCTTTAAAGAAAGGATTTTTATGTGAACCAAAGTACTTATCAACAAAGCAATCGTCAACGGATTCAACATTAGTATATAATCCTATCAGGGTATCATTAATATAAAGATTTGCAAAATTTGCTCCCGAGGCCGGCATGTATTTTCGTGCAATTGCATAGGACAAGACCTCACGTATGAACGAAGGATCATAAATAACATTACTTAATTTGAGCTTTTTGTAACCCTGATGATTTTGATTTTTAAAGGTATAATCAAGATTTATATTGAACGGATTTTTAAGCTCGTCAGCATTCCACGAACTAAAGCCTTTGTATCGGATTCCACACTCTTTATATCTATATCCATCAACAATTACATCTGCTTTAATACGAGACTCATTATCTCCTACCGAAAATAGTGAGTCCATAGTACTTTTCCAGTTTTGATCATTGAATTCTATTCTTATTTCTCTGATTTTACTAATATCATAAAAATCTTCCTGAGAATTCAGATTACTATAAATAAGCAAAATGAACTGTAACAAAAGAAAAAATATTTTGAAATTTATTACCTTCACTTATTAAAATTAACTTAAGCGTAACTACTCTTTTATAAATTTCAAAGATACTGTCGCATTGTCAAAAACAAAAGAAATGAAATAGACACCGGTTGAGAAATTAATAATATCGATTGCCCTATCTATGCAATCAGACTTTTGTTCGATAATTCTCCCTGACATATCTGTTATATAATATGAGTAAGTTTGTTTAAATTCAGGCAAATATAACAAATCATAGACAGGATTTGGATATATTGAAAACTGAGAGATTTCTAAGGTAGGAAAGCCGGCATCGGTATCCATTTTTGATACACCACCACCTGTTGTTATCCATGCAAAATTTTCTTCATCAAAAACCACTCTTTTTGTCATTACGTTAACAAGCCCCTCAACAACTTTATAGTTTGTCCAACTTGTACCTGTAAGCATAGAAATACCACCGTCCTGTAAATAATCAGCATACTCACAAACAATAACATTGTCATTATCATCAATAGCAATATCCTGAACATAATTATTTATCAATCCATTGCTTAGTGTATAGCTCGTTGATACAGAATTGTCAGGATTCAAGACTGTTATACCGTAATAAGAGCCAACCCAAATTTTCCCGTTAGAATCTAATGCTATTGCCGAAATGTTGTTGTCCTGCAAACCGTTATCAGTTGTAAGTGTTGTAAATGCAACTCCGTTGTATATCATCAAACCTGCACCAAAAGTACCAATATATAATTTAGAACCTGATACAGTTATACAACTGATTAAATCAGATGACATTCCATCAGTAGTAGTAAAATTCTGAAATGATGTCCCGTTATATTTTGTCAAGCCACTGAAAGAAGCAAACCATATATTTCCTGAATTATCACAGGCAATATCAAGTATAGAATTTTCTGACAGTCCATCAACTGTCGTAAAATTTGTAAAAACGGTACCGTCAAACTTACTCACTCCGTTTTCTGTACCAATCCAGATATTTGAACTGTTGTCAACAGCTATGCACTGAATATAGTTATTAATCAGCCCATCATCTAAATCAAAACTTTGCCATTCGGTGTCATTGTATTTTGACAAACCATTCTGAGTTCCGAACCACTTAACACCATTATCATCTATTGCTAGACCGCCTGTAACATAATCATCCATAAGTCCCTGAGCGGATGTATAATTAGTAAATTCAACCTGAGCACTTACTCCAAAAGATACCAATATTGAAAGTACACAACTTATTGATGTAAAGAGATATTTTTTCATATCCTATTTAATTATAATTATTTTTTCAGTTTTAGAAATATTATCACTATGTATAACAATGAAATAAACCCCATTGGAAAGATAAGACAAGTCTATATTTCCTGAATTATTTCCTGAATATATCACTTCTCCTCCTGTATTAATTACTTCGAAAGAAAAATCTGATTCTGAGTAAATGTTAAAAATTCCTGTATTGGGATTTGGATAGACTGAGATCTTAGATTGTAAATCATCTTCTATTGCTAAAACGTCGTAATAATACTCTTCTGACATAGACGAACATTCGTAAGAATTTGTTGTTACTTCAACCTGATAAGTTCCTGTTTCCTCAGGCGTAATAGACTGGGAATTTGCACCTTCAATAGCTTCACCATTCAGATACCATTGGTAACTGTCTGCAACGGATGATGTTAATGTGTTATCATTTGCAGATATTACAGGTATTTCAGGTGCAGGGTTTACGGCAATAAAAACAGAGACTTCATCAGTACAACCTGACTGATCATTTGTTACAATAACAGTATAAGTTGTTGCCTGCTGTGGATATACTAAAGGATTTTCTGCAACTGAACTATAACCTTCCGGTACTGATGTCCATGAATATGAATAACTGGGACTTGTTTCTGTGATAGCTGTTGCTAAGGTAGTAATAGTAACCGGATCGCCTGGGCAAACAATCTGTTCAGATGCGGACACTTCTGCATTTACTGGACGGATAAAACATTTTTCGTATCTGTGAGCTTGGGCAACTTGTCCGCTTATGTTTTTTGTCCATATTGTTGTTCCGGCATCATTAACTTCATAAATATATGTTAGTGTATTGCTTGGTACGCAGAGCAACATATTTCCGTTTGGAAATTGTTCTGAATTTCCCTGCCCCTGAGAAGTATAATTTGTATTAAATCTATCGGTATAAGTTGTAGGTTGAAATGCTTGTCCCAGAGTTATATCATAAACAGATCCATTCAAAGGGGCATCCACAAATTCGATAGCAGCTTTGCCAGATGTTCCACCTCCATTATTTATAGCAGAAAGGTATCCCGCATATTCGGGATGGTCTGATGAAATCCAATGAGCATCATGAACAACGTCAAAAATAGTAGTTCCTGTCGCACTATAAGCAGCAGGATTACCCCATCTGTACAGGAAATCCCCACCTTTTCCTGAATTCCCTCCACTATGACTAGCTGCCTCAGCAGTAGTTGTTGAGTGATCTATTACATAAATTTCGTTGAGATTGTGAGAGCTGAAAGTAATTTGATCAAGTTCTTCATTATAATCTATACCGTTCATGTGCATCCAGTCCAAGGTGCCGGGAGCTCCACCAGATGTGCCATAATTAATATTCATCAATTGAGGGTTCTGTACAATTGAAGTTACATATCCAGGTTTTGTTGAACTTGTAGTTTGACATAAATGATCCCACAAATGCCATTCCCATACAATTTCACCTGTAGTAGCACCTGTTGGTTTGACTTCTATTAATTTTTCCGAATTAATATTTCTGCTGGTAGAACATCCAGCAGCTACGGCTTCCGTTGATGTTTTGTATTCATAACAAATCATCAGCACATTTCCATTTGGCATAGGACAAATATCATGATGAAGACAATATGTTGTACTGTTATAAGTAAAATCCCAGACTACTGTGCCGTCCCATGTAACTTTTTGAACACCTCCCGTAACTCCACCACCGCCACCAAAAGTACCACTATTTTGAATCGTTCTAACTAAAGTATCTCCCTCAATCATATAAGAGGAGTATCCTGTCTTGCGGCTGGTAGTTGAAGTCCATGTCTTGTAAGTTGCACCAGTTAAATCTAAAAGATACGTTTTTGTATCACCAGTCTTTGAGTATAGAGTATATTCTCCCCATGATTGTGAGAAAAGCAACAGTCCAGCAAAAACTGAAATAAAGAGACAAATAATTTTTTTCATAAGATTAACAATTTAATAAAGAATCATTATTGTCCGATAAGAATAATAAATGAACTTTTAAATTTTCTAAGTTGTT
>DAOOPK010000081.1:0-11469 GCA_035388205.1 Bacteroidales bacterium
ACTTGCCTGTAAGTCAGGTAAAATGGCATTAAAATGTTCAATATTTTTGCTCCATTCAAGGTCTTTAACTAAAATTTGTCCTGAATGTGCAGCTTTAATACCTTTAAATCCATCTTCATAGCTTTCGATTGGACCTACAACAAAATCTATATTATTTTCTTTCATATCCATCCAAGCTAGATCACTCGCAAGATAATCATCGGTACGGAATGCTTCAGCTCTTAATTTCAGATAATTTTTAAATCCCTCATCTTCCGCCAACTCAGCAGCTTCTTCCAATAATATTGCAGCTCTTTCAATTTCTGCTGCATATTCTTCATGATACCATACACATTTTAAATTACCTTCTTCGTCGCGACGAATCAGAGTGTACCAACTCATTTTATCAGGATTGTTAAAAGCATCAAATTCCTCAGATGTAATGTCCTGTGGATAGTAATTTGCTCCCAAAGGTTTTTCTCCAAAGCTTTCGATGAAAGGTATATTTCCATTAAGTCTATCCCAAGCACCATAATTTATCATTGCGTATTTTTTTGTATCTTCATCTTCAATTGAAGCAAAAAATGACTCTCTATCACCAATAGCATCTCTCCAAAACAGCTCGTCCATAATATCGGCAACCTCAATAAGTTTTATTATCATCATCTTCTCATTTTGAGTAAGATGACTTAAGTCGGCTGTTAGTTCCACTTCAGCATAGTCTTTTACAAGTTTTTGCATTTCAGTAAGTTCTTCAGGTTTTTTCTCTTCTTTATTCTTAGTTTGATTATTACAAGAGGCAAAAAGCATTACTAATGACATGATAATCAAAATGTTAAGTTTGTTTGTTTTCATTATTAAAAATTTAGTATTATAATTTATATTCTTTACAATGTATATTAATTTAAAAAAAGGGGATTTGAAATCACAATTCCCCTTTTCATACAATAATCTATTTTGATCCGAAATACACCAAAGCTACAATAGCACCTGCAATTACTAGTATTAACAGAGCAATTTTCCACCAGCACCAAGGTCTTTCGCCCTGTACTTTACCTGTTCGTCCGTTCACAATAAATCTGTAAACTTTGTTTTTAAACCTATAGGCACTAATCCAAATCGGCAATAATACATGTTTGAAAGTTATATTTGAAAAAGTTGTTTGTATCCATGTGATTTTTTGACGATCACCACCAATTTGGCGATTTATTGCTTGACGAATTTTTGGATCCATCTTTGTTTTTGCTACATCGAAACATTCCTTTAAGCCTAATCCATAACTTTCCGATCTAAAACCCGAAAGGAATTTTTCATCAAAAGGAACAAGATTCTCTAAATCCCAAGGCTCTAATTTATCAGTTTTGTTTTGAGGTAAAGATTTACTTGCTATAACCAATACATCATCAAAAAATAATTTAACACTACCTGATACATTTGTCCATCTGGTTTTTGTAACAGTACGTGTCTGAGATTTACCACTGCTGTCAGTATATGATTCAGTTGTAGTGTAATCATCTCCACGCTGACCTTTATAATTCGTATATGTGTCTGAATCATAAGTCCAATATGGAAGATACATTCCCGCTACTTTCTCTGCCTGAGATGCAAACTTCTTTAATCCGGGAGGTGCAAACCACAATTTCTTCAGCCACTTTTTAAACGATTCCAAAGCCTCTTTACTACTTATTTTAAATGGTAACAACGACTTAGGTTTTATTTGTTTACTTGTGCTTTCGTTTTTAACAATGAGTTTATTACCGCAAAAAGGACATTCGCTGGAAACTACATTTGGGTCAAGACTTGTAACAGCTCCGCAAGCTTCACAGGCTACAGTTGATATTTCCTGAATGTCATTGCCTTTTTCGGCATCTTTTAAATATTGTTCAAAATCTAGTTCGTCAATTGACTCTTGTCTGATTTCTATCTCATTGATAGTTCCACAATAAGGACATGCAAGCGATGTCGTCCCCGGTTCAAAAACCAGTTTTGCAGCACAGTTCTTACAAACTATGTCACTCTGATTGGTGTTAGCTAATTTCGGATCAAAAACCTGTTCTTCCATAAATATAAATTTACGTTAATTAATAATTATTAACTTGGTAAAATTATAAAATTTAATTTGAGTTATTTAATATGATATAAATTTTTTTGTTTTTTTCTTAAGATATTAATGCGAAAATGTTTTTGTTTTCAACATACTAAAGGGATTTTTTGATGATTATCAATAGTTTGAGCTTTGTTAATAAATAAAAAATATAAGATTTATGAAAAAATATTCAAAAAAGTTTTGCTATTAAAATAAAAATAACGAAATTTGCAGTCCTTAAAAATAAAGATGAATTATTATGGCAAGAGCTTGTCAAATTACGGGAAAAACTGCAATGGTGGGCAACAATGTTTCTCACTCAAAACGCAGAACAAAAAGAACTTTTGATGTTAATTTAACTAATAAGCGTTTTTTTGATGAAGAAACAAAAAAATGGATAACACTTAAAGTTTCTACATCTGGGATAAAAACTATCTCAAAAAAGGGGTTAAACGAGGCTTTAAAAGAAGCAAGAGAAAAAGGATATATTAAATAATAGTAGTCAGGAGGAAAACAAATGGCAAAGAAAGCTAAAGGAAATCGTATTCAGGTTATTTTGGAATGTACCGAACATAAGGAATCAGGACTACCTGGTACTTCAAGATACATAACTGTTAAGAACAGGAAAAATACTCCTGACAGAATGGAATTGAAAAAGTATAATCCCATTCTAAAAAAAGTAACTGTACATAAAGAAATCAAGTAAAAAATTAAATTATGGCAAAGAAAGTAGTTGCAACTCTGAAAAAATCAGGTGGACAAAACGTAGCAAAATGCATTAAAATGATTAAAAATCCTGAAACAGGTAATTATCAGTTTAAAGAAGTTATTATTGATAAAGATTTTGCAAAAGAATATTTCAGCAAGAAATAAATGATAATAATATTTGGTTTTAGCACCTTTCCTTCTGGTCAGGTGCTTTTTTATTTGTAATCAACTTATAATTAGTATATTTGTAAAAAATTCAGATATGGCTTTTTTTGGGTTATTTGGGAAAGAGAAAAAAGAAAAACTGGATCAGGGTTTAGAGAAAACCAGAACAACAGTCTTTGACAAGTTAAGTCGTTTGGTATTCAGCAAATCGAAAGTAGATGACGAAGTACTTGATGAACTTGAAGAGGTGCTTCTCACCTCAGACGTTGGTGTAGAAACCACGATGAGAATAATTGAAAGGATTGAAAAAAGAGTTAAAGAGGAAAAATATGTAGGAACTGAAGAACTTAACGAGCTTCTTCGCGACACTATAGCATCATTGCTGGAAGAAAACAATTCTGATACATTGCAAGACGAAACCGTTTTGGAGAAAAGTAAACCTTATGTAATTATGGTTGTTGGTGTTAATGGCGTTGGTAAAACCACAACTATCGGAAAACTTGCAAATAAGTTTAAAAATGCAGGCAAATCAGTTTATATTGGAGCAGCAGATACATTTCGTGCAGCAGCAATAGATCAGCTACAAATTTGGGCTGACCGTGTAGGTGTTCCGATGATAAGACAAAATATGGGTTCAGACCCTGCGTCTGTTGCTTATGACACAGTCAATTCTGCCAAAACTGCTGGTGCAGACGTAGTAATTATTGACACAGCAGGACGTTTGCACAATAAAATAAATTTAATGAATGAACTCTCAAAAATAAAGAGAGTCATGCAAAAAGTTATTCCTGACGCTCCACATGAAGTATTGCTAATAATTGACGGTTCAACAGGACAAAATGCTTATGAACAAGCTAAACAATTTACACTTGCTACGGAAGTTACAGCTTTGGCGGTAACGAAGCTTGACGGGACAGCTAAAGGAGGTGTAGTTATAGGAGTATCTGATCAATTTAAAATTCCTGTTAAATATATTGGTATAGGAGAGGGAATCGAAGACCTACAAGTATTCAATAAAAGAGAATTTGTGGATTCGCTGTTTAAAAAGTAAGATATTTGCCACAAAGACACTAAGACACTAAGAATATTTACGCAGAAAAAGAACCACAAAGCGATACACTGAAAGAAGTCGAAGTGACACAAAGGACACGAAGTTTTACAAAAGTTTTATTTTGATTTTTGAATTCTATCAAATTATACCCTGCTCAATTTAATCATATTTGTTCGATCTTTGGCAGCTATTGGCGTACTTGCAATATGAATTACCAAATCGCCTTTTTGCACAAGACCTTTCTCTAACAGATAATTGACAGAATATTCAATAGCTTTATCAATGGAATCAAAAATGGGAAAATAAAAAGTTGAAACTCCCCATAGTAGTGGCAAACGTCTTAGCAAGTGTTTATTTGCAGTAAATGTATAAATCTCTGCTTTTGGTCTGTGGCTAGACAATCTAATAGCAGTATTTCCGGAAAAAGTAAATGGAATAATTGCTTTTGCATTTGTTTGTTGTGCCATTAAGCATGCAGTATAGCAGATAGAATCGGGTAAATATGAAACACTTTCAGTGTCGGGCTGATGATTTTTGTAATAAATATCCCTGCTATTTTCGGTGTAATCAATTATACTTTGCATAGCTTTTATAGTTTCTACAGGGAATTGTCCTACCGAAGTTTCACCACTCAACATTAAAGCATCAGCACCATCAAGAACAGCATTTGCCACATCTGTTGCTTCTGCTCTCGTTGGTCGAAAATTGCTTATCATGCTTTCCATCATTTGAGTAGCAATAATTACAGGTTTTGAAGCTAAAATACATTTCTCAACTATCATTTTTTGTATTACAGGAACTCTGTCAAAATTGACTTCAACACCTAAATCTCCACGTGCGACCATTATCCCGTCTGCCAATTCTATGATCTCATCAATGTTATTAATAGCTTCAGGCTTTTCAATTTTTGCTATAATATTAATCTTTTTGCGAAATGTTGAAATATATTCTCTTAAATCCTCAATGTCAGATGGGTTTCGAACAAAAGAAAGAGCAATCCAATCAACATCATTATTAAGTGCAAACAGCAAATCTTCCTTGTCTTTCTCGGTTAGACATGGTAAACTGGTTTTTGTATCAGGCAAATTTACACCCTTCTTCGAATACAATGGACCTCCATAAATTACCCGAGCACTAACAACAGATTTGTTGTCCGATTTTAAGACTTCAAGCTTTATTTTGCCATCATCAATTAATACTATATCTCCCGATTTTACATCTTTCGCAAATTCAGTGTAGGTCATATAAAATGTATCTTTATTTGCCAGATTTTTATCCGTACAAAAACTTATTATATCACCTTCTTTTAACAATTTTGGTTCATCTTCAACAACTCCAATTCTTAGTTTTGGACCTTGCAGATCAATCAGTATCGCAACATTAACCTTTAATTCTGATTCAAGTTCACGAATTGTTCTTATTATTCCAGCTTTCTCTTCGTGAGCACCATGCGAGAAATTCAGTCTGAACACATCTAGACCCGATTTTATCATTTGTTTTAAAACCTCTTTGTCGTTTGTTGCAGGACCAAGTGTTGCAATAATTTTTGTTTTTGAACCTATATTCATAGTTGAAAAATTTGATATACAAATTTAATAAACTTTTGAAAAAAATATGATAAAATTTTAATAGCTATTTTGTTTCCCAAATTAGCAAGTCTTAAAATGATTATTGAAAACGTATAATTCAAAAAAGATTTCTCAAAATTCCTTCGTCAGTCTTCTCGAACTGTATTAAAAATCTGTTGAGATATTGACAATTCTTTTTTTATGATATTTTACTTAAGTTAATGTATATTTGATTTGCATTATTCCAACAATTAAAAATTCTTTAATATAATATTTAGATAATAATGCTACCTTTGTCCGATTGGATCAGTCTATTTATTAGATTTACAAATAAATTATCATGAATATGAAATACTTAAATCTTTTCCTATTATTGAGCCTTACGGTTTTGATATCTTTTTCGCAAAATGTTTCCCGTGATTATGCAATTCAGACAGGTGTTAATTTTTACAAATATCATGCTGCCAAATTTGATATAAATAAATCCAATGTTGAAATAGAAAATGAAGTTCTACTACAATCCCCATCAGGTCAGGAATGTATATACGCGTTATCTTTTAAAGATGGTGGTTATGTTCTGGTAAGTGCTGATAATCGTACATTTCCTGTATTGGCATATTCTTTTTGTGATGATTTCAGTATGGATAATATTTCCCCGGCAAATAGATTATGGATAGACAAATATCTTGAACAATATGATCTGATTGAATCAAACTCTATTGAATCTACAACTATTATTAAAAATGTTTGGAATTTATATTATAATAACGATGTTGTTAATGACAAAAGCACCAAAGGAGTTTCAGAAATGTTGACTACGAAATGGAATCAGAATTATCCTTACAATTATTATTGTCCTTTTCACCCTCTGGGACCAGGTGAAAGAGTTTATGCAGGCTGTGTTGCAACAGCAATGGCTCAGATAATGAAATTCTGGAATTATCCCGAAACAGGGAGAGGCACACATGACTATTTTTGGGGAGACTATTATACTATTGATTTCGGAGCAACAACATATCACTGGGATTCTATGACTAATTCAATAAATACTTTAAGTAGAAATTCTATTGCCGAACTAATTTTTCATTGTGCTGTATCCGTTGATATGGATTTTAGTCCTGATGGTTCAGGGTCATCTATTACAAATGCTTTCTTTGCATTAAAACAAAACTTCAGATATCGTGCCGGAGTGTATGAATTAGATAAATCTGATGTTGAAGATGATGTATGGAAGTTTACTTTAAGAGAAGATTTGGATAAAGGACATCCGATTTTATATCGTGGGACTGATGATAATGGTAGCGGACATGCATTCGTTTGCGATGGTTATCAGGACACTTCGTTTTTCCATTTTAACTGGGGATGGAGTGGTGCAGGCAACGGTTACTATTATCTGGATGACATTAATCCTCAGATGGATTTCTATTGGGGACAAGGAGCATTAATCAATCTTACTCCAAATTATGCAAATTATTGTAACAGTATGGTATATGATCAGCCTGAATGGACTTTTGATGATGGTAGTGGACCCAATCTCTATTTCAATAATACAGACTGTGATTGGTTGATTGATTTGACAAATCACGAATATGATTTTCTAAGAATATATTTTTCAAAATATGAACTTTTGGAAAACGATATCTTGAAAATATATGAAGGCAATAGCTCCGAAGGTATTTTGATTGCAACATTCACGGCAGGAGTTGTCCCAACAGACATAATTAGTTATTCAGACGAAATATATGTTTCTTTTACTTCTGATGCTCAAGGACAAGCAGAAGGTTGGGAACTAAATTATGAAACTGTTGTCTTAGGAGTGAACAATAGCAATTCCAATTCTGATGTAACTATTTATCCTAATCCCACATCTGAAACAATTTTTATATACGGACTTCAAAAATCTACAACAATTTACATTATTGATATGTCCGGAAGAATAGTTAAAACAATTGCTGATTATTATGATGGAACTATCAATATTTCTGATATTGCTTCAGGGATTTATTATTTGAAAAATGCTTCTGATAATACTATTTTAGGAAAAGTAATAAAACAGTAGTGTATCAATCTATAAGAAATTTATCTTCTGTTTCTTCTACAAGATTTTTCTTCCATTCTTCCGAATAACCCGGAAACGTAGGTGATTTTGGATATCCCCAAGGATTACGGATAAACTCTTCATTATCTTCTTGTTTGACATTTCCATCCAAAAATTTTACTAATAAGAAATTACCTAGTTCCTGCCAATAATCAACTACCCAGTTAGCCATATTGCAGGAATAATCAGTCAGAAATTCAGCCGCAAGCTCGGGATTCTGCTTGTGCAATTCTAATGCAGCAGTATCAATCAGAGGTTGATACTCAGCAAACTTATTCTCAATTTTCGACTGATGTACGGCAATTTCAGGCATAACTCTATCGTAGAACAAATATTTAAAATGCGCGACTCTGTTAAAAACCCAAAAAGCAGCATCTTCTTTATATGTTAAAATATCACCATAACCTTCTGCCCATTTTTCTGCAGGTCTTGTTATTCCGCAATAAAAAGGTACATAAACGCATGATCCTGCATCATCAACTCCAAACCAGAATACACCTCCAATCGGGTCGGGAAGCCATGAACGCATCTGTGCAACAAATGAAAAACCGGTTTGTTGGGTAACTGTTACTCTTTCGTTGAAATACTCTTTACCATCAACTTCAAATGTTAAGGGTCTCCAGCGATAGGGTAAGCCAAAAGGTTCTGCACCTGCATCTTTGCTCATATCTAAATCTGTCCCCTGAAGATAGTTGCGTTTGAAAGAAAACAAATCCTGAGGGGTAAGCTTTCTGTTTGGTTTTACGTACAAAGGCATTCTGATCGTCATATCTTTGCCACATACGTGATCCCAGTATTTTTGCATATCATCCGAAATCCCATTAAAAAAAGCCCATACCCTTAATTCACAAAACCTTGCCCCATCAAATGTTATCGGATTATATGCATCTGCAAACGAAAAATCTGAATCTTGACCCGAAAAATATCCTTTCGTCTTCGCAAAACTAACTACTTCATCCGCATAAATAATCTCAAGTTCCGGCAGAAATATTTTATCAATCTCTTTACTGCTTATTGAAGTTTTACCGTCACTAAGTTTAAAGTTTGTAATTCTTGATTGATTTGCATGTGCAGAAACATATCCGTCAGGAATTTTAATTGCTACCCAGACTGCACCTTTGTTTTTATTAATGTATTTCTTTTGTTTTTTATCATATACCAATTCTGTTCCTTTGCCAACTATTTCCAATATCCATACTTCATTCGGGTCTGCAATAGAAAAGGATTCTCCGCTACTGCAATAACCGTATTCATTTACCAATTCAATTATTACTTTGATAGCTTCACGAGCATTTTTTGAACGTTGTAATGCCAAAAACATCAAACTGCCATAATCAATTATTCCTGTTGTATCAACCAATTCATTTCTGCCCCCGAAAGTAGTTTCTCCAATAGAAACCTGATATTCGTTCATAAAACCTACCACTTTATATGTTTTTCTAACTTGTGGTATTTGCCCTAATGGTTGTGCTGTTCCACGATCATACAATGTGACCATAGTACCTTCAGGATATTCTGCAGCAGGTCGCCAATACAGTTCTCCATAACGAATATGGGAATCTGCAGCGTAACTGATCATAGTTGAACCATCAGCAGAAGCACCTTTTGTTACTAAATAATTTGTACATGAAAACCCTTTGAGAAAACTCAAAATCAAAATCGCAAAACTAAGAAGGAATACTCTCATAATAGTTTTTAATTAAAATATGACTGCTAAGATATGCAAAATCTATAAAACAAAAAAACTGCCTTTCTAGGGGCAGTTTTCCTGTAACATTAAAATATGATTACATTTTGTTTAATTTAATACTAACGGATTTCTCATCTCCTATAAGTTGGACAAAATACATTCCTTCTGCAAATGAAGATATGTCAATTGTCATTCTAAGTGATGTAATTTTTTGATCAAAAATTATTTTGCCATCTATTCCCACAATTCTTAAATCAGTATAATCTTCAACTTCACCAATTACTAAATCAAAATAATCATTTGCAGGATTAGGATACAAACTTACACCTTCGACTATTTCATTATTCAAATCACTTACAAATTGGAATTCTGCATTAATCGTGTGGTCAGTTAAAATATTGCTGAAGTAATAAGCTGAAACAGCTCCCTGATCAACATCATCAACATACACTGCTGTAATTATATAATTCTCCTCAGGAGTAATCATATAAATTTGATTAGCATGACAACTAAAATCAGAAACGCCTGAAGGACTTATACTGCCTCCTGTTCCTGCACTGGCAGTAATTGAGAAATTGCCTGCTTCAAATGTTGCCTCTATTAAAATATCAGAAAGAACATTATTGAATGTATAATCACCCGAAGTTAAAGCAAGAGGATTACCATTTACAGTCACAGAAACGGCTTCATAACATTCGTCGGGAGTAACAGTAAAATTATAATCATCGCCACAGTTAACACTTGCACTTCCTATAGTAATACTACCACCTGAACCTGCATTAGTCGTAACATTAAATGAGAGCTGATTAAATGTAGCTGCAATTGTAATATCCTCATGAATGTCATTAATTGTATAACTATTACCAGTCAGACTTACAGGTGTCCCGTTTACTGTTACAGAAGCAATTTCATAGCATTCTTCGTTATTAACTGTAAATGTAATATCATCACCGCAATTAACACTTGTTCCGGCACCTGAAATTGTTCCTCCTGTGCCTGCGTTAGCATCAACAGAATATGATATTTCATTAAATGATGCAACAATTTCTAAATCAGATGATAAATTATTTATTGTATAAGCATTTCCTACTAAAGTTACAGGAGTTCCATTAACCGTAACAGAAGTAATTTCATAACATTCTTCTACACTTACAGTAAAACTTACTGAAGAACCGCAAATTGCAGTGCTTCCAATTCCTGAAATAGATCCTCCGACACCTGCATCAGTTGAAATTGTATAGACAATTTGATTGAAACTTGCTGAAATAGTGTGATCATCCATTACATTTGTAAATGTATAAGATGTAACAGCACCAACACTTGATCCGTCAACCAATACGTCAGAGACTTCGTAACATGTCGCAGGGGTTATGGTATAGGATTGATTTGCTCCTTCATTTACAGTTGTTGTTCCTGAAGGACTTATTGAACCATTACTTCCTGCTGAAGCTGTTATAGTATATGTAGTTCCTGTTCCACCAATAGTTTCACATATCTGTGGAGAAATACAAGCATCATCATAAACGGCTTCAATACAATATTCATGATATAAATCGTCCGTTTCATTATTTGTAAATGTTGTTAAATCTGTTGTTCCAAGATAAATGTCATCGCAATAAACATTATATCCCGTTAAATTTGCACCCGGCATAGTTCCATCACCAATGTATATATCATCCACACAGAAATAATACATATCATTTGAATTACAATTGATAGCAACATATTTTGCATTTGCTGGAATTGTGTATGAATATTCTGTCCAAGCAAAAGGAGCAGAAGCTACCGTTGCAACAGTATTTGTGAAACTTGCCTGAGCATTTGTAGTTGTTGAATACGCAACTTTGAATGCTTCTGGAAATGTGCTCTTATGTCCGCTTCTTGCAAAAAATGAAAACTCAAATGGAGCAGTAAAATTTAATTGTGGACTAACAATCCAATCATTTGTTTGAACGCTTCCCGAATTGAAAGTTGCAAAAAACTGGTCTCCAGAATGAGCAGTAAACGGAGTACCATCTGTGGTTTCAGTCAAAGGTGTGCTATTCGTTGTATTTAGAACTAGGTTTGGGTCAAAAACAATTGTTGCCATTGCTTATGATTTTGATGGAACCTTAGCCCCGGGAT
>DAOOPK010000082.1:0-11445 GCA_035388205.1 Bacteroidales bacterium
AATGAAAATCCTGAAAACTATCGTCTCCAAACAGAATTTCCTTCATATTATATCATGAATGCCCAGATTACAAAATATTTTAAGATTTGGGAAATCTATGCAGGTTGTGAGAATATTCTGAATTTTGTTCAACATCATCCAATAATTGCTGCAAATGACCCATTTGGTGATTATTTTGATTCAGCACTTATTTGGGGACCAGTTCACGGGCGTAAGTTTTATGTAGGTATAAGAATTTCTATTGACAAAAAGAACAAAGATTAAATTATTAGTATGTGTTAAATAAATTATTAGTTTTGAACAATTAAATTTAAAAAAAATGAAAAAATCAGTTTTAATTTTAACAGCAATTATTTTTGCAGTAATATCTGTTTCCGCTCAGGAATTAACAGAAAAAAAGGATTCCAAAAAGAATGACAAAATCTCTGAGGTTACTTTGTCATGTAAAATGGAATGTGGTAATTGTGCTAATGATGTAAAAAAGCAACTTGCATTTACCAAGGGAGTGAAGTACGTTGAGACAGACTATGAGAAAGATTTAGTGTTGGTTAAGTACAGAAACGATCGTACGGATGTGGACAAGATCATAGCATCTCTTGGTGAGATAAAGTACGTTGCAAGTGTTTATAACCCGGGATGTCCAAATGCTAAAAAAAGTTGTTGCCCTGGCAAAACACAAACAGGAGGATGTAGTGGGGCAGGAACCGTTGAAAAGCAGCACACGAGTTGTGAAGGTAAAACTGCAACAAGCGGCGATTCTAAAACAGGATGTTGTAGTGGTAAAAATACAGGGTCTGAAAAGAAATAGTGATATCTATAATTGAAAAGCCGATTTTAGATCGGCTTTTTTTTAAGGTATCAGTAGGTCTTTGTAATCTTGATCATTTTTAATAACTCTTACTGCTTCTCTTACTTCCGGATCATTTTTTAATCCGTACATAATTGCACCTTTTTCATAATAATATTTAACTACTATTTCTTGGCTAATGAGGTCTTTAATTTCTTCTTTGAAGATCATTATATCTTTGTTTTTATCGTGAGTAAACTTACTCATCAGACTTTCCAGCTCTGATGAAGCCTGATCATAATACTTTTCTTCTTTTGAGGTTTCCACAAGTAATCTTAGATACTCTTCGCTTTTAGTTTCATAATCAAAGTCCTTATCTTTTACCCATGTAATAAAATTCTGATAATCCGTATCCGTAAAAACGAATTCATTTGCAGTTGAAATTTCGGGATGAGTTGATTTGTAAAAAACAGCATAATCAAAAATCAAGTTTTTAATAATAAGGCTAGTAGCAATATTACTTAATAATTCTGGCTCTATAACAATATCAGGAGTAATTCCTCCACCATCATAAACTTTTCGACCATTTTTTGTTTTAAATTCTGAAATCAATGAGTCTGGGATATTCCCAACACTACCATCTTCATTTCGGTTGGAATAGTCAAGAGCCTGGATACATCTTCCGCTTGGAATATAATATTTAGCTGTAGTAACTTTCAAAATCCCATTATAGCTTAAGTCTCGTGTCGTTTGAACCAAGCCTTTTCCAAACGTCCTTTGTCCTAAAATTACTCCCCTGTCGAGATCCTGAATAGCTCCAGCAACTATTTCCGAGGCAGAGGCCGAACCTCTGTTTACAAGAACAACAATTTTAATCTGAGTATCTATGGGTTCTGCACTTGATGTATATGTTTTGTCCCATTGTGCAACTTTCCCTTTTGTGCTGACAATCTGTTCTCCTTTTGGAACAAATAAATTGCAGATTTTTACAGCCTCAACCAATAACCCACCAGGATTCCCTCTTAAATCAAGTATAAGAGCATTTATATCATAATCTTGTTTTAAACTTATAAATGCTTCCTGAACTTCTTTAGCCGCTGTATTAGTAAAATCATCAAGTGCTATATATCCGATTTTTTCATCAGCTAGGCCAAAAAATGGTACAGAATTTCTCTTAATTTCTTTTCTTATAACAGTGAAACTCATAATGTCTTCTACGCCTGGTCTTTGTATCCCTAGTTTAACACTCGTTTCAGGTTCTCCCCTCAACAGTTCTGAAACTTGATCGGATGGCATCTCTTTAACAGATTTACTGTCAATTTCGACAATTACATCTCCAGGTAAAATTCCGACAACGGCAGCCGGGCTATTCTCGTATGGTTGTACAATGACTGTATATTCTCCGGCTTTTCGTATTACTGCTCCTATTCCTCCATATTGTCCGGTTGTGATGAATTTAATATCTTCTATTTGAGATTCGGGAATATAAACTGTATATGGGTCAAGACTTTTCAGCATTCCCTCAATTCCTTTCTTGATTATTTCACCGGGTACAATTGGATCAACATAATAAAGGTTTAATTCCTTGTACAATGAATAAAAAATATCAAGATTCTTTACTGTTTCAAAATTATTATCTGTTTCCTGACTATTACAATCTGGAGAAAAAGATAAAAACAAACTTAATAAAACAAACAGAAATATATTTCTTGTCAGTTTTATAAAAAAAGAACTATGGATTTTGCAATTTTTCATAAATATCATTATAAATATCTCGTAAAGATAAAATTATATTTTCTTCAATTTTAACGTATTCACAAATAAAATTCCTATTCCAGACAATGCCATAAAATAGTTGTATATTATTGTTTATGCATAATGTATTCAATGATTGGAAATTCAATCTTACAGCTTCTCTAATTCTTCTCTTAACAGTGTTTCTCTCAGTTGCTTTAGCTAAACATCTTTTTGGAACAGAAATAAAAACTTTACATTTTCCTTTAGGAACATTTTCTGAATAATGACCAAGACAAATAAAAAACTGGTAATCCTTTCTTTCTGCATTTGCAAATAAATCCTGAATTTCTGATTTCAACTTTAAAATTGATTTCCTCTTTAGCGAGAGTTTTTGATTTTCAGACATATAACATTTAAACTGTTTGACAATTATCTGTCTTACTTATTTCTACATTTAACAAACTGTTCAAGAGCCGCGGTTATTGACGGAGCTTCGGGAACAGGAGCCATTAAATCCAGTCGGAGTTTATGATTTTCAACAGCTTTGGCAGTTGCAGGTCCAAAAGCTCCAATGTAAGTCTCATTTTGGACAAAATCAGGAAAGTTCTGTAACAAAGAGGCTACGCCGGCAGGACTAAAAAAAACTAAAACATCATAATTAACGTTTTTAAGATCGGATAGGTCTGCACTAACAGTCTTGTACAAAATAGCTTTTGAATGTTCGATATTTGCAGCACAAAGTTTATCCGGTATTTCGTTTTTGTGAACTTCACTTAAAGGAACAAGATATTTTTCGTTAGGAAACTTATGTATATATTCCATTAGATCATCAAATGTATTATTACCATAAAATATTTTGCGTTTACGATAAACGATATATTTCTGAAGATAAAAAGCAATTGATTCGGAAATACAAAAATACTTCCAAGTATCCTTTATTGTAATTTTCATTTCTTCACATATTCTGAAAAAATGGTCAACAGAAGTACGACTGTTAAAAATAATCGCTGAGAAAGTATTAATATCCACTCTATCCCTTCGGAAATCCTTTGCTGGAACACCATCTACCTGCACAAAAGGGCGAAAATCAATCTTAAGACTAAATTTCTTAGCCAAATCATTATATGGATTTTTTTCTGTCTCGGGTCTCGGCTGTGAAATAAGAATGCTTCTAATCTTCATTCTCTTAGTTTTTATTATACATCACTTAAACTTCCTGCAATTTTAACGATAAATAAAATCGGTAAAATTTCGAACACGCAAAAATACAAAATAGTGTAATGATTTAAAAATTTAATTTTAAATATTGTCAACAAAAAATTATACAATCTAATAGTAAATGCTAATACAATAATGATTAACATGCTGTAAACTAAATAGTTTTGCATCCAAACTTCTGAAAAGCTTATTACTAAAAAAAACGGGAAAATAACTAAGCCAATAAGTCTGAAAATATCAGAAGTAACCTTTGAATACTTGGATGTCAGCTGTTGTAAATCCAAAATCCATCCTAAAAGAGAAAGACTGATTTTATAATAAAATGTATAACATATAACTATAGAAAGGATTGATAAAAAAACCAGCCATGAATTATGCCCTTGTATGAAATTAAATTTTGTAAAATATGCAACGCATGAGAACAAAGCGGTTGTAATACTTATGATTGTGATAATACCTGTTATTAAAGATGCTTGATTTAATGCGTAGTTACTTTCATCAATATTTCGTGTTGTAACTTCATTCCTAAAAACACTACTGATTACAATCTTGAAATAACCATCAAACAAGAGTTTAACAATCAGTAACAAAATGATTATTATCAAAGCTGAAACGCAAATTACAATCTGATTATTATCCGATTGTCTTTCGATTACTGGTAAAGAAATCGTATTATTACATATAACCTGAAAGGTTTTGTACATTAAAATACTATTTATTTAATGTAAAAGAACTCTCTCCTATTTTGTTACCATCCATGTATATTTCGGCAATATACTTTCCAAGAATAAGTTGTTCATTCACATCATAATATATAGAAACTGCAAGGTTTTGATTCTCATAAATAATATCACGGCTTGCAGTATATGAGATCTTTTTCTCTCTGTAATCAAAAGTTTGCCCGCCTGATAAAGCGAAACCGTCAGGGCGAATAATCCTGAGATAGACCCTTCGGGGTCCACTCGTTGCTAAATCATTAGCAACTAATGTAAAATATATTTCTACTTTTTCGAATTTTGAAGATTTCTCCGTTTCCTTTCCTCTTTTATTATAGAATTTAAAATTGATGTTCGCAGTTTTAACAATACTTGCTCCTTCAATAACCAACTCAAGTTCATCATTTTTTTCGACGACATTGTCCATTTCGGTTTTTATTCTATCATGGTCGTCCTTAATCTGAAAATTTTCGGCAATTAAAAACTTATTTAACTGATCCAAGCTATCTATCTGATAAACATAATGTCTCATAATATTCCGAAGTGATAAAAGTTCTTTTTCATATTTCTGCTGAATACTATAATTATAATTTTTTATTCCATCCAGTTCTTTTATCAAAGTCTCGATATGTTGTTTTTCTTTCAATATTTCAGCATTAAGGCTGTCATTATTCGTTTGAAGCTCATCATAATCATCCAGCAATTCCGATAATTCGGCTTTCAGATTGTCTTTTTCAACTGTTATCTCCTGAGATTTAACAATAATTACTTTGTTTTGCTGAGACACATCATAAAGCATGAAACCTAAAACACCAACAGCCAGAGCCATTAAAGATACCAAAGCGATTAATACTTTTGTTGTAGCATCCTTTTTTTTCTTAGGTATTTCGGTAATTTCTCCCATATATTTATTTTTTTGCAAAATTATAAAAATTTAGTAGTCTATCTCCTTTTTATTTATTTTTGACCATTATTTTTAACAAATATTAATGAAATTTATTGTTTTAGATACTCCTGAATTTAAAATTGACGGTGGTGCATTTTTTGGTGTAATCCCCAAAACAATCTGGGTTAAGAAATATCCCTGCGATGAAAATAATATGTGTAAAGCATCATGTCGGTCGTTGTTAATTGATGACGGGAAAAACATAATTTTAATTGATACCGGAATTGGCAATAAAGAATCGGACGATACTGCAAAATCATATCATGCCGATTTTTCGAAGGATCTTGAAACGAATATAAAGGCTGCCGGATATTCCAATGAAGAAATTACTAATGTTGTTCTGACACATTTACATTTTGACCATTGTGGAGGGACAACACAAGCAGAAAAAATCACAGGAGAACTTAAATTAAGTTTCCCTAATGCAAAACACTATATATCGCAAAAACAATGGGATAATGCCAATTCTCCAAACTATCGTGAAAAATCATCTTACATAAAAGAGAATTTTGAGATATTAAAAGATTCAGATAAATTAGTTTTAGTAAATGATAGAATTAAAATAAGCAACGATATTGAATTAAGATTGTTTGACGGGCATACTCTCGGGTTAATGCTTCCTATTATAAAAACTCCTGAACGCACAGTTTTCTTTGCAGGTGACCTTATTCCTGCTATGGCATCAATTCCTCTTGCATGGGTATCTGCTTATGATCTGTTTCCTCTTACAAGTATCGAAGAAAAAAAACAAATACTATCCGAGGCCGAGGAAAATAATTGGTTAATAGTTTTTCAACATGACTATTATAATGAATGTTGTGATCTGATAAAAACAGAAAGAGGTATTAGGGCAAATAATGTTTATAAGCTAAAAGATATTCTGTAAATGAGATATATTCACAAACCTTGCATATTATTTCTTTTAGCAACGATAATGTTGGTTTCATGTTCTGACGAATACGACTATCGCAAAACCGAAAAGATACTGACTAAGCAATGCTGGGAAATTATAACTATGGTTGATTACTCTCAAAATCAGACAGCAGAATTCAGGACTGTTACTTATTCATTCCATAATGATAACACTCTTTATAAGATTTATGAAAACAACGATACTGTTTTTACAGTTTGGGAATTAAGTATAGACGCTCAGTATTTGACTATAGGTCCAAACACATTCAGAATTACGGAATTAACTAATAGAGTGTTATCATTAAGATACGGAGAGGTAGAACTGTTTTTTGCCAGTAAATAAAAAAGCCACTCCGAAAAGTGGCTTTTAAGATAATAAAATCAATATTATTTTTCAGGTAACAAATCAACTCTGATATAATTATTCATATCAAAGTATTTATTTGCAGCAGCTTTCATAGTCTCAATGCTGATTGTTTCGATTAAACCATTATAGTTATTATAATCTTCTTCTGTTATTTTATCTTCATTTATATCCATAAGTAATTTTTTCCAGTAAGAGTTTTCTCTAACATTAGTTTCAAACTCTCTCCTTTCTTTTTCAACTACTTTCTGAATATCCGTATCGGTAATACCATCAACTTTTAATGAATTTATAATATCCAAAGTCTTGGTTCTCAATTCTTCTTCTCTTTCAGGATCGCAGCTAAATGAAATTGTTACCGAATAGCCTTCATGAGTCGTTTTATAGCTTGAAGGATATGCACCAATCGAATAAACTCCGCTTTCTTTCTCACGAATATCTTCTAGTAAACGTGTTGATAATATTTTACATATTGCATCAATTTCGAGACAGTTTTTAGCATTATAGTCAAAACTACCATTAAAATATATTACTTCAACACATTTTGGGTCTTTGCCTTTTCTGACAGTTTTTTCTATTACGCCTTTAGGTGCTCTAATTCCAAGATCTACAAAAGTTTCGTTTTTTGTAACAACTGGCAATGAACCTAAATATTTCTCTAACAAGACTTTAGCTTGTTTTTTATCTATGTTTCCAACAAAATAAAACGTAAAATTACCAGGATCGCTAAAACGTTGGTTGTAAATATATTTAACACGCTTATAATCAGCCTCATCCAATATTTCAGGTGTAACTGGGCGTTTACGCGGGTGGTGATTAGCAATAGTCCATCTTAAAGTATCTGACCATTCAGATTGAGGGTCTAACATCGAATTTTCGACCATACCTTTTTCTTTATTAATATAGGACTTAAAAGCAGATTCGGAAATTCTAGGCTTTGTAAACGAAACGTGTATCAATTGAAGCAAAGTCTCAAAATCGCTTACGGAACAACTTCCGACAAAACCTTCAGAAATTTCACCTATATAAGGTTGAAAACGGACTTTTTTCCCAGACATAAATTTTTGAAATTCAGCTTTATCAAAGTCACCCATACCACTTTCTTCGGCTATATCGGCAGCATATTTACTGCTTATGTCATCTTTTTGATCATATAAAGAATATCCACCAAAACTTTTTGCTTCGAAAAGTATTTCATCATCTTTGAAATCAGTAGTTTTTAGAATTACAGTTACTCCGTTTTTAAAAGTCCATTTTTCATAATCTAAACCTTTGTTTTTGACTTTTTTAGCCACTTTACCACTTTCTGGCAAACTACTAATAAGTGGTTTGTCTGATACTCTGTCCACATAAGCATCTACCTTTTGTGAATTTGCATCATTATAAATTTTTAACACTTCATCTTCTGTTGGAATTACAACTCCTTCTTTTTCGGGGGTTAAAACGACAATTACAAGGTTTTTGTCTATAATCATTGAAGCTGCGAATTTATTAACCTCATCTAATGTAATTCCAGGGAGATATTTTTTAAACAACTCATATTCATATTCAATTCCCGGATATGGATTATGAGGGGGTAGATAATTGCTTTGGTACTCACTTACATAAGATTCTGATTTTTGCTTATCCCTTTCGTTGTACATTTTTTCAATTTCTTTCATAAGGGTAGCTTTCTCGCGTTCAAGCTCTGTTTCGGTAAATCCGTGTTGCTTCATTCTTTGATTTTCTGTTACCAAAGCTTCAATAGTTGCTTTGATGTCATTGTTCTGAACAACTCCCAAACTTATGTACATTGATTTTGGACCAATAAATTCGGAATAACCTGCATATCCCTGAGCAAATGGAGGATTTTCGAGTAGCGTAAGCTCACTCAATCTGTTTGAGATCATCGAACTCATCAACATCCCGACTATATCATCACGATAATCAGCAACAGTTACTTTTGGTTTAAGGGGGTGTTTATAAAACATCTGCACCATGCTTATTGGAGATTCAGGATCTGAAGCAACACAAACTAAGGTTTCATCATGGTCAGGAATATCTGCATAAAATCTTTCACGTGGAGCAGGATGTTTTTCTATTTTGCTGAATAAATCAATTACCTTTTGTTCCATTTCTTTTGCGTCAAAGTCACCAACTACAACTACTGCCATAAGGTCCGGTCTATACCAATCCTTATAAAAACGACGCAATGCATCAGGATCACAATTGTCAACCACATCCATCAATCCTATAGGAAGTCTCTCTGCATAAATAGAATTATGGAATACTACTGCTAAAAATTTGCGCTGCATACGGTCCATAGCTCCTTGTCCCATACGCCATTCTTCATGTATAATACCTCTTTCAGCTTCAATTTCTTCTGTTTCCAACGAAACCTGAGAAGCCCAATCAAACAAAACCAACAAACCTTTATCAACAAATTCAGGATTATCTGTTGGAACCTTAATCCCATAAACCGTTTCGTCAAATGAGGTATATGCATTTACTTCCGGTCCGAATTTCATACCTAACGATTCCAAATAATTTATTAACTCATGTTTGGGAAAATTCTTGGTACCATTAAAGGCCATGTGCTCATTAAAGTGAGCTAATCCCTGCTGATCAGCATCTTCTAGGACGGATCCAGCATTAACAACAAGAGTAAACTCAGCACGTTTTTCAGGCGTTGCATTAGACCTAATATAATATTTCATACCGTTTTCTAAAGTTCCTGTCAATACTTTAGGGTCGGTGGGCAACTTATCTGTAAGTTCAAGCCCCTGAGCAAAAATTGCCGAAACACTTATCAAAATGCTCAGCAATAAAAATGATAATTTTTTCATATTTTAATATTTAAATTTGCAACAAAATTAAAAAGATAATATTATGTTTATGTATTTATGTTGTATTAATGCTTAAATTTTTGTTAAAGGCATATAATGAATCAGATATATTATGAAAATTCCCTTTATTAGAAGAACTATTTCCACCAGAAAGATAATGCTGATTTTAATCTTAAGTGTAATAATTTCCGGTTGTGCAAAAGAAGAAAAAACCAATACTGCTGCAGAAAAAATGCAGAAATTTGTCATTAATATTTCGGATTATGCAAAAGAATATGATCCTGACTTCATTATAATTCCCCAAAATGGAATTGAGCTTGCATTCAATAATATTGATGCTGACGGTGAACTAAATTCAGCTTATATTACAGCAATTGATGGTTTGGGAGTTGAAGAATTATTTTACGATGGGGGCATTGTAACAGATGATTATCGTCTGTCTATGTTGCAGAAAATAAAGACAACTGAAAAAATAATGGTTTCGGAATATGTTACCGATAAAAATAATGTGGAAGACGCAATTGAAAAGAACTATAATGAGGGTTTTATATGCTTTACAAGAACTGGCGATAACTATTACTATTCAAAGATCCCCGAAAGCATCACTAATTCAAATACAACAGATATCACCAATCTGTCATTGGCACAAAATTATTTATACCTAATCAGTACAGATAATTATTCTTCAAAAGAAGATATGCTCAATTCCATAGCCGAAACAGATTACGACTTGATCCTGATTGATTTGTTCTTTGATGACTCCGAATTCAGCTCGGCAGAAATTCAACAACTTAAAAATAAAGCAAATGGAGGACAAAGACTGGTAATTTCCTATATCAGCATAGGTTCGGTAGAAAATTATCGCTATTACTGGAAAAGCGATTGGAAACGAAAGAATCCGGACTGGATAAAGAAAAAATATGATGGTTATGAAGATGAGTTCTGGATAGAATTTTGGAACGAGGAATGGCAAAATATTATTTATGGTAATGACTCATCATATATTAAGAAAATAATTGATGCCGGTTTTGATGGAGTTTATCTTGATAATATAGAAGCTTATTATTTTCTATATCATAATAGCTAATTGTCTTCTGTAATTAAAATGAGGACATTTTTTCGTTTTACTGTTTGATAAACATCTGCCGGCTTATATTGTCATCGGTTTTCAATTCTATAATGTAAATCCCTCTTAATAAACCGGAAACGTCAATTTCTGTCTCAGTATTTGAAATCATCAGAGTATTATATTTTTGGCCTAAAAGATTATAAATTTCTATTTCTCCTTTAGGTATGTACTTTAACAATCTAATTGTCAAAATATCATTTACCGGATTCGGGAAAATTGTAAATGCTTTATCTTTAACAATATTATTAATTTCAGTTGGAGAATCGCTGAGAACATCAATAGTAACGGTTGACTTTCCATCTTTTTGTAAATAGAATGAAACACAGTGAGTATTGGTACAACCAACAGAATCAGTTATTGATAGACAAATAGTATAGTTTCCCTCACTGGTATAAGTATGACTTGGATAAGGTCCATCTGAGACATTACCATCTCCCCAGTCCCATGAATATGTAAGAGGAGTAACACCTGATGCCATGTTCACAGCAAAGTAATGATGTGAAATCGAAGTGTCGGCATACAGATAAAAATACGCCGAACAATCACCGACACCTATATAAACGGAATCACAAGCAATACAACCATATAAATCAGAAACACAAACCTCATAACTGCCTTGTCCCAAATTATCCACAACAGTAGTGTTTTGCATAGGATTAGAATACCAAGTGTAAGAATAAGGTGGAGAACCTCCATTTATATCAACCCATGCTTCACCATCATAACATGTGCTGCATGTTGCGTTGGTAGAATGTGCAACAATCGAGTAACCTGTACAGTTTGTTGAATCTATAAAAATGTTTGGATTACA
>DAOOPK010000083.1:0-11431 GCA_035388205.1 Bacteroidales bacterium
TAATCGAAGGTATTAACACTGTAAGTCTTGACTTTGATATACCTGCAGGCACAGATTATCAATTAAAATGTGGAACAGCCACCTCAAATTTGTGGAGAAACAACACTGGGACAAGCTGGCCTTATGATATAGGAGGAGTAGTGTCTATAACAGGTACTAATGCTGGAGATGCAAATTACTATTATTACTTCTATAATTGGGAGATAATGACAGGCGATGAATGTGTCAGCGCAAGGACTCCTGTAACAGCAACTATAAATTCAATTCCTGATCTTGATGCGACTACAGATGTTACTGCATGTGATTTATATATACTACCATCTCTTATAAATGGTGAATATTTCTTGTCTTCGGGAGGAATAAATCCTATTTCTGCAGGATATGAAATTACAACTACAACAACGGTTTACGTTTATGCTGAAACAGGAACAATACCAAATTGTACGAACGAAAATAGTTTTACGGTAACCATTAATGAGACTCCAGTAGTTGACAACCTTCCTGATGTTGAAGTTTGTGATTTATATACAATTCCTGTCTTAACAAATGGTCAATGCTATAATAATCTTGGAACTTTGTTACCTTCAGGGACTATGATTACAGAATCACAAGTAATAACAATATATGCTGAGACCGGAACGACACCTAACTGTTTTGCAGAATCAAGTTTTGATGTAACAATAAACAGTGCAGCCCAAGTAGATATTGGTGATAACCTAACAAGTGAATGCGGTGGTACGGTTACACTTGATGCAGGAATCGGATATACCTCATATTCATGGAACGGTGTTGCCGGTGATCAAACATACGAAGCAACTTCAACCGGAACTTATACAGTAGTTGTTGAAGATGTAAATGGTTGTACTTCTACTGACGATGTGTCGGTTACAATTTTAGATTCTCCCACGGTCTCAGTTATAACGACTCCAGAATCAGCTCCAGGAGCAAATGACGGAACTGCTACAGCAAACGTATCTGAAGGTACTGCTCCGTATTCACTTACTTGGCAATCTCCTTATTCAGGAAATCCTCTAACTGGACTTTCAGGAGGTTTTTATTGTGTAACTGTGCAGGATTTTAATAACTGTATTGCTACTGACTGTGGAACTGTAAATACAAACGGCGCAGGACCTGTTGCAGCTTTCGAAGCAGATGTTACAAATGGTTGCAATGAGTTGATAGTTCAATTCACAGATTTAAGCTCAAATACTCCAACTTCATGGACATGGGACTTTGGTGATGGTGCAACTTCTGATATCCAAAATCCTATGCACACTTATACTGAACAAGGCTCATACACAGTAACTCTTTCTGTTGAAAATGACATAGATAGTGATACTGAAACACTTGAAGATTATATTTATTTAGGAGAATCTCCTTCCATCGAAATGTCAATGACACAAGAGACTATCTTAGGAAATGACGGCACTGCAACTGTTATAGCCACAGGAGGGGTTTTGCCTTATGACTATTGGTGGAACACTGCTGAGAGTTTACCAACGATAACCGGTTTATATGCAGGAGAATATTGTGTAACTGTTTTTGGTGATGACGGTTGCCAGGCTTCAGATTGTATTGTGGTAACAGAAGAGGGAGCTGCTTTGCCGGTAGCTGATTTTACTGCAGATGATACAGATGCTTGCGAAACATTAACTGTTCAGTTTACCGATTTAACCGAAAACTATCCGACATCATGGGAATGGGACTTTGGAGATGGAGGAACTTCAACCGAACAAAATCCTGAACATACATATTCAAATCCGGGAACTTTTACAGTATCATTAACTATAACAAATAGCAATGGTGAAGATGAAGAGGTTAAGACAGATTATATTTCAGTTTACACAAAGCCTGAACTAAGTTTCAGTATTACCCATGAAACCGGAGTTGGAAATGCAGATGGAGAAATTGAACTAACTATTACCGGAGGTAGTGATCCATATACTATAAATTGGTCTAATAATGAGCATGATCTAATAATAACAGGGCTGTCTGCCGGCTTATATTCAGTTGCTGTAATCGACGATAACGGATGTATGGCTACAGGTTTTGCCGAAGTACAGGTAGTTTCAATAATATCTGATTCTGATGCAAGTACAATCAAAGTATATCCTAATCCTTCGGATGGACATTTCTTAATTGAATCTCAGGAAATAATTAGAAGCGTTCAGATTTTTGATGCAACCGGTAAATTATGTTTTGAATATGATGTAAACAGTACAACTATTAACATCTCAGATATCAAAACAGCAGGCTTATATTTCATAAAAATTGAAACAAACGAGGCTGTTTTAAATCAAAGACTTGTTATAAAATAAAAACTATTAACATAACAACATTTAAGCGGTGTAATACCGCTTTTTTGTTTTTATTTAAATAATTATCTTTGTCAAAAAATAATTCATAATAATGAAATGTAGATTATTACTATTGATAGTTTTAATTCCTTTCTTTACAGTTGCACAACGACCTTCCGAAACTGTAAAAGATAAAGACCTCTACGGCTCCGAAACTGAATGGTCATGTCAGGATAAACATTTTGGTTATTACTATATAAATTATTCTTTGCCAATGCCTTTAATCCCCAGCATTGAAAACGAATTAAAATCCGGAATTTTTAGTGCAGGTTATGCCTATCGTTACAAAATAATACCTTCTCTGGACATTGGAGCCGAATTATCTTGTGTTAATCGTCGCTCGTTTCTTGATAAGGATTCACTTTTATCATTCGATCCCGGGACTTTCTATAATAATATAAATACTTACCATAATTCAATTTCCGGAGCTGCTTATATAAGAATTAATATAGGAAAATCCAGTTATAGAAACTTAGGTTGGTTTACTGATCTCGGAGGTCTTTATAGTTATGCTTTTAACTATGGAACAAATTATGTTTTAAAAAGCAGTTCTTTATTTCAAAAAGCAAAATTTAAAAAACCATATTACTTAAATCCATACAATTACGGCATCTTTTTACGCATGGGCTATAATAATCTTGCTGTAATTTTTACATACAGTCTCGGGAAATGGATTACAGACTACTCAGCAGAAAATAAAGACTATGCCAGATCGGGCTTACTTGTTGGAATACAAATGAATTTATATGCGAAATAGAATATTTGCTCTAAAAATATCCTTGTTATCCTTGATATTAATCATGCAAGGAACTATTGTTTTTTCTCAGAACGAAACATATAAAATTGCATTATTAAAATATAATGGTGGAGGAGACTGGTATGCCAATCCGACATCTTTACCAAATCTTATTGATTTTTGCAATACAAATCTCGGAACAAGCATTTTTAACCAACCCTCTACAGTTGAACCCGGAAGTTCTGATATTTTTAATTACCCGTTTATTCACATGACAGGTCATGGCAATGTTATTTTTTCAGATTTTGAAGCTTCAAATCTAAGAAGTTATCTTATCTCAGGAGGCTTTCTACATATTGATGATAACTATGGGATGGATCAATATATCAGAAGAGAATTAAAAAAAGTCTTCCCTGAATCAGAACTGATAGAATTACCTTATTCCCATCCGATTTATCATCAGAAGTATGACTTTCCACAAGGCTTGCCAAAAATACACGAACATGACAACAAAGCTCCACAAGGTTTTGGTATAATTTATCAAGGGAGACTGGTTGTCTTCTATTCTTATGAAACTGATTTAGGAGATGGCTGGGAAGATGAAGCTGTTCACAACGATTCATACGAAGTAAGGTTGAAAGCTCTGAAAATGGGAGCAAATATTATTAATTATGTTTTTGAGAATTAGTTAATACCCACCTGTCAAACATGTGCTTAATAGCATTCCCCTATTCAATATTGTATATTACAAATTATACTTATCTTTGCCCCGCAAAATATGGAATTTTCAGTTATTCATAATGATAAGGAAACCAAAGCTAGATGCGGGCAGATCACGACTGACCACGGTGTGATTGACACTCCCGTTTTCATGCCCGTTGGAACAGCAGGTACTGTAAAAGGTGTTCATATTCCCGAGCTGAAAAATGAAATCAATGCCAATATAATTCTTGGAAATACTTATCACTTATATTTAAGACCAGGAGTTGATATCATCAGCAAAGCAGGAGGACTTCACAAATTTATAGGATGGGACAGAAACATTTTGACTGACAGTGGTGGATTCCAGGTATTTTCGTTGGCCGAAAACAGAAAACTGACAGACGAGGGAGCTGTTTTTAAAAGCCATATTGATGGATCAAAACATATTTTCACTCCTGAAAATGTTGTTGACATTCAAAGAAAGATAGGTGCGGATATTATTATGGCTTTTGACGAATGCACACCCTATCCCTGCGAATATAAATATGCAGCTAAATCTTTAAAACTTACGCATCAATGGCTCAGCAGAGGGTGGAAATATTTTAAATCAACTGATAAAATATACAATCATTCACAATCATATTTTCCAATAGTACAAGGTTCTGTTTATAAAGACTTAAGAGCCGAATCAGCAAAATTCATTGCTGATATTGGTGCAGAAGGAAATGCGATTGGAGGTTTATCGGTTGGAGAACCGGTAGAAGAAATGTACGATATGATTGAGGTTGTAAATGAACTACTTCCCGAAAACAAGCCACGTTATCTTATGGGCGTGGGAACACCTTCAAACTTACTTGAAGGTATTGCTAGAGGAATTGACATGTTTGACTGTGTAATGCCAACAAGGAATGCACGTAACGGAATGCTGTTTACAATGGACGGAACATTAAACATGAGAAATAAAAAATGGGAATATGATTTCAGTCCGATTGATGAATCTGGGACAAGCTTTGTTGACAAAATATATACAAAAGCATATCTTCGTCATTTGGTTATTTCGGGAGAAATGCTGGGGGCGCAGATTGCTAGTATTCATAATCTCAGTTTCTATTTAAGATTGATGCAGGGAGCAAGAGATCACATTAAAAAGGGCGACTTTAAAATATGGAAAAATCAAACTTTAGAAAAACTAAATCAAAGAATCTGATTGAAAAAAATTGATATCTATATTATAAGAAAATTTCTGGGAACATTTTTCATGGCTTTAACATTGATTATTCTTATCGCGATAATCTTTGATGTTTCAGAAAAAATGGATGATTTTTTAGATAAGGGTGCTCCTCTAAATGCCATATTATTTGATTACTATTTAAATTTTATACCCTATTTTGCCAATCTTTTTAGTTCATTATTTGTTTTTATTTCTGTAATTTTCTTCACATCAAGAATGGCAGCAAAAAGCGAGTTTATTGCCATGTTTAGCAGTGGCATCAGTCTGCCAAGATTGTTATACCCATACTTTATTGCTGCAACAATAATTACTATATTCTCATTTATTTTAGGCAACTATGTTATCCCCGATTCCAATAAAAGAAGAATTGAATTTCAAACTCAGTATTTAAAAAATAAAAATGCTAAATACGGAGGTTACAATATTCACCGCCAGATTTATCCTGGTGTTTACTTTTATGTAGAAAGCTATAATCAATCCAGAGATATGGGTTTAAGAGTGTCTTTGGAAAAATTTGACGGTGTTAAGCTGCAATCAAAACTTAATGCTGAAATGATGATCTGGGATTCTATAAATCAAAAATGGATATTACAAAATTACTATATAAGGAATTTTTATCCTGACAGAGAAGAGTTAATTAGCGGATTAAGAATTGATACAGCATTCAGAATAAAACCCAGCGATTTTCAAAGTAAAACCAGTGTCATTGAAGCAATGAACAAAAAAGAGCTTGATGAACTCATTGACGAGCAAAAATTATCAGGGACTTCTGCCGTTGTGACAAGTGAAATTGAGAAACATTCGAGAATAGCCGCTCCTTTTTCAACCTTTATCTTAACATTGATAGGATTAGCCTTGTCGGTTCGAAAAATAAGAGGAGGATTGGGAATAAATGTAGGTATAGGTATTTTACTTAGTTTTTCATATATACTTTTTATGCGTTTTGCAACAGTGTTTGCAATTAATGGGACATTCAATGCAATGTTTTCGGTTTGGATACCTAATATATTATTTGCATTGATAGCAGCAGGAATATATTTCACTGCACCCAGATAATTAAATTAATATGTATAACCAATACTAATTATATGAATAGAAATGAGAAAATAGATGCTTTAATTCAAAAACGTCAGTCAGTAATGATGGGTGGCGGAGAAAAAGCTATTCAAAAACAGAAAGAATCGGGCAAATTAACAGCCCGTGAAAGAATTGACCTTTTATTGGACAAAGGTTCTTTCAATGAATATGATTTATTTGTACAGCATGATGCCCGTGATTTCGGAATGGCAGATAAAGTATTAAACGGAGATGGTGTAATAATAGGAACAGGACTTGTTGAAGGTAAGCCTGTTTGTGTGTTTGCTCAAGACTTCACTGTAGTTGGAGGCTCTCTGGGATACCGACATGCTATGAAAATAGCAAAAATTCAGGATGTTGCAATGAAAATGAAAGTGCCCTGCATCGGAATAAACGATTCCGGAGGTGCCCGTATTCAGGAAGGCGTTGACTCTTTAGCCGGCTATGGTGATATTTTTTATCGTAATACACTGGCAAGCGGGATTATCCCTCAGATTTCCGTGATATTGGGACCTTGTGCCGGCGGTGCTGTATATTCTCCTGCATTAACAGATTATGTTTTTGTCGTTGATAATATTTCAAAGATGTTTATTACCGGACCAGAAGTAATCAAAACAGTGCTGGGTGAAGAAATTTCACAAGAAGATCTTGGTGGAGCACGTGTACATAGCGAAATAACCGGTAACGCTCATTTTTTTGCCCATAATGAGGAGGAATGCTTTAAACAAATCCGAAAATTGTTGTCTTTCATTCCTCATAATAACATTCCTCAGCAGGACAACAAATCTTCAGAAAATCCTGTTTCAAATATTGACATAAATAATGTGGTTCCGATAGATCCAACAAAACCATACGATGTGCGGGATGTAATAAAAGCTGTCGCTGACAAGTCTGATTTCATCGAAGTGATGGAAAGATTTGCAAGGAACATAGTTGTAGGTTATGGCCGTATTGGAGGACAAACTGTTGGTTTTGTTGCTAATCAACCGCTTTATCTTGCCGGAGTTCTTGACGTGGATTCCTCAGATAAAGCTGCACGTTTTATTCGTTTTTGTGATGCTTTCAATATCCCCTTAGTTACTTTTGTTGACCTTCCAGGATATTTACCAGGTGTTGATCAAGAACATTCAGGAGTAATAAGACACGGAGCAAAAGTTCTATATTCATATTCGGAAGCTACGGTACCAAAAATCACGGTCATATTGCGTAAAGCTTATGGCGGAGGTTATATCGCAATGAGTTCCAGACATTTGAATGCTGACTTTGTGTATGCATGGCCAACAGCAGAAATTGCTGTTATGGGTCCTCAGGGTGCTGCAAATATTATTTTCAGGAAAGAAATTGCAGAAGCACAAAACCCGAATGAAATGAGAAAACAAAAAGTGGAAGAGTACAAAGAACGATTTGCAAATCCTTATGTAGCTGCTGCAAAAGGATATATTGACTCTGTGATCGAACCGGCCGAAACAAGACAAATGCTATTACATGCTCTATTGGTGTGTAGGAACAAAGTGGTTGTTAAATCAGATAAAAAACATGGAATCCCTCCATTTTAATATTGATAATTATGAGTAATAATGATATCAAATTTGTTATTGACGATGTAGAGTATAAAACAAATTCTATTAAGTCATTTGAAAAAAGGAAAAAATGGACTCAGCCTGACGACAGAAGAATTAAATCAATAATTCCCGGAACTATTGTAGAAATTTTCGTTAATAATGGTGATGAAGTCAATGAAGGAGATGCTATGTTGGTTATCGAAGCGATGAAAATGAATAATCAGATTAAATTTGACAGGAAAGGAATCGTTGATAAAATCCTTGTTAAACCAGGTGACATTGTCAGCAGAGGACGCGAAATGATTATTCTTAAATAATTTTGATCTCTTTACATTCGACACTGTTTTACATTCGACACTATAAATAATTTGTAATCAATAGTTTACAAATTATTACCTATAAGTACAAGACATACTATTTCAGATATTAAATTGTTTATCTGAAAAATTACATTTATTTTTACCAAAAAAATACGGCATTAATGAAAAAAATACTTGTTACCGGAGGTGCCGGTTTTATCGGATCTCATTTATGTGAAAGATTGCTAAAAGAAGGCAACGAAGTTATTTGTGTTGATAATTTCTTTACCGGAGCTAAATCTAATGTAGTCCATCTGTTGGATAATCCTTATTTTGAATTAATCAGACATGATATAACGATACCATTTTTTGTTGAAGCTGACGAAATATACAATCTGGCTTGCCCTGCATCTCCTGTACATTATCAGTTTAATCCCATCAAGACTATTAAGACATCAGTAATGGGAGCTATTAATATGCTTGGGCTTGCAAAAAGAATAAAAGCCAAAATTCTTCAGGCATCAACGAGCGAAGTTTATGGAGATCCTGTTATGCATCCTCAAACTGAAACTTATTGGGGAAATGTAAATCCAATCGGTTCCAGATCATGTTATGACGAAGGAAAGCGTTGTGCCGAATCTTTGTTTATAAATTACCATAAACAGAATAACGTAAAAATTAAAATCGTTAGGATTTTCAACACTTATGGTCCCCGAATGTTACCAAATGACGGCAGAGTTGTTTCCAACTTTATTGTTCAGGCACTTCAAAACAAACCTGTTACAATCTATGGAGATGGAAAACAAACTCGCTCATTTCAATATGTTGACGACCTGATAGAAGCCCTCATAAGAATGATGAATACCGACAACATAGTAATTGGACCCGTCAATATAGGAAATCCACACGAATTCAATATGCTTGAATTAGCTGATAAAATAATTTCAATTACCGGATCAAAAAGCAAGATTGAATTCCATGAATTACCTGAAGATGATCCTGTGCAACGAAAACCTGACATCACTCTGGCAAAACAACTTCTTAACAACTGGGAACCAAAAACTAATCTGGATAATGGATTAATTAAAACTATAGAATATTTCAAAAACATATAAAATGAAAGGTATTATTTTAGCAGGTGGTGCAGGAACAAGACTACATCCGATAACAATAAGCATCTCAAAACAGATTATACCTGTTTATGACAAACCGATGATATATTACCCATTGTCAGTACTTATGCTTGCAGGAATCAGAGAAGTCCTTATTATTTCTACACCTGTTGATATTTCTCTCTATGAAAGACTTTTTAGAGACGGATCACAGCTTGGAATGAAAATAAGTTATAAAATTCAACCTTCTCCTGATGGTCTCGCTCAGGCTTTTGTTTTAGGTGAAGATTTTATTGGAAATGATAATGTCTGTCTTGTTTTAGGAGATAATATTTTTTATGGTCAAGGTTTTGGTAAAGTTCTGCTAAATGCTGCAAAATTAAAGGATGGGGCTCTCATCTTCGGGTATTATGTAAATGATCCTCAACGATATGGAGTAGCGGAGTTTGACAAAAATATGAGTGTAATTTCAATCGAAGAAAAGCCCGAAAAGCCTAAATCAAATTATGCAGTTACAGGACTATATTTTTATAGTAATGATGTAGTTCAAAAAGCAAAAAATCTAAAGCCGTCAAAACGCGGGGAATATGAAATTACAGATTTAAATAATTTATATTTGACTGAAAACCGCTTGCAAATAAAACTGCTGGGACGTGGTTTTGCATGGTTAGATACTGGCACACCTGAAAGTCTTTTACAAGCAGCAAATTTTATCGAAACATTAGAAGCCAGACAAGGACTAAAAGCTTCTTGTATAGAAGAAATCGCTTACAGCAGAGGTTTTATTGATAAAAAACAGCTCGAAAATCTCATAGAACCTCTTAAGAAAAGTCAGTACGGTCAATATTTAATAAAAGTCCTTAATAACAACTTGCCTTTATGAAAATTGTAACAACAGACATTGAAGGATTATTAATACTGGAACCATCTGTTTTTGGCGATAGTCGCGGATATTTCATGGAATTTTGGAATAAAAATGTACTAAAAGAAAACGGAATTGATTTTACACCTGTTCAATTCAATGAATCAGGATCTTGTTACGGAGTTATTCGAGGACTTCATTATCAACTAAATCCATACGCGCAGGCAAAACTGGTCAGAGTGGTTTCTGGCGAAGTTTTGGACCTTGCAGTTGATTTAAGAAAAAACTCTCCGACTTTCGGGAAATACTATTCAGTGCGATTATCTGCCGAAAATAAGAAGCAGTTTTTAATCCCTAAAGGTTTCGCCCACGGATTTTCAGTCTTATCAGATTTTGCAATTTTTTCTTATATGTGTGACAGTTATTACAATCAGGCATCTGAAAGAGGCATTTCTCTGTCTGACAAATTCTTGAATATTGACTGGCTTATTCCGGAAGATAAACGGATTATTTCACCAAAAGACCTGAATCATCCTGATTTCCATAATGCGGAAAAAAACTTCTAAAATGAAAATTGTAGTATTTGGATCTAAAGGACAGCTTGGCAAAAAGATATCTGAACTTTCTGCTCAATATAATGACTTTGATTTTTTGTTTTATGACATCCAAGAAATTGATATTACAGATAATTCACAAATAGACAAGCTATTCATTAAAAACAATATTGACCTAATAATAAATTGTGCAGCTTATACTGCTGTTGACAAAGCCGAAGAAGATGTTTTAACTGCTGAAAAAATCAATAGCCTCGCTCCTGCTTATCTGGCAAAAAAATGTTCAGATAATAAGGCTAAATTCATTCACATATCAACAGATTATGTCTTTGACGGTATTTCGACATTTCCATACAAAGAGGATAATCCAACAAATCCACAATCTGTTTATGGAAGGACAAAACTCGATGGTGAGATAAAAGTATTACAAAACAATCCCAATTCTATAATTATCAGAACATCATGGCTCTACAGCGAACACGGTTCTAATTTTGTAAAAACAATGCTGAGATTAGCCAAAGAAAGAACTGAATTAAGGGTTGTGAGTGATCAGATTGGTTCTCCAACTTATGCTGGAGATCTGGCAGATGCAATTATGCTGTTTGTTCTGAAATTTTTCAAACAAAAAGAATGGTATGCAGGAATTTATCATTATTCCAACAGTGGAATTTGTTCATGGTACGAATTTGCATCAGAAATTATTAAAATTTCCGGTATAAAAATCCCTATCATTCCTGTTTCGAGTAATGAATTCCCTTCAAAAGTAAAAAGACCTGCCTACAGCGTTATGAATACTTCTAAAATATCCGAAGCACTAAATATCAGTATTCCGGATTGGAAGATTTCGCTTAATAAAATGATGCAAAATATTTTGTAGGATTATCTGTAATTATTTAGCTGGTAGAAGAAAATTTATAATAATAGTGAGCATTTCCAAAA
>DAOOPK010000084.1:0-11376 GCA_035388205.1 Bacteroidales bacterium
AATGAAAACCCTAGTTGTATAATTGGAACTCTTTAAAAAAGCCAATAATTATAATGGTCTTGCATAGGAAATAACATCTTCTGCCATAATTTCCGACCCGCAAAGTATAACCAACCTTTCAATAACATTACGTAATTCTCTAATATTACCTGTCCAATTTATTTTTTTTAGTTCTTCTAAAGCTCCTGAGGCAATTTTTTTGATTGGAACGCCCTGTTCTTCGCAGCTAATTGCCACAAAATGCTCTGCTAATAATGGAATGTCTTCTTTACGATTGTTTAAAGATGGCACGTGAATAAGAATTACACTTAAGCGGTGATAAAGGTCTTCGCGAAAATTGTTTTTTTCGATTTCGCTAGCGATATTTTTATTCGTAGCTGCAATTACCCTCACATTGACATCAATGTCTTTGTCGCTACCGACTCTGGTAATTTTGTTTTCCTGCAATGCTCTCAAAACTTTTGCTTGAGCAGAGAGGCTCATATCACCGATTTCGTCAAGAAAAATTGTTCCTCCGTCAGCTTGTTCAAACTTTCCTTTGCGCTGTTTAATGGCGGAGGTAAAGGCTCCTTTTTCATGTCCAAATAATTCAGATTCTATTAATTCAGATGGTATCGCAGCACAATTGACTTCAATAAAAGGAGCTTGAGCTCTGTTGCTTTTATCATGTAACCATCTGGCAACGACCTCTTTTCCTGTTCCGTTTTCTCCTGTAATTAGAACTCTGGCGTCAGTTGGAGCAACCCTTTCAATCATGTCTTTTACTTTTTTTATTGCTGCCGACTCCCCAATCATCTGGTATCTCATATTGACCTTTTTCTTGAGGGTTTTTGTTTCTACAATAAGATTTGACTTCTCAAGTGCATTTTTTAAAGTAACCATTATCCTGTTTAGATCAAGAGGTTTCTGGATAAAATCAAAAGCTCCCTTTTTAATGGATTCAACAGCTGTTTCAATATTTCCATGACCAGAAATCATAACAACTGGAACTTCCGGAGATGTCTCATGCAAACTTTCAAGCACTTCAATACCATCCATTTGAGGCATTTTTATATCGCAAAAAATAATATCATAACTGTTGTCGGAAGCAAGTTGCAATCCGGTTTTCCCATCTTCTGCCAAGTCAACACTATGACTTTCAAATGTGAGGATATCTTTTAAAGTGTTACGAATACTTTTTTCGTCGTCAATTATGAGAATTTTTGCCATGATTTTGAAATTTTACCATGCAAAGATATAAAATATGAGCAGACTGATTAAATGAAGTTATAAATAATTTTAAGCTAATTATTTAGTGTGTTCTCTTCTTTAACTAGATTCCCTTCTTCATCAAAGTATTCCCAGCTTCCTATTTTTTTATTCCCAGCATATTGTCCTTTTATTGCAACTACCCCCGAGGGGTAGTATTCAATATACTCTCCGGTTTTCAAATTGTCAAAATACTGTACTTGTTTATAGATTTGCCCTGTTTCAAAATATGATTTTTCAAACCCATCCTTATTGTTTTCGTTAAAATCAGTTGTTTGTTTCACTTTACCCGATTTGTAATATTCTTTCCAAGATCCCGATTTTTTCGACAGCACATAAGTTATTTCACCCTGAATCTCTCCGGTTTCATAATAGTAAAGCCATGTTCCGGTTTTTTTGTGATTCTCATAATACTGTATCTCCTTCAGATTCCCATTTTCATAATAATATTCCCATTTTCCTGTTCTGTTCCCGGTATCATATTTTTCAACAAATTTCTTTTTCCCGTTTTCATAATACCCGATGTTTTTTTTATCTAATTTACCATCTTCGTAAAAAGCTATGCTTTTCTTTTTCCCGTTTTCATAATATTTCTCCCATTTTCCGTCAGATAAATTATCCTTATAATTTCCTTTTTCTTTTAGTTTATTGTTTTCATAGTATGTTATAAATTCACCGTGAAGATTGTCTTCCTTATAGGTTATTATTGAAATTACATTACCGCTCTTGTCAAGTGTAATAATGGTTCTTGATGTGTCTTTCACCATATTTAAAGCAAATGCATTACAAAATAGAAAGACTGAAAGAAAGAATAATATAATAGTTCTCATCTCGCTTTACTTTGTGATTATAATCAGTTTTTTAATCTCGTTTACTTCGCCGGTTTCAAATTTTACTAAATAGTTGCCAGATGGTAAAAAATCTCCGGTTTTAGTTTTAGTATTCCATGTTATATTATGTTTCCCCGCATTCATAAACCCATCATGTAAAACTGCAATAATCTGTCCTTTGGAATTTATAACAGACAATTTTACGTCATCAGATTCTTTTATATAAAACTCAATATTTGTCAATTCATAACAAGGATTTGGATTTATTCTCAAAATATCATTCGAATTATTTTCAATAACTTTTACTGTTGAGTCTTCTGCACTAATATAAAGGTCTTTTGTTTCGACTCCGTTAGGAGTTGTTAATTTTACAGTATAAAAACCTGCAAATTCATAAGTAAATTCAGCATCCTGAGAAAAACTGTCTTCTGAGCCGTCGTTGTCAAAATCCCAAATCCATGAATCAACTGCCGGGTATGATAAATCTGTAAAATTAATTGTCAGGGGAATATATCCTTCAGTTAAATTTGCAGTAAAATCTGTATATGCAGTTAGGTTCTCATTAACAGTAAAAATTTGTTCATCTGACCAATCGCTCCATTTCAAATTAAAATCACGATATCTCACTCTCCACGCATACTGGTTTCCATCAGTAAGCGGAGATGTAACTTGTATTCTTCTTAAATCTATACCCTCATTTAAATCTATTGGCATATAGTCTGGAGCACCGCTATCTCCATAAATATTTACCCAATCTTGTCTTTTTTCAAATATGGGGCTACTATAATTTCCCGGTGTTGCAGTAATTTGAAATTTGCTACTCATCAAACTATCTTGACCTTCAAAAGCTGAGGCAATTAAAAGAGGTAAAACTCCTGTTTCTCCTAGCGGAGACATAGCAAAAGGTTTACTTGGCGGTTCTTGGTTTAGTTTTCTGTAATAATAGTCCACTAATACATTATCAAGAGGTTTATCTGTATTTCCGAGAGAATATGAAAATAGTTCAAAACTCTTGTTTTCTAGATCAATGTCAACAATATTATATAAATAATGGTCATAAGATATCATGATCTCATCATAGTCTTGCTGATTTGGGTACATTCCCCATCTGTCAAGAGCTGAACCGGCACCGCCCGTAAGCATTATATAATAATCGCCGTTTGAATCCACAACAGATGATTCAATAGCTCCTCTTTCATAATCGTGAGAGTGACCATAGGCTAAAAGCTGAACTTTATCATATTGTTTTAATAAAGGAATAACGTCATTTTGAATATAATCGGTATTTCCATCAGGCCACAACTCGCTATGTCCGGGTTGATGTGTAAAACAAAATACCATATCAACATCAGGATTGTTCTCAGATTCAGTTAATTTTTCTTCAAGCCAGTTTGTTTGTATGCTATTCGAATATGTTCCATTACCATTTATAAAAATAAATTGCTGATTCAAATAATAAAAGCTGTAAAATTTTTCGCTTAGAGGCCACGAAAAATCGCTAAAATCATCATATTTCATGTAATTGTAATAATTTGAGGACTCATTTTCGTGATTACCAATAATAACCATTATTGGTAAATTGCGTGATATAGATTCATAACAATTAAAATATTCATTTTCGTATAGGCTGATTGTACCTCCACTAGATACAATATCTCCGACATGAACAATCATATTTATTTTATCGTAAATTGGAGAGCCATACATTTCAATTGCTTGGTTTTTTGCAACAAATGCAATCTGTGTGGTTCTAGCAATATCTGTTCTGCTGTCTCCCAACAAAATAAATCGTAAATGCTGATTATCCTGAATTTCGGCTGTGGGAGTTTTGAAATTATAGATTTCGGTTTCTTCTGTTTCGCTTATACATTTATAATAATAAACGGTTCCTGGTTCAAGTCCTGATAATTTTACCGTATGCCAGTTTTTACCGCTAATATCTTCAGAAGAACCTGTTTGTGACTGTCCCAAATCTGCTGTTGTGCCGTATTCAACAGTTGTAGAACCTGTCAAATCTGAATGCCAGCTAATATAAATACTTGTAGGTGTAGGCGTTTGCAAATATGGCAATATGCCTACTGGAATTGGATTGATAATATGCCCATATCCACCTAGTGAGGTTACTTCTGTTTGATCAACTGTTTTGTTATAGATTGCAGCAAGAGCAATATCTATTTGATTATCTTCACCACTATCATCAGCGAAAAGATGGACCAAATTATCATCATTAACAGGATATAAACTATATTCTCCGTCAACAGAAAGAGAGCTCCCGTTTAAAATTAATGCTCCGTCAAGATAGACTTTGTAGAAATTCCCTAAATCAACAGACACAACCATTCTGTACCACTCATTTGGATTAACAACATAACTTGAATAACCGGGACCATTAGTTGTTCTCCCTATTTGTCCCGAAGTATTAATAAATAACTCACCATCATTTGAATTTGAAGCATTTGCCTGATAAAAGCAATGATATTCCGAAATGTCTGATACTCTGAAGTCGAATACCAAACTATATTCGTTAACCTCCGAACCGCCTCCGTTTCCAGCAATATCATGATAGCAGGTGTAATAGCTACCTGTTCCGATTGATACAGCACCATCTTCTCCAGTTGGTCCTGGAATTGCCGTATGGGATCCATTTAAAACCAAATTATTTCCAGTTGTGGAAGCTGTGAGATCAGATTCGTTTTCAAATTCCCACAATCCTACAATATCCGGATGTTCGGCAGGAATTATTTGAGGTGCTTGTGCAAAAATTATTGTAGCATATATAATGCTTACGATTAGCGCAAATAAATCTTTAATAAATTTCATGTCTTTGTTATAAATTTTTTATAAAAATACTACTTTTTTGATATTTAGGGAAAAATTAGGCTATTTTTGGGCAGTAAATTATAAAATAAGTAACGAATTGATTATAGAGAGGAGCCATTAATTCTGATTATAGATGAAGACAATGTTTAAGTGGGTTGCTTTGATAATAATTTTGATTCTTAATATCCAGACTTTCGGACAACTGATGCTGGAGGATATTAAAATGGATCATATCAGACAAAAAAAAGTCAGAAAATATATTAGTCAAATAGAGATTGAGAAACATTTATTTAGCGACATCCATCCTTCGTGTTACAGAGGACAGGATATGTCTTCTTTCAGTAAAAATGAAATGACGTTTTTTCTTAACGGTAATTTTGAAGACATTTGGAAGGGTTATATGGCGGCAAGTCCTTCAGATTCATGGAATGGTAGAAAAGTTTCTTTTGGCGTTCTTATACAAAAATTTCCCAATAACATATTCTATTATCGCGACACTATGACAGGAGTTGCAACCGGACAGGTTTATTTCCTTAATCTAAAAGTTATGAAAGGAATTTACAACTTGCCTGTAGCTTTTGAGATAATAACTGTTGACACTATTCAGAAACTTATAGAATTCAGCTATATTGAAGGAAATAAGTCGAGCGGAATTCAACAAATTCAATTTCTTGACGCAGGTTCAAAGCAAACCAAAATTATGCACATCAGCTACTTCAAAAGCGATTCAGATTTTCGCGATAGATGGATTTATCCCCCATTTCATAAAAAAATCGTTAATGATTTTCATAGAAATATGCGAAGATTATTAAATCTTAAAACGGTAAAAAATAAAGAATAATTCGACATCAGATTAATCTTCATTTAGTCCAAATCGTAAAGAACTCGAATATATTTTTCGTTAAATTTTTGTAACTTTGCATCTTAAAATTAACCTATATGACAGATCGATTTGAACCTATATCACTAAAGCAGCTACTACAAATCATATTTACCGAATACAATCATCACAATACTATTTTCGGAATACCGGAGGAATTATTCTTTGTACCTGCAAGCAAAAATCCATTCGAGACAAATATATTTAATCAGCAAATTGATTCTCCGCTTGGGGTTGCTGCCGGACCTCATTCTCAGATGGCTCAGAATATTATTGGTGCATGGTTGATGGGTGCCAGATATATCGAGCTTAAAACCATTCAAACTCTCGACGAATTGGAAGTTGCCAAACCTTGCATTGACATGCAGGACGAAGGCTATAACTGCGAATGGTCGCAGGAATTAAAGATTGAACAAAGTTTTAATGAATATCTTCATGCATGGATAATTATTCATATTTTACATCATAAATTTGGGTTTAAAGAGAATATCAACACGATTTTTAATATGAGTGTAGGGTATAATCTTGAAGGAATTATGAAACCCAATGTTCAGTGGTTTTTTACTAAAATGAATAACTGCGAAGGCGAACTAAACGAAAAAATAAATGAAATTATTGAAATATATCCCGAAATTAGAACAATTGAAATTCCTTCGCAAATTTCGGATAATATCACTCTTTCAACAATGCACGGCTGTCCGGCAGATGAAATTGAAAGCATTGCAAGTTATCTGTTAAGCAATAAAAAACTTCACACTTTTGTAAAACTGAATCCGACATTACTTGGCCCAGAAATGCTTCGTGATATTCTAAACAACAAACTTAATTTCCACACAAATGTTCCTGATATTGCATTTGAGCACGACCTAAAATACCCTGATGCTTTAAATATTATTAAGGCTTTACAGTCTGTTGCAAAAAAGGAAAATTTACAATTCGGATTAAAGTTAACAAACACTTTAGAATCAGTAAACAATAAAGAAATTTTCGGTTCAGATGTTGACATGATGTATATGAGTGGCCGTGCTCTGCATCCTATTTCGGTGAATCTTGCAAACAAACTCAATAAAGACCTTAATGGAGAAATTCCATTTTCATTTTCGGCAGGTGCTGATGCAATTAATGTTTCAGATTTAATAGCCTGTGGTTTTAAGACTATCACTGTTAGTTCCGATTTATTAAAACCGGGTGGGTATATGCGTCTTAACCAGTATTTTGAGGAAATGCAAAAGAATTTTGACTCTGTAAAAGCTGTAAGCATAAATGATTTCATAAGCAAAAAGGCTCAGGAGAAAGATATGAAAAAAGCATCTGCTAAAAATCTTTCTGATTATGCCGCTGACGTGTTGAATTCAAAAAGATACAAACGCGAATATATAGTTTCACCAAATATCAAAACATCCAGAGAACTTGGCAAATTTGATTGTATTTCTGCTCCCTGTAAAGACACTTGTGCAACAAATCAGGATATTCCGAATTACATGTATCACACAGCCAAAAGCGATTTTTCAAGTGCGTACAGAACAATACTCGAGACAAATCCTTTTCCTGCAATAACAGGAATGATTTGCGACCATCTTTGTCAGGGAAAGTGCACCAGAGTTAACTACGACAGTTCTTTGCTGATACGCGAAGTAAAAAGATTTATTTCGGAGCAAAAAGAAGTTAATAGGGAACAGTATGCTGCCAAAAATGAAATTAAAGTCGCTATTATCGGTGCCGGGCCAAGCGGATTGTCATGTGCTTATTATCTTGCCTTAGCAGGTTTTTCAGTTGATGTTTTTGAAGCAAATTCAAAAGCCGGAGGAATGGTTCAGTTTGCTGTTCCGGGTTTCCGTCTTACTGATGAGGCAATAGAAAAAGACTTTAAACGTGTTACTGATCTCGGGGTGAAAATAAATTACAATACAAAAATTGACACAGCAAAATTTGAATCTCTTCGCAAAGATTACAGCTATATTTATCTTGCTCCAGGAGCACAACTTGCTGCAAGTTTTCATCTTGAAAATAGCAACTCTTCAGGAGTTCTCGATTCTCTTGGATTTCTGTTCAATGCGAAAAAAGGAGAACCTACAGGTATCGGGAAAAATGTTGTGATTATTGGTGGAGGGAATACAGCAATGGACGCTGCACGAACAGCTTACCGTTTGGTGGGGAATAACGGAAAAGTAAGCATTGTTTATCGCCGCACAATAAATGAAATGCCTGCAGATCAGGGCGAAATTAAAGCCGTAATAGAAGAAGGGATGGAAATTATTGAACTCGTAGCTCCCGAAAAAATACTCAGCGAAAACGGAAAAGTTACAGCATTAGTTTGTTCAAGAATGGAACTTTCGGGTTTGGACGCCTCTGGCAGACCAAAACCAGTGAAAATTGCTGGATCAGAATTTGAGATTGCCTGCGACACCATTATTCCTGCATTGGGACAAAGTACAGACATTGATTTTATCTCCAATGATTTGTTAAAGTCGAACCAAGCTGGTTACCAAACAAAGCTTGAGAATATTTTTATTGGTGGTGATGCAAAGCGCAATGCTGCAACAGCTATTATTGCAATATCAGACGGTCGCCGCACAGCCGAAGAAATTATTTGCAAGGCAATATTAAAGCTAGAAATTCCAAAATTTGAGAACAACAAAAATATTTCAAAGAAGGAATTGATGTTAAAACGTGCAAAGCGAATTTTTGGCGCCGAAGCATGGGAAGCACCTGTTAATGACAGACAAAATTTTAAACTCATAAGCAAAACACTTGACGAAAAAACCATAGTTGCCGAAGCCTCACGTTGCCTATACTGCGACGAAATCTGCAATATTTGCACAACAGTTTGTCCAAATTTCGCCAACCGAAGTTACGAAATAGAGCTAGTAAAATACAATCTCCAAAAAGTAGTAAATACCAGCGATGGCAATTTCAAAATCGAGGAAGACGGCATTTTCGAGGTAAAACAAAAATATCAGATAATAAACATCGCCAACTTCTGCAACGAGTGCGGAAATTGTAACACATTTTGTCCGACGAACTCAGCTCCTTATAAGAAAAAGCCAAAACTCTATCTCACTAAGGAATCGTTTGATAATGCTGAAGAAGGATATTGGTTCGATGGTGCAACATTGCATTTAAAAAAAGACAATCAAATTTTCACCCTCAGTCAAACAGAAAACACATATATTTTTGAATCGGCGGATGCAAAAGTTGTTTTGAATAAAAGCGATTTCCGTATTCAAAATGTTGAAATTAAAAATAAGAATTTTGGGGAGATTGATTTGTGGTTGGCTGGGGAGATGGAGGTTGTTGGGATATCTAAGTAAAATTAACAGATTTTGTTAATAAAAACAGTTTTATTTATTACAATTACCGATTTTGGACTGTAAATTAAAGTAATTTTGGTTGAAAATATTTAAAATGGGGAAATTAGATTTACCTTACGAAAAAATAATTCGCAGCGCTTTTCAGTGCAATGGAGGTACAAAACACGGTGCCAAAGCTGACATACATACAAGTTTGGTTACTTACCATAGATTGTATTTAGAGATTATCGAAAAACGGCAGATAAGTGGTGATGATAATGATCCGAACGATTCTGAGGATTTAGATGAATATCAAAGAAAAATGGTTTTGGTAAAAACATACATAATTTCTGCAATTGATCAAATAATTAAATATAAGCAACATACCCATTTTGACAAATGCCTTGAAATAAATGAAATAAGAGATAGTTTACAAAACAATATTAAATTTGACGTAATTGAAAATTCCATTATTGAAATAACCATAATTATGAAAAACATGGGTTATAGAGATTATACAGGATTATTGGGATCAACACAAGAGGTAGAATAATTTAAATGAAATGGAAAAGAGAATAGGTGTCATCATTAAAATTGTCCTTAGTTTACTCTTTCTTGGTTGTCTTTTTGACATGCCATACTTTTATTATCAATTTGTGCGAGTTATTGGGATGACTGGATTTGCTATTCTAGCATATTTGGATTGGAAGAATGAAAATAAAATATTTGCAATTGTTTGGGCTGTTGTAATTGTTTTTTCGATGATATTCATAAGCAGTGTGTATTCCAAAGGCCAAGAATTGAAATGATTTTAACTAATTTTAAAACTTTATACATCTATTATGAAAATTTTAACTTATATTTTATTGCCGATAATAGTGTTCATAGCAAACCAAATCCTATTTATAATTATTCCAGTTGTCACATTCCCTATGACATGGGTAATTGATAAAATTGAAAGAAAATTTGGATATACAGCAGAGGATATTTATAAACTTCTTTACCGTTTCAGAATAGACATGGTAATCAATTTTATTTTAGTAGGTATTATCTCAGCTTATTTTACGCTACACTTTACTTCAAAATTGAAAACGAATATTGAATTATGGTATCTCATATTGGTATTTGGAATTTTATCATTAATTCATCTTTCATCATGGAAATCCTGCAACCCCAAGGCATATGAGTTTAGTTTGAATATACCTCCAATTATCGGTTTTGCATTGGGTTTTATCATTTATTTTTATTGACAATTATTTTAATTACAGAGTCCCTAATAATTTAGACAGTAGAAAAAAATATATATACCCAATTGCTCTGAAATAATTTATTTTGTGGGATTAAATGTCGATAGAAAAAAATACATGGTAGTATTTATTATTTATATTTATATTTTTATATAGACCATCTTCTTTTCGGATTTTTCTAATATCTCTGCGTGTTAAATACTTGTAAAGATACAATCTCAGTTCTTGTTCATCAATCATATCTTCAGATGTGTAAGCGCCTGCAATGCATATTTTTTTCAAACCGATAAAACCAAATGCTTCAAAAAGATACTCTCCGTTACATGCCTTTGATTCATTAACAAAAATTTCTTTAACATTAAAACCAAAGAAATAAACATAAAAAAACTTCCCCAGTATATAACCTAATGAAGAGATGATGATATAATGTATTATGCTAAAATTTTCTATTTTTAATAGGTAGAAAAATAGAATAATTATTGTAACAAATAGCAATCTAAAAACGATTATTTTCCATTTCATACGCACACATTTTAATAATTAATATTTTTCTGCATATCTTGAGACAAACTCATTTTCTCTATTTAGCACTCCTAAATCATCGGAACTTCGAGTAAACAATTTATCATTAATGAATAAGTAATTTCTATCTGTTATATGTGCTGCTAATTTTACTTCTTCTAAATGTTCGGTGTCTGTTTTTATCGTTACTGTTAAATCAAAATTGTTATTTGGCCAAACATTTACTCTGACAAATGATCTGTTTTTTAGTTTGACGGTATATTTATCTTCATAGTAAAACAATTCCCCACTCTTTTTTAAAAAACTAATTAAGTCGCCGGTTTCTTCACTTTTCCAAATACCATTCAATCTTTCCATGATTAATTTTTTATAAAAATATCAAAAATTTCATAACGAAACAAATTTTGTCATATTTCTAATTGAACTTACGCGCCACTCCCTCAAGATTTTATCTCATAGTTGTGCTAACCCCAACCAACCACAAAAACTCCCAACATACATCCTATCAATTTTCCCTTCTTACGCCTTTGTGTGGTTGT
>DAOOPK010000085.1:0-11311 GCA_035388205.1 Bacteroidales bacterium
AAAGATGAGATATTGAAATTTTCTAATTCAGGTTTACTGGATATTTATGACAAGTCAGGTTACGTATCCGAAAAAGATTTAAAAAGTGGCGAAGAGAAGATAAATAATGAAGAGATTACTAAAGTTTTAGTAACAGATAATGAAACGATAACTCCATCATATAATGTGAGTACTAATGGAGTAAAAGAATATAATAATGGCGAAAATTATAATTACTACGGTGGCATTAGCAATCTTCTACCAGAAGAAACAATTACAAAAAGTTCGGGGGATTATAAGATTGATAAAAGCGAACAATCTCCTAGTGTGGTTGACGACTTAACTGTAATTTCAGCCAGAGATGAGAATGAAAAAGATTCCAAAAAAGAAAACAGAAAACAAGATAGGAATAATGAAGGCATAAATTCTGGAGCATCTAAACAAAAAGAAATTATATATATAGAACCTGAAGTGGACATAGCAAGAAATAAAGAAGAAAGCATTTCAGACGGTGATGTAGATTATAATAACGGTAATATTGCATATGCTCCTGCAGGTACTGCTTCAGGTCAGGAAATTTCTACTTCACATTTTGAAACCATATCGTTTGCAAGAATTGAAGAAAAGCCTGTCTTTCCGGGAGGATTTGACGCCTTAATTAAATTTGTTGAAGAAAATATTAATTACCCTGTTTTGGATGAAGCTGATAGCCAATTAGGTAAGGTTATTGTGTCATTTATTATTGACACAGCGGGTTATGTTACCGATGTAACTATTTTAAAAGGAGTAAATCCGGCTTATGATACAGAAGCTGTCAGAGTTATAAAAATGCTTCCTCGTTGGACACCAGGCAAATTAAATGGGAAACCGGTAAATGTTTCTTTTGTTTACCCTGTTGATTTTAAAACCGATTAAGAGATTAACAAGTCCTCGGTTGTTTCTTTTTAAACAATATCCTTTTCTTTTTGATTGGTGCGATATTATTATGTTTATCTGCAGCACAAGTAAGATATGAATTTAGAGGCATGTCATTAACCGACAATGCGTCACGACCATTAGTTGCCCATTCTAAGTTAAATGAAGCCAAAGTAATTGCCGATGGCAAGAAATTATTGTTGTTTTTCGAACCAGATTCGTACAGACAAAATACTGTTCCATCTTTACAAACCGCTAAATCAGAATAACCAGATGGACCAGCGTCAATTTCTTTGTAAACAGGAAATGTAATTGCCTCGTCATAACTAATTCTTAATGTCAGATTAGACCTTTGTCTTTTCGGAGCTGCTTTATTGGTTGTTCCTCTATTAACGCTCCAAGGTGTCATACGACTATCAGGATTTACAAATAATATCCTGTTTTTATCCTGAAAAGGATTAATAGAGTATCTTATCATACTCGCATGACAAATAGGTTCAAAAAAATTATCAGAATAAAAAGGACTTGAAAATCCTGAGATTCCATCAGGACTAACAGAAACAAGTCTTCTATAATTCTTAGATTCATTTCTCATGTTAAATAAGATGTCTCCGCTTAGTAATTCTACACAAACAGATTCACTAGGGAATATCAATGTGTCATTATTTGGACCTATTATATCTCCCAAAAGCCAAGATTTACCAAAATCATCACTATACAGAACTCCTGCAATAGAAGGGTGATGAGCTAAGGCAAAATTAAGAGAATCAATTGCACTACTATTTGAAAACCACATGGGAACAAGTATCCTACCATTCGATAATTGAGTTCCGTGTCCCGGACCGGTTGCAACAACCCTCCATGGATATTTGGATTTGAATCCTTCCAAGGCATCTGTAATATTAATAGGTGTCTCCCAAGACAAACCCTCATCAACAGTATAAGTATAGAAAATATTATTATATCCTACAGTATATATTAAATGCACTTTATCTTCAAAATAATCAACAATTGGAACAGCATTAGTACATGTAGTATTTCCCTTATCAACCAAAACTGTTGTCGGCGTCCAACTTTCACCAGCGTCATAACTTGCTCTATACACAATGTTTGATGGGTCCCAGTCTCCTCCTTTGCCCTTTCTCCCTTCAGAGAAAACAAGCAAATTATCTTTTTTTGTTATAACCATCGCTGGAATACGGAAAATAAAATAGCCTGAATTAACAGGATCAAACACTACCTGTTTGTTAAAACTCCCATACTCTTGTGGCAGCATCTTTACGGAAATCAATAATAATATAAAAATAAGAATAAATCTATTCATCAAGTTGTTTTTAAACTTATACAAAAATATAAAAATTAATCAACTGCAAAACAAATATAATCTTAACTCCAGCAATTTTAATACTTATTTCAACTCTTAGAAAAACTTAATTACTAAAAAAAACTTTTTGTAATAATTATTTTTTATTTTTGTGTCCTGTTAAAATATAGTAATGCAGGAATCGGAGCAGGAAAATATATTTAGTTCGGCGAATCTTTTTAAAATAATTATACAAAACAAAAAGATTTTAATTATTGTTTGTATTATTTCGTTTTTGTTTTCAGTTTTTCTTTGTTTTTACCTCCCCCCAAAATATAGATCAACTGTTGTATTGTTTCCAACATCTTCAAGTTCTATTTCACAAGCCTTGATAACAGAAAGTCAACAGAAAAAAGATATTCTCAAATTCGGTGAAGAAGAAGATGTTGAACAACTGATGCAGGTATTGCAATCATCAGAAATAAGGAAAAGAATAATTCAGAAATATAATCTTTATTCTCATTATAGGATTGATCCGGATTCCAAGTATGCAAATACACAGATGTACAAGAAATACGAATCGAATGTAAACATCTCACGTACTGAGTTTATGTCAATCGAAATTGAGGTTTTTGACGAGGATCCCGAAAAGGCAGCACTCATAGCCAACGACATAGCCGCTTTGGTTGATAGTTTGTTTGCAAAAATCCAAAAAGAAAGAGCTACAAAAGCTTTTAATATTGTAGAGAAAGAATTTTTAGCTCAAAAAAATAAAATCAAAGCCATTGAAGATTCCTTATCCGTTCTCAGCAAATTAGGCGTGATTGATGTAAAATCGCAAACAGAGATGTACAGTGAGCAACATGCAATTGCTATTGCAAATGGAAACGAAAAAGCAAAGATTGAAATTGAGAAAAAACTTGACATTCTTGCTACTTATGGAAGTTCTCATTCAATTTTAAAGGAGCAGATGTTCGAAGAAGTAAAACAATTGTCAATAATTGAAGCAAAATACAGAGAAGCTAAAATTGATATGGAGCAGAATCTTCCGAATACATATATTGTTAGTCCTGCCGAAGTGTCCGACAAAAAGCATTCACCAATTTATTGGCTTACAATTAGTGTAACGGTTCTCTCAACTTTTTTGTTCTCGCTTGTCGTTTTGATTTTTATTGACAAATTCATAAAAAAAAAAGTGCAAGTGATTTCACAAGAGAAATTACAGACATAATAAAAAAAATTGAAATACCTAAATACGAAGTTATGGAAAGCTATTTTAAGACAAAAAGCATATTTAAGTTAATATATAAATGGAAATGGCACTTATTGATACTGATGGTAGTCGCAGGGGGATTAGGAGCTCTTTTTTCATCTAAATGGTTTATAGAACCAAAATTCAAATCAACAGCTGTTGTATATCCTGCGAACATAACTCCTGTCTCAGAAGAATCTGAAAGTGAGCAAATGTTGGAATTATTACAGTCAGATGAAATAAAATTTCAGATTATCGAAGCATTTGATTTATACAAACATTATGACGTAAGCAGAGATGAAGAAAACAATGTGTGGAAGATACTTAAATACTATAATGGGAATATCAATGTTACAAAAACGCCTAATGAGGCAATAATAATAAGCGCTGTTGATAAGGATCCTCAAATAGCATCCGATATTGTTGATTCGATAATTAGTTTTTATGATAAAAAAGTTTTGACCCTTAATACAGAAAAATCTGAAGAGATTGTAAAAATTTATCAAGCAGAATATTTAAAGAAGTTAAAAGAAATAGACAGCCTTGGAAATATTTTAAAAAATTTTAGCACAGAGTACGGGATGTTGGATATGTCTGCTCAGGTTGAAAAATATACAGAAGCAATCTATATGGGGAGAAGTCTTGATGAGGCAAGAGAAGTATTGGGTAATTGGCAGGAATTCGGTGCTGAATATCATAAGAATGATTCCTTGTTTTATTATGCTCTTTCCGATATGCACGTTTCTAAGATGGTCTATGAAGAGGCATTAAGAGATGCACATAAAGTTCAGACTTATGCACATGTAGTATCTAAGCCTTATCCAGCAGATAAAAAGTCTTATCCTGTCAGGTGGTTGATAGTTTTAGCGTCTGTTTTAGGTGTATTTTTCGCCGGAACAATTATAATATCACTTGTTGAAGGATATAAAAGTCATAAATGACATCCGAAACCAAATATAAACTGGTTGCATTTTATTCTCTTGCGATACTCTTTATTATTGCCAATGGTTTTATAATAATTAAAGAAGAAAGCTTTCTGTTCAATTTGGTACCGGTGGCTTTAATTGTATTCTTTGCAATTTTCCTCGCTCTTGACAAAATTTTATTGTTTTCTGTCTTTTTAGTACCATTATCAGTACCGTTAAGAACGTTTTATCCGGATCTTGATTTCAACATAGACTTACCTACAGAACCAATTTTTGTGGCTATTCTGATAGTATTTATTCTTAAACAACTACTAGATCGCGATTTTGACAAATCTGTAGGGAAACATCCGATTTCTATTGCAATATACATTTATCTTGGGTGGAGATTTGCAACAGTGCTTACAAGTTCAATGCCTTTAGTTTCAATAAAATACTTTTTAGCTTCATTGTGGTTTATAGTTCCATTTTTCTTTCTATTATCTCAGGTCTTTAGAAAAGAAAAGAATATAATTAAGTATTTCTGGTTATACACAATTCCATTTTGCGGAATTATAACATACACTTTTATCAAACATGCAGCAAGAGGCTTTAGTCAGGCTTCTGCTAATTATGTAATGAATCCTTTTTATAATGATCATACTTCATACGGAGCAATGCTGGCGATGTTCATTCCTGTGTTAGTAGGTTTTTTGTTTAATAAAGAACTAAAAACATATCTGAGAGCAATTAGCGGAATAGTTTTGTTGTATTTTGTTGTAGCTATTATTTTTTCATACACACGTGCAGCCTGGATAAGTCTGTTTGGTGCTCTTGGCGTTTATTTGGTACTGAGATTTAAAATCAACTACAAATACGTAATTACATCAGTGATAATTATTGTAGGTTTGTTTTTTACTTTTCAGGATAAAATATTTTTCTCTCTTGAACAAAATAAGCAGGATTCATCAACCAATCTGAAAGAACATGTCAGATCAATCAGCAATGTTGCAACTGATGCTTCAAATCTCGAACGTATTAACAGATGGAACTGTGCAATTAGGATGTTTAAAGAAAAACCAATTTTTGGCTGGGGACCGGGCACATACCAGTTTAAATACGCTCCGTTTCAGTTTTCTTATGAAAAAACCATTATTAGTACTAATGCCGGAGATATGGGAAATGCTCACAGCGAATATCTGGGAGCACTCTCCGAATCGGGGCTAATAGGAATGCTATCATTTGTTTTCATGGCTGTTGTAATATTTATTACTGCTGTCAAAAACTATATACGGGCACCATCTTACTCCTTAAAAGTAATTACCGCATCAACAATAGCAGGACTTACAACTTATTTGTTGCATGGTTTTATGAACAATTTCCTCGATACAGACAAGGCTGCGATTCCATTCTGGGGCTTTGCTGCAATCATTGTTGCTGTTGATGTATATTTCATCAGACAAAAAACTTCTGTTGAAACAGATAAAAAAAATGCTGAATAGCTTGATATTTAGCAGAATTTACTACCTTTGTTATCCTTTTTGTTATTTAATTAATTTACTATGAAAAAAATAAGTTATTGGTTTCCTTTAATCTTTTTAGCAGTTATTGTTATGGCAACAACAGAATCTTGTTCTAATAAGAAATTATCGAAAAACAAAATCTCTAAAATAATTTACTCGTATGGAGACTCTTCAGTTCCGCCCAAATACCACAGAAGCTATACTATAACTGCCACTCAAGACCAAATAAGAATTGTTGTTGATTCTTATGGGAACATTCTTGCTGACACAACTTATCAGATGACTGAAGAATCTTTCGGAGTACTTACAGATAATCTGGTAAAGTCAAAGATTAAAAACATTAAAAAAGTAGAAGATAATAAAGGTTGTACAGGAGGAACCTCTAAATCTATTCAAGTTTTTGAGGGCGAAAAAATTGTTTTTGAGGGTGATGCATATTTTTGCGGAGGTAAAGTTTTCGGCGATATGGAGGGTGATTTTGATTCATTTGCAGCAGAAATAAAAGGCATGATACCGAATTTATCTAAACTATTGGAGTAATATTTTATTTTTTTGTACTCAAATGCACACCTTTAGAATAAAATGTCGTCAATATTATGTATATAACGAATAAAACATTTATTTTTATAGTTTAAATTCAATTATATGTTAAAGAAAATCATCATAAGCCAGATATTTGTCCTGATAAGCTGTTTTTCATTTGCTCAGATAAATACTTTTCCATGGTCAGAGGATTTCGAATCGGAAGAGATACCTATTGAATGGACACAGGAGTACGTTAGTGCATCAGTTGATTGGACAACCAATGCCGGTGGAGCATATTCGTTCCCAGATGCAGCTTATTCTGGAACTAGGAATGCTTATTTCTTTTCGGGAAACTTTGAAGAAGATCAAACTATTCTGATAACTCCACAATTTGACATTACAGGCTTAAATAATCCTCTGTTAAGTTTTTGGCATTCCCAGATACCTTTCGATACCGATCAGGATGAACTATATGTTTATTATAAAACCTCGGAAACAGGAGAGTGGATTTTGCTTGAATCATATGCCTCTCCAGTTGAAACATGGACACAACATTTTATTGTTCTACCCGAAACTTCTGATGATTTTTATATTGGATTCAGTGCAAAATCAGGCTATGGTTTCGGTGTTTGTGTTGATTTAGTCAGTATTTCTGATTCAGAACCCTGCATAGCTCCTGAAAATGTAGTAATTGCTCAAACTACAGATTGCTATGCAGTAATTGACTGGGAAGCAGGTGGTTCAGAGTCAGATTGGCAGGTTGAATATGGACTCGAGGGGTTTACACAAGGTGGAGGAGCTATTATCAACACACCAACCAGTTCCTGCACTATCAACGATTTAATTGCTGCAAGCGACTATGAATTCTATGTGCGTTCTTATTGTAATCCATTACATAGTGAGTGGGTAGGACCTTTTGCATTCTCGTCAAATTGTGATATTGTTGATGTGTTTCCATACACTGAAAGTTTTGAATTTGCTACTGTACCGGCTCCTTGCTGGAGTATAGAATATGCAAATCCTTCTCCTCCTGCAGAAAATATGATGACTCACAGCATTCAACATTCATTTGATGGTGACAGATCTTTTAAGTTTTGTAGTTTTGCTATGGGAGCACCTTATGACCAGTATCTTATTAGCCGCGAATTCGATTTTCCACAAGAGATGCAAATAAATTTTAGGTATAAAAAGAATATAACAGGAACGGAAAAATTCTGTGTCGGCACATCATCAACAAATGATAATATTGGCTCTTTCCTATGGCAATCAGACGTTACGGATGCAACTACCAATTGGCAGTATTTCACTGCAACTATACCGGCTTATACAAAATTTGTTGCAATTCATTACAAGTCTGTTTATCAGAACTCTTTATTTATTGATGATCTTAAAATACGACCCACTACAGACTGTTACGAACCTATTGATTTTATTGCAAGTGATATTACTCCGGTATCAGCAGTGCTTAGCTGGGCACCATTAAATGATGAAGTAGCTTGGATTATAGAATATGGACCTGCAGGTTTTGAACTGGGGACTGAAGATAATTATACAACAGACTTAAATCCATTCACTATTACAAATCTGCAACCCGGTACAGAATATGATGCTTACATTATTTCAGACTGTGGAGCAACTCAAAGTCCTTATGCAACAATGACAAGTTTTACAACTCCTGTAGCTTGTGAACAGGTTGGTGAGGTTGAAGTAACTTCGACGAGTAATACAAGTGTTGGACTTGAATGGGATGACACAGGAGCAGTGTTTTATGAAATTGAATATGGTCCTGTTGATTTTAATTTAGGAACAGGTACAAGTGTTTCATCAATTACAACAAATTATAAAACTGTTACAGGATTAACAACAAATACAGCTTATGATTTCTATGTGAGAGCATACTGTGGTTCTTCATTCGGATTCTCTGAATGGACAGGTCCTGTTTATTGCAAAACATATCCTTGTCCAAACGGTTGTTTTTATACTTTTGTTTTAAACGATTACCACGGCGATGGCTGGGATGATGTAAGTATCAGTGTTTATCAGAATAGCATATTAACAAATACATTGGCACTTCCTGAAGGCAGCAGTGATGAATTTCAGGTTGTTATATGTACTGGAGCTAATGTTGAAATAGTATATAATGAAGGATATAATTCCGATGAATGTGCTTTTGATGTTTATAATGCTTATGGTGTATTGATATATCAACAGAATTACGGCAGTCTAGAATTTTTGGCAGACCAAACAGTTCTCAAAGAATTTATTGGGTCTTGTGTAATGCCAACATGTTATCCTCCTGTTAATATGGAATATTCTCAGCTTTCTTACAATTCCATTCTTTTAGATTGGGAACCAGGAAATGAAGAAACTATTTGGAAACTGGAATATGGTCTTGCCGGATATATGCCGGGAGCAGGTACTTTTATAAATAATATTACTACTGTTCCGTATTTGTTGGAGGGCTTAGTTCCGTCAACTGCTTATGATGTTTATCTCTATTCAGATTGTGGTGGAGCCGGAGTTAGTCAGCCAACAATCCCAATTTCTTTTACAACTTATGCTGCCCCTGTTGATTTGGATGTCTGTAATCTCGAAATTGCAATTCCCGACAATTCATTTACCATGGTCAATTTTGATGTTACTGGATTAAATCCGGTAAATGAATATACCCAGATAGGACTTAGCTCTGTTTCTTTTATTATTGAACATCCTTATGATGGTGATGTTGATATGTATCTCGAATCGCCCGAAGGAATTCAGGTAACTCTGATTGAAGATGTTGGTGGAATCGGAGATAATTTCGGAGATGTGAGTGGTTCGTGTTCCTTTAAAACTACCTTGTCTCTTGATCCTGTTAACGGACCTGTTCTTGGAGGTATTCCTCCTTTTAACGGTAATTATTCGGCAATAGGCAATCTCGAAGACTTTAATACTGGCGCTGAATTAAATGGATTATGGAAATTGAAAATCGCAGATGATAATAATTTGTATACCGGAAAGCTTCAATATTTCAATTTAACTTTTTTTGAAACTAAAGCTTTGGTCATTTTAGATACTGTATTCATTGAAAATCCTGTAAACGATGGAAGTATTTTGAATGCAGTTGATATTATTTTATATAATGAGACTTTTTCTCACAATGGAGTTCTAACCCAAAGTACTGACTATTCAGTAACAAACCTTCCTGATGGTTTGGATATGACCATAAGTGTTATTTCCCCTTCAGTTGCACAGATAGTACTGTCGGGAAATGCTACAAATCACATTCAGGATATAGATAACCTATTATTGAGTTTTAATAATGCTGCTTTTACTGGTGGAGATATTACAGAAATTACAGGTTATGAGTTTGTTTTCGGGATAGACTTTTTTGCTATGACAAATATTACTAATGATACACTTCCATTAACGGCAGTGTGTGCCGGAGAAGTATTCCCATATTATATGCCTTATTCCATAATTAATTCTGGAGAAGCAGACCTACCGATCGGGACAGAATTCGATATTTATGTAGAATATCCTATTGGAAGTTTTGCTTTTGAAGAAAACTTTTTACTGGAGGAGGATTTTTATGTAGGTGATACTATTTCAGGAACTTGCACTAATGCTTTATTTTTTGAAACAGCAGGAGAGCATATTGTATCAGTTGAAATAACAACAAGCGATGATTTTATTGAGGATGATAATGAAGTTGAGCTTACTTATAATGCAGTGATGCACGATGTTAGCTTTCCGCAGGCAATAAATGATACAATTTTTGCTACAGAATTCCCTTATGAGATATATACTACAGCAGTTTTTGATCCAGAGGAGTACACTCAGGTGCTTTACTATTTCTGGGATGGCGTCGAGGGAAATTTCTGGACAGACGTTTTATCCGAAGGTTGGATATATCTTGATACTGAATCATCTTATTGTTATATTTCTGATTCAGTTTATATTGCATTGATCAGTAATCTTAATAGTAAAACATTTGATGGTGTATATATTTATCCAAATCCTACAAAAGAAAAAATATATTTTAATGTAACAAATAGTGAAATTTTGCGAATAAACATATATGGCATTGACGGAAGAGTATATAATGAATTAATTACTGAAACAGCTCTATCTGAGAAAAAATTGGATGTTTCATCTTTACTCCCCGGCATTTATTTGATTATTATTGAAACAAGAAACGGAAAATATAACAAGACTTTTATTAAAATATAATGAAATTTATTAATTCTTATATCCTGTTTTTAGTAGTGTACATGGGCATACACTCGACAGGGTTTGCTCAAACTATAAATTTGAGTAAGGGCTTGGATTCTCCAACTGTAATTGAGTATAGTGGCGGGGATTCTTATTATAATGTGTATATCTCGGATGGAGAAAGTACACCATTGCAAATCCCTGATTGTAAGAGGCTTTATAAACCTAACAACAGCTTTTATTCATTTACTGCAAATAACAGTGGTAGTTTTTGCATTGAACATGATTTTAGAGATTCAATCGTTGGAGGGATTAGTCTTTTTACAATAAATAATAATCAAATAAATGTATCCGAATTAATGAAAGGCATTTATTTATTGAAAATTCAAATTGATAACAATATTTTAGAAACAAAATTTATTAAACAATAAAATTATGGAAGTAGATAAAAAATATCAAAATCCGAATGATGTAAATCATTCTATCGAATGGGGAGAATCAACTTGGGACGAAAATTGTTTCTCAATAAGAAATAGATATAATTTAGAAAGTGGAAAATTTAATAAAGCTGGCTCGGGTGAAATACCGTGGAATGATTTTAAAACTATGATAAAAGAAAGTATTGAAAAAAATATTTTTACAAATGCTGAATTATCTGAAATTTTAAATTCTATTTCTGAAAAGATTGCAAAAATTTAAATCTTCTGCCAACCGCAGT
>DAOOPK010000086.1:0-11011 GCA_035388205.1 Bacteroidales bacterium
CCGAATATACTGAAATCCCTGTTGTTGGAGGAGTCCCTGAAGCAAAAATTGACATGCCGGTTTCGCAGGTTGTTGTTCACAAACGACCGAAATCAATGATAACAGAAGCATTTAGAAGCATACGAAATAATCTGGACTTTTATCCTATAGAAGATAAATGCAGAGTTATTACAGTTTCTTCAACTATTGCCGGTGAAGGGAAAACTTTTATCGCATTAAACATTGCTGCCATCTATGCGATGACAGGGAAAAAGGTTCTTATAGTGGATTTTGACTTACGAAAACCAAGACTTGACAAATGTTTTTCTGTTAGCAATCTAAAAGGCGTAAGTACAATTCTCATTCAAAAACACAGTTATGAAGAATGCCTGCATAACAGTGAAATTGACAATTTGCAATTTATAACCTCTGGACCATTACCTCCAAATCCGGCAGAAATAATCCTAGGGCAAAACCTTGTAAATTTTGTAGAAGAAGTAAAAAAATCTTATGATATTGTTGTAATTGACACTCCACCCATCGGAATTGTTACAGACGCCTTGGTAACATACAGATTGGCTCATAATCCTATTTATGTAATGCGTGCAACTATAAGTCCAAAATCATTTATCAGTAATGTTGATAATTTTGTGCAGGACACTCAAATAAATAAACTTGGAATTATCTTAAACGGTATTGAGAGAAGTACCAGCAGATATGGTTATGGTTACAAGAGCGGTTATGGATACCAGTATGGATACAGATCTTATGGATATGGATATGGTTACCTGACAAAAGTACATAATTCATACTATGGCGAAGAAGTAGAAACTAAATATCTTATTTTTAATAGGTTGATAAACAAATTTAAGAAGCTGAGAAAATGAATTATATCTTCCTCATGACATGTATTGCTTCTATAGGATTAGGAATCTTTTTAAATAATTTTTTCATTAAAAGACCTATAAAATTCCTCATCAAAAAAGCAAACAAATCAGCAATAAGATTCAGCACTCAATCCAAGCCTATACTAGGAGGCTTAGGATTTTACGCAGTGTTTCTTGTTGTGATAATTGCATCCCTCTTTTTATTGGAGGAAGATATTTATTTATCAAAAGAATACTTGAGTTTACTTATAATAGTAACGCTATCATTCGTTATGGGACTTGCAGATGATATCATAAGCACTCCTCCTTCCTTTAAATTCATTGTTCAGTTTCTTTGTGCATTTATTCTAATTTTTAATGATATTTATATCCATATAAGTCCAGTGGACTGGATAAATTATCTGATTACTGTGTTATGGGTTGTAGGCATAATGAATTCTATAAATATGCTTGACAATATGGATGCTATAACAAGCCTGACAGCCTTATCAATAACCGGAGGGGTTGTTTGCTATGCATTGCTGTTCAATAATCCATTTTCTGAATTTGCCTTAATTGTTATACTAGCAGTATCGGGATCATTATTAAGCTTTTTATTGTATAACTGGAATCCCTCAAAAATGTACATGGGAGACAGTGGTAGTCAGTTTCTTGGAGCAATTCTTGCTTGGATTGGAATTTCATTCTTCTGGAATTCTACTCCAATTGATGAATTACAATATGCATTTAACACAAAGCAAGCACTAATAGTCGCATTAGCATTTATTATTCCATTGACAGACACGACAACAGTAACAATAAATAGGCTATTAAAAAGAAAATCACCTTTTGTAGGTGGTAAAGATCATAGTACTCATTATTTGTTTTACCTTGGAGTCCCCGTCAAGTGGGTTGGTGTGATTTACTTTATATTAAATACTATTGGCGTTTTCTTCGCACTTTATCTTATTCATACTGGAAAAGACTTTAAATACTCTCAGTTGTGGTTGTATTTTATTTTTCCTTTAATTACATTTCTATTTCTATTTCTTAATACAAAATTCACCAAAATCAAATAATGAAATCAAATAAATCTTTCAGATTACCTTTTTTATTGATTATAGGCATTGGGCTTGGAATCTTACTTTCTAATTTTTTTATTTTTTCGGATATTGATAAAAATGTTCCTAAAACAAATCTCGAACAGAATGAAAATCACACTCCATATACTGTATTTCAACCATACATACCTGAATATGTCAATTTCTGCGGAGAAAAAGTGCCTTTAGAGAATTTCGATGTTTATGAAGCACTCGACATGGAAATGATAGTAAATACATATCGCCATTCAATGACAATATTGTACATAAAAAGAGCAAACCGATATTTCCCTGAAATTGAAAGATTACTAAAAGAAAATGGACTTCCTGATGATCTGAAATATATATGTGTTGCCGAAAGTGGTTTTGCCAATTTGGTAAGTCCGGCAGGAGCTACAGGATTTTGGCAAATAATGAAGTCAACAGGACAGGAATACAACTTAACAATAGACAAAAACATTGATGAAAGGTATAATCATTATAAATCGAATATAGCAGCGATAGAATATTTTAAAAAAGCATACACATACTTCGGCGACTGGATCTTAGTTTCTGCATCATATAATATGGGTATGGGTGGACTTAAGAAAGAACTGGATTTTCAGAGAGTAAAAACATATTGGGACCTTTGCTTAAATGAAGAAACTGCGCGTTATGTTTACAGGCTTATTGCTTTAAAACTGATAATGTCAGATCCTGATCTATATGGATTTGATATTTCAGAAGATAATCTTTATCGTGAAATTAAAACTACTGAAATTAATGTTGATACAAGCATCAATGATCTTGTACAGTTTGCTTTTGATAAAGGAACAAATTATAAAATGCTCAAATATTTCAACCCATGGATAATTGGAAATAGTTTAATTAATACTAATAAAAAAGTCTTCAAAATAAAAATTCCAGCAAAAGGAGAAAGAAATTGTTATATACCTGAAGAATAGCAGAAATTGATATGGGGCAGAAAGAAGGGGTTATTTCAGTAAGAGGAGCAAGAGTACACAATTTAAAAAATCTTGATGTTGACATACCTCATAATAAACTTTGTGTGATCACAGGATTAAGCGGTAGTGGAAAATCATCCTTGGCTTTTGACACAATTTACGCCGAAGGTCAAAGACGATATCTGGAAACCTTTTCGGCTTATGCACGTCATTTTATCGGAAATATGGAACGTACCGATGTTGACTTGATTTCCGGATTAAGTCCTGTAATTGCTATAGAACAGAAAACAACAATAAAAAATCCACGTTCCACTGTCGGCACCATTACTGAAATATACGACTACCTGCGTTTACTTTATGCCCGTGCTTCAACTGCTTTTTCTATAAATACAGGTGAAGAAATGGTAAAGTATACTGATGATCAGATAATTGATATCATTTGTAAGGAATTTGAAGACAAAGCAGTTTATATACTTGCCCCGGTTGTTGATGGTCGCAAGGGTCATTATAAAGAATTATTTGAAAATTTTCGTAAAAAAGGCTTTTTAAATGCTCGCATTGATGGAATGATTACGGAAATAACTTATAATCTTAAACTTGACCGCTATAAAACACATTTTATCGAACTAGTTATTGATAAACTTATTGTTAAAGAAAATGACAAACAAAGAATAAAAAAATCCCTTGATATTGCTATGAATTTTGGCAAAGGAATAATTATGCTGCTTGATAAAAATACAGATAAACCAAGATATTTCAGTCGTTTTCTTATGTGCCCGACAACAGGAATTTCATATAAAGAGCCTGCTCCACATTCATTCTCATTCAATTCTCCTCAGGGAGCCTGCACTAAATGCAACGGTTTGGGCGTAATCGCAGATATTGACCTTTCTAAAGTAATTCAGGATATTTCAAAATCCATTTATGAAGGAGCGATAAATTATTTCGGTAAATACAAAAATTCAATGCAATTCTGGATACTCGAAGCTTTAGCAGAAAAAATGAACTTCTCTTTAAAAACCCCCATAAATGAACTGAATGATGATATACTTGACGCAATATTATATGGTTATCCCGAAAGTCTAAGGCTAAAAAACACTCCATTAGGTGAGAACTCTAACTATATTGTCAGTTATAATGGCATTGTTAACATAATAAAAGCAAGACAAGAAGAAGAAGAAAAAGATCCTTATTCAAATAAATCTTCGTTCAGATACAATAAATTCATTACTTGTCCTAAATGTAATGGGGCAAGATTAAAAGATGAATCACTTCACTTTAAATTCGGAGGCAAAAACATAGCCGAACTGGCTGCCATGGACATACTTAAGTTGCATGACTTTCTTGACGAAGCACTTAATAATGCAGGATCTAGAGAAAAACAAATTGCATCAGAAATTATTAAAGAAGTACGAAACAGGTTAGGCTTTCTGATTGATGTAGGATTAGATTACCTATCTCTGGATCGTCCTGCAAAAAGTCTATCGGGTGGGGAATCTCAAAGAATAAGGCTGGCAACACAAATTGGCTCAAGACTGGTCAATGTTCTTTACATTCTTGACGAGCCAAGCATAGGTCTCCATCAACGCGACAACAACAAGCTGATACAATCCCTAAAAGAATTGAGAGATCGTGGCAACTCTGTAATTGTTGTTGAACACGATAAAGAAATGATAACTCAATCGGATTATGTTATAGATATAGGACCAGGAGCAGGACGTAAAGGTGGCAAATTAATGTTTGCAGGAATTCCTGATTCTATGAAAAATTCAGAATCCATTACTTCAGAATATATTTCTGGCGAAAAATCTATTCCGATTCCGGTTAACAGAAGACAAATTAATAATAACAAAATAAAATTATTCGGACTTAAAGGTAATAATCTTAAAAACATAGATCTTGAAATACCTACTGGAGTTTTAGTTTGCATAACAGGTGTCTCTGGAAGCGGCAAATCTAGTCTTTTAAATGAAACATTAGTGCCTGTTTTAGCTAAGCATTTTTATAATTCTAATAGCTTCCCGTTAGAATATGAACGAATTGAAGGATTGGAACATATTGACAAATTTATTGAAGTCAATCAGGAACCAATAGGCAAAACACCACGTTCCAATCCTGTGACTTATACCGGAATATTTTCAGAAATAAGGGAATTGTTTGCTTCGATACCTGAAGCCAAAATTCGTGGCTATAAATCAGGCAGATTTTCCTTTAATGTCGCCGGTGGCCGTTGCGAAACCTGTAAAGGAGCAGGAGTTAGAACAATTGAAATGAATTTCTTACCAGATGTTTATGTCCCTTGTGAAACTTGCCAAGGGAAACGATACAATCGCGAAACCCTTGATGTGAAATTTAAAGGTAAATCTATTTCAGATGTTTTAAATCTAACAATAAACGCTGCAGTAGAATTTTTCGAAAATATTCCTCAACTTCATAGAAAATTGGCTGTTTTGCAGCAAGTCGGATTAGGATATATTACATTGGGACAATCCTCTACTACTCTTTCGGGAGGTGAAGCTCAACGAGTAAAACTTGCCACCGAACTTATGAAACGTGATACAGGAAATACTCTTTATATTCTGGATGAACCGACAACCGGATTGCACTTTGAAGATATTCAGGTACTTCTCAATGTTCTGAATTCTCTTATTGATCGTGGAAATAGCATGATAATAATAGAGCACAACATGGATATTATAAAATCTGCAGATTGGATTATTGACCTTGGTCCCGAAGGCGGAAACCGAGGAGGATATATTGTTGCAGAAGGAACTCCGGAAAAGTTGGCAAAACACAAAAATTCATATACAGGAACATTTCTACATAAAGAGCTAAATAGCTGATTACCTAATATTTAGAAATACAAGTTTTTCTTTTAACAAAATTTTAAGAATATTTTAGTACTATGTATTGCATAGTTCTAATTTTTATTTATATCTTTGCATTAAAATATACTAAAATTCTGATTATGGATTTAACAAACAATAAAGCCCAGATGCGAAAAGGAGTACTCGAATACTGTACTTTGCTTATATTAAAGCAAAAAGACAGTTACTCGACAGATATACTCGAAAAACTTAAATCTGCCGAAATGATAGTTGTAGAAGGCACATTATATCCCCTCTTAACACGACTAAAAAACATGGAATTATTAAGTTATCGTTGGGAAGAAAGCACACAGGGACCACCACGTAAATATTATAGTCTTACCGAAAAAGGGAATTCTGTACTTCAGGATCTTGATAAATCATGGACAGATTTAGTTGAATCAATAAACAAATTAAAAAACAAATAAAACTACAAATATGAAAAAGACAGTCAGTATTAATTTAAACTCGTTTATGTTTGTAATAGACGAAGATGCCTATCAGATGTTGCACTTATATCTAAGCAAACTTGAATCACATTTTTCGCAAATCGAAGAAGGGGGCGAGATTGTTAAAGACATTGAATCGAGAATTGCGGAAATATTCAATTCAAAAATTAATGAAAACAAGCAAATAATAAATATCAGGGATGTTGAAGAGATAATTCAGATTCTCGGTAATGTAGAAGATATTACAGGTGATGCTCATACTGAAAATACAAAAAAAGAAAAAGAAGAGCAGAAGAAAGATGAGAAAAAATCTAAAAAGCTATACAGAGATCCTGACAACAGAGTTTTGGGTGGTGTTTGCAGCGGATTGGCTGAGTATACCGGCGTTAGCACAACTTTCTGGAGAATAATTTTCCTCGTTTTCATTTTTGTAGGACAGATAAGTATAATTGCCTACATAATTTTTTGGATTGCTGTTCCCGAAGCAAAAACAACAGCACAAAAACTGGAAATGAAAGGCGACAAAATCAACCTTTCTAATATAGAGAAAACCGTAAAAAAAGAATTTGAAGAAGTAAAAAAGAACTTCAGGAAAATAGACAAAAGCAGGTTCTCGAATACTATGAATAACTTAGGAAAGGCAATCGGGACAATAATAACTGTAATAGCTCAGGTTTTCGGAAAGGTTTTAGGAGTATTGTTCATTTTATCAGGTGCGGCTGTAATAATACTATTAACAATAGCACTTATAAGTGTGGGTAAGGAAAACATCATTTATTCAAATGATATAATAAGCATGGTCTGGTTGCCCGGATTATTGGAGTATATAACCAACTCAGGGACAGCATGGTTTTTAAGTATTTGTATTCTAATAGTGTTTATAATACCTGTTATCGCAATTATAAGCTGGGGTGTAGGCTTGCTATTTGAAATCAGAACAAATAAGTATTTAAGTATCGGAACTTTTGTATTATGGCTATTAGCAATTATTTTCTCGGTTGCAATAAGCTTTAATATTGGTACCAATTTCAAATCAATTGAATCTAAAACACAAAATGTAACTCTTGTAGCCGATAGTTTAAACACATATCATTTTATATTAAAGCAGGGGAGCGAAGAACGTAATATTCTGTCATCGTTAGATGATATTGACAATTTCAACGATTGTGACATTTTTATCAATTCTAAACTTTTAATAGCTGAAAATGGAAAATTGCAAAATTATCCACGTATATATTTTAATCCTACAAAAGACAGTATAGCAAGTATGGAAATAAAATATTATGCCCGAGGATTGAATAATCAAGAAGCAAAAGAGAATATAAAAGCAATTGATTATCAATACCTTAGTGACACAAACACAATATTTTTAAACCCTTACTTTGAAATAAACTCAAATAAATGGAGAGCACAGGATGTTAAAATAACCGTCAACATTCCTGTTGATTCAAAGTTAATCATAGATAAAAAACTTTCTGCTTTAATAGACATTGAGGATATCAACGAAGAATTTGATGATGATGAAATGTGTGGGAAAGAAATTATTGTAACTGAATCAGGGTTTAAGATGAAGTAAATAATTGTAAATGATTTACATCAAAATTTTCTGATTTGTGATATTATTTTTGGGCATTAAGGTAAAAGTGTAAATTGATTTGAGATTTGGGTAAATAGTATTTATGTCATTTACATTTAAACAAACACTTAATATTTAAAAACTATTTTGTCATTCAACAGACTTCTCCTTTTTCCCAAATGTATATCTTAAACCTATTCTAAAATTCCATGAGCTATAATCAATTTTACCGAAGGGAATATCAGATTTCTCAATTGGTTGGGGTAAGACAGGCACTTGATAACCCTCAATAACGTCTGAATAATCATAAGTTAGATAGTCGTCAACGAGAAGTATTCCTTTCTGAAATTTGAGATTTAAAAAAGTATAACCAAAGGTTCCAAAAACAGAAACATTTTTAAACATATCAAACGAAAGTCCCATCGAAGTACGAAAACCCGGTGAAAAACCGCTATACGATTTTGAGACATTATATGTTTTATCATACTCACGAGGTGAATGTATAGCATTATAATAACTAATAATTCTATCTTCGTAATCATATTCAAATAAAGAATAATTACAAATAAATCCAGCATTTAGGTTAAACGAAATTTTATTGTATTTTAATAAAAAAGATTGAGTCAAAATAATAGATGACACTTTATAATTAAAATTACATATTATGCCATCATAATAAAACAATTCGTCATCATTACCATATCTTTGTTCAGTAATAGTAACGGTAAAATCAGGGTTATTAAAACTTGAACCATAACTTTCAAAAGACACACCTGTTCTAAAGGATTTTGCATAAGAATATGAGATATTAGCCCCATATAAATAGTCCTTAGCAAAATTGTGTTTTGTACTTGCTGTATCAGAGTAATGCTCACGGATTATATATCTAATTCCAAGAATTGAATCAGGATAGTAAAAAGAATAAATTGTGTCGTATGGGGTATCGCTATAATAAGTTTTATCGTCAGAATAATCAAATTTATCGGGCATTATATAATCTGTATTTGAATAATTATAACCCGAATACACATCTATTGAGAATTGGGAAAAGCTAGTAAAACTAATTGTTATAAAAATAATTATTAATAAATTTATTTTATTTTTCATATTTATGTTGTTTAATAAATTTACATGATGCTATTGACTTACCGCTCATATAACGACAATAATATGTACCAGGTTGAACTTCAAGATCGGTGATTAAAATCTCATAATAATTTGGTTCCATATCAGAAAATTCAAGTTTTTTTAATATCCTGCCATTTGTATCAAACAGTTCTATTATGAAGTCCTCATAATAAATATGATTTACCAAAACTTTAAATATTTTACTGACAGGATTTGGAATGACTGACACAGAAACACTTTTCGCATCAAATTCAGATAAGCTATCAACTATTTGGATGGAATAGTTATCAGAGAATGGAGTGCAACCTTCGATACCATCAGAACCTTTAGCAACAAAGCTTTTATCTCCTGTCTTAAAGCCATCCATCAAATAAATGCCATTACACGCATATAAAGTAACATCTTGACTATTTATTATTGGATTTACAGATTCTGACAAATTCATTTTTCCAGAATAGAACTCGATTGCATCCTGTTTTTGAATGGCATATCCGTTTAAGGTAAAACTAGGTATAAAAAAACTAATTAAAGAAGTATATGCATAATTAAATGCCGAAGAATTCATAAAACCATCACAATTAACTGCGAGGACTTCTATTGCTGTAGAATCATAACAAGAAACTGTATTATTCACCACATTTTGCGATCCTTCAATAACGCAACTAATACTGTTTCTATAAGGAATTAATAAGTGTGAAGATTCAATTTGGATTTCAGTTTGTACAATTCCTCCCCAAGAAATTCTGGAATCATAAATTTCTCTGTCAACGACTTTTTCTTCATTAATATACCATCTGTTCACTTGCTTTTTATCGCCACAATTATCATCACATCCACAGCCTAAACAACTATAATAATTATAATTATTATACAAACTTATATTACAACTATTCCCATCTTGTTGCCATGGAATTACTAATCTATTCGAATTCCATAATTGCTCTGAACCATAGGAATAAATTTTTAAGCTATTAACACAACTTATTGGATTAGCAACAGTAACGAGTTTTGATACACTTTCAGAACAGCTTGTATTCCAATCGGTTGCAGTCAGCCATACCGGATAAAAACCTTCATGATTATACTGCTTTGGTTGAGGATTTCCATTTCCTGAACTTATTAATTCTGTACTAATACCTCCAACTGGCTCAAAACCATTTTCAATATCTGATAGGAAATCCCAACGCCAAGTACAATTATTACTTGCACCAGTAGTTGTATTATAAAAATTAACTGTAACATCTGAATTTCCGTATATCCCATTGTAAGCAATAGGAGGCGAAATAGTAAAGTCCACCTCAAAATCGCTACATGGATCTGGGTTACTAATCTGTAATAAACCCATTTCATATTCTTTTAGGCATATAATATCGCCAAACTGGTCTATAGTTTCAACAATAACAACAGGATAATAATCTCCAAAATCGGAATATGTTTTTTCAAAATTCTCCATATTTAATATCCCTTGTTCCGATTGGTAAGTACCATCGCCAAAATAAATTGTAAAACGATACTCGTTAACTAATGGTTCGTATGCCCCTGTATATGAAGCGTGAAAATTTACTTTTTTATCTGTAATAAATTCATAAGATGCATATAAATTGCCCGAACATTCTGTTAAAACAGTAATTAAAGCATTTTTCGTCTCATAGAACTCATTTTCAGGAGTATTAATTCTTAAGGTTACATCATATATCCCTTGATTAGTGTAGGTATGTGATGGGTTTTCTTGTGTGCTTGTAGCTCCATCGCCAAAGTCCCAAAAGTAGCTTATAGGATTATAAACTGTTGATTGATTTGTGAACTGAATGCTTGTATTTTCCAGAATTTCATATTGACTTGCAATAAAATCAACAACATTTGAATTGGAATAGCCAACACTAAAAACGTAATAAGCATTTGCTTCGCCATTAGGTGTTTTACGGTCGAAATCGAGTTGCTGCCCACCTCCACCATAAGCAATAATACTATTAGTATTGATATTAACCCTAACTGTACCATGTGTGCCCGACCATTTATAAATTATTTTGTTCGACCTCCCATCCACAGGATTATCCCAATATACATCAGTTGCAGGATTATATGATAAATCCCCATCTGTA
>DAOOPK010000087.1:0-10990 GCA_035388205.1 Bacteroidales bacterium
TCTTTTTTATTATATTATTTCTATAACATTCGAAAAAACTGTAAGGGAAATGGTTTTTTCTCCTGAATTAGGAATGTGGGTAAGTACATTTATTCTGATTCCGATAGGCATCTTTCTAACTTATAAAGCTGGAAATGATTCAATGAGAATAAGTCCGCATTTTTATTTAAAAATAACGCGTTTCTTTAGAAGAAAATCAAAGGAACAATGACAGAAAGACGGTGATATGAAGATTTTGATTCTAACTAACAAAATGCCTTACCCTCCTCGCGATGGAGGATCAATCGCAAGCCTTACTTTAGCAAAGTCTCTTCAGAAATGTGGAAACGATGTTGAAATACTGTCTATGAATACATCTAAACATTATTTTGATTTAGATAAATTACCGGAAGAGATTAGCTCAAAACTAAAGTTTTATTCTGTCAATATAAATACCGAGACTAAACTGATTAAAGCGGTGAGTAATTTTCTGTTCTCATCCGTACCATATAATGCTGCAAGATTTATCTCCAAAGATTATGAGAAAAAATTATCTGAAATATTGCAGAAAAATACTTATGATATAATTCAACTCGAAGGATTGTATCTATGCCCTTATATTGATACAATAAGAAAGTATTCGAAAGCAAAAATTTCACTAAGAGCTCACAATATTGAACATGAAATATGGACTAGAGCTGCTGTAAATGAAACACAAAAACTTAAGAAGATTTATAAGAAGAACCTTGCATCAAGAATAAGAAAATTCAAATTGAATTACATCAACAAATACGATTTTCTAATCCCAATTACTTCCAGAGATGGAAATCTCTACACTGTTTTTGGCAATACTATGCCTATACATGTTACACCAACGGGAATTGATTCTGACAACACATTATTGCAACAAGAATTGAATTCAAGTGAATTCCCTGGTTTTTTTCATATCGGAGCTTTGGATTGGATACCGAATATAGAAGGATTAACATGGTTTATTGAAAAAGTTTGGAAAGAATTTTCAAGAAAATATCCAAATTATGGATTTTCTATAGCAGGTAGAAATGCATCAACAGAATTTGAAAAATATCTTATTCAAAATAATATCAATTATGTGGGTGAAGTGGATAACGCTTCTGAATTTATTTCAAAAGGCGCTGTAATGATAGTCCCTCTACTTTCCGGTAGTGGTATGAGAATTAAAATCATCGAAGGAATGGCTGCAGGTAAAACCATAATTACTACATCAATGGGCACTGAAGGCATCAATACTACTAATGATGAAAACATCCTAATTGCAGATACAGCCGAAAGTTTTTACAGTCAACTTATCAGAGTTTCGAAAAGCAGGGAATTACATGGTTTTATCTCCCAACAAGCTAGAAACTTTGTAATAAAGAATTATGATAATGATAAAATTGCGACAAGTCTGACAGAATTTTATAAAAACAATATCAGTTGATGATTTTACTGCAAATATTATTCTGGCTAAACGTATTTATGGTATTTCATACTTATGTATTATATCCGATTATTTTATATATTTTAACAAAAACCAAGACTCAAAAATTAGAAAAAATCTCAGATTTTCCTTTAGTAACAATAATAATGTCGTTATATAACGAAGAAAGTGTTATAGCTAAAAAACTTGATTCTGTTCTAAGTTCAGACTATCCAATGGATAAAATAAATATTTTGATTGGTTCAGACAACAGTACAGATAAAACAAACAGCATTCTAAGTGACTATGCTAGCAGGTATTCAAATATTTCATTTACCGCATATACAGAAAGGCAAGGTAAATCCAATGTCGTTAACAGTCTGATTGATAAATCCGAAGCTGAAATTTTGATCATTTCAGATGCCAATGTCCTGTTTGCAGAAAATACAATCCGTGAATTAGTAAAAGCTTTCTCAGATGCTAAAATTGGTTTGGTGGACACGAATATGAAGAACACTGGACTAAGAAAAGAAGGAATTTCGATACAGGAGAAGTCATATATTTCGAGAGAAGTACTTATAAAGAACAGGGAAGGAATTCTGTGGGGAACAATGATGGGTCCTTTCGGGGGTTGTTTCGCAATCCGTAAAGGACTATATTCACCTGTACCTAAAAATTTCCTGGTTGATGATTTTTATATCTGTATGAAAGTTATTGAATCAGGATACAAAGCAATAAACGTTCTTGATGCTGTTGTATATGAAGATGTATCTAACAATCTTTCGGATGAATTTTTTAGAAAAGTCAGAATTGCTACCGGTGATTTTCAAAATCTGCATAAATTTAAACGAATGTTATGGCCTCTATTCAGTGGTTTAGGATTCAGTTTCCTTTCGCACAAGGTTCTTAGATGGTTTACACCTATGTTTATTATTTTCTCATATATAGCAGTATCGGTATTAGCTTTCAACTATTTGTTTTACTTGATAGTATTTTTATGTTATAGCCTCGTATTACTGTTGCCATTAGTTGATTTTTTACTAAAAAAATTAAAAGTAAACAATATTTTTTTTAGATTTGTAACACATTTTTTTACAATGAATCTGGCATTATTTATTGGAATGTTCAGAGCAATGAAAGGAGTTAAATCAAATGTCTGGAAACCAACAAAACGAAATCAATAGATCTCTTAATAGCATAGATGAAGCTATCGAAGATATTAAAAACGGTAAAATCATAATTGTTGTTGATGATTATGATAGAGAAAATGAAGGGGATTTCATTATTGCTGCTGAGAAAATTACACCTGAAATAGTTAATTTCATGGCTAAAAATGGCAGAGGGCTTATCTGTGCATCAATTCCTGAGAGTCGTTGTCATAAATTGGATTTGCAGTTAATGGTAGGTAAAAACACTGCACTTCATGAAACACCATTTACGGTAAGCGTTGATCTTATTGGTCAGGGATGTACAACAGGGATTTCTGCTGCTGATAGAGCAAAAACAATTTATGCTTTAGTTGATGATAATACTAAGCCAGAAGATTTAGGACGCCCCGGGCATATTTTCCCACTTATGGCAAGAGAAAACGGAGTCCTTCGTCGTGCAGGTCATACAGAAGCGGTTGTTGACCTCACTCGTCTGGCAGGGCTTAAACCCGGAGGTGCACTTGTAGAAATAATGAACGATGACGGAACAATGGCAAGACTTCCTCAATTGATAAAAATAGCGGAAAAATTCGGCCTTAAAATTATAACTATTGCCGACCTTATTAAATATCGTCTGGAATTTGATTCACTTGTTGAAAAAGGAGTGAAAGTTCATCTGCCTACAGAGTATGGAGATTTTGAAATGATTCCTTTTAAACATAAAACAACCGGACTTGAACATTCTGCATTAATAAAAGGCACTTGGACAGATGAAGATACTGTTATGGTGAGAGTTCATTCTAGCTGTGTCACCGGCGACACTTTCGGCTCTTACAGATGCGATTGCGGACATCAACTTCATGAATCTATGAAAATAATTGATAAGGCAGGACAGGGTGTGATTTTGTATCTTATGCAAGAAGGTAGAGGAATTGGATTGATGAACAAAATAGCTGCATATAAACTTCAGGAGAAAGGACTTGATACGGTTGAAGCTAACGTCCATCTGGGTTTCCAGCCCGATGAAAGAGATTATGGAGTTGGAGCACAAATTTTAAGAAGTCTTGGCATAAAAAAGATGATACTTATAACTAATAATCCCCAAAAGAAAGCAGGATTAAAAGGATATGGCCTTGAAATTTGTGGTATAAAACATATCGAAATTAAACCAAATAAATATAATAAGTTCTATCTCGAAACAAAGAAGAAAAAAATGGGACATGAACTTGATCTTAACGACTGATGAATGCAAAAGAAATGAATATTATATATATGGGAACACCTGCTTTTGCAGTTGAACCACTAAGAGTTCTTGTTAAGAATAATTATAATATTTCTGCAGTAGTTACATCAACGGATAAACCAGCCGGAAGGGGTTGTAAGATAAAGTTTTCTGAAGTGAAAGAATTTGCTCTTGAAAATAATATTCCGATATTACAACCATCAAATCTAAAAGACAATAATGTTGTCAATCAGTTGAAAAATTTCAAGCCTGATATTTTTATTGTTGTTGCATTCAGAATGTTGCCGGAAAATGTCTGGAAATTACCAAAACACGGCACTTTCAATCTGCATGCCTCACTCCTGCCCGACTACAGAGGAGCTGCTCCTATTAATCATGCAATAATTAATGGAGAAAAAACTACAGGCTTGACGACTTTCTTCATTGATAAAGAAATAGATACTGGAAAAATTATATTTCAGGAGGAAGTCTCAATAGAAGATCATGATAATGCCGGTAGTCTTCATGATAAGCTTATGATTAAAGGAAGCGATCTTATTATTAAGACGATTCAGGCCATTTCAACTGGAACGGTAAAAACTGTATCTCAGAATAAAATGCTTAAGAGTGAAATAAAATTAGCTGCAAAACTTACTAAGGAATTTTGTAAAATTGATTTAAACCAGTCTTGTGTTAAGGTACATAATTTCATTCGGGGACTTTCTCCCTATCCTGCTGCATGGTGTTTGCTCAATGGAATTGCTGATAATATGAAAATTTTTAAAAGCAATTATAAAATAGATAAACATGAGCATAAGACAGGAAAAATTATTTCTGACAATAAAAACTACATAAAAATTGCTGTTTCAGATGGGTATATTTTTTTAGAAGAACTTCAGATTGCTGGCAAAAAGCGTATGACTACAAGAGAATTTTTAAATGGATATCATTTCTCCGAAAATGCATACTGTTCTTAATTGTCAGTTTACCGAATTAAAAAACTGAAAAATAAATCAAACGATCGTAAGAACTACCTATTTCCCTATAATATAACAATAACAAATAATTATTTTCTGTTTGCTGATGACTACCTTCAAAAAAACTATGATCCGGCTTTTTTGAGGCATCCTTATCAACTAAAAGATACCTGTAATTATAATATCCTTGCTTAAGAAATAAGAGCTTTTCATAACACCTAGTTTCAATATTATACAGTAACCTGCTATCATCATTAATTTCGTATCCGGTAAGGTCACCAAATAAATAAATGTCAGCATTATTAATAGGTGTATTGTATTCAAGTTTAAAACTCACAATTGCATATTCAGATTGAATTTCTGGAAAATTTTTGTTTTCAAATCGGTTTGTTCTTATTACGTAGCTGCCATTTATATCATCTGAGCTTCTGTATGGTGAGAACATCTCCGACTTATCTTTAGTAAGACTGATATAATAGTATGGCTTTTTATATTCTATATTTTCCACTCTTTCGGAATTTAACTCCAGATTATTAAAATTGAAATATCTGAATTCGTTTGATGCATCAAAACAGGTTTTGTCATCCCATTCATATACAATTCTTTCATTGTCAATAAAACTGTAAGGGATATCAAATGCTGCATTATTCCATTGATAATTTTGCAATACAACAGGTTTAATTTCAGCTTGTGCATCATAAACCTCAATTCCTTTTCTAAAAACAGTGAAATCAAGTTTTTGATAAGCTTTGCGGTAATCACTAACAACACAAGGATTTACCCTAGCATCTACTTCGACTATACTTTCGTAAACCATAAATCTTTTTGTGATGAGTATTTTTATTTTATCATCGTTTTTCGAATAAACGACTAAAAGATAATTTCCTGATTTGGTTAATGTCACGTCTCTGTTTGGAATTTCGAGAGTAAAATGTGTATAAGGAACAAAAGTACTCTGCGATTCCTCGTAATCCAGAATTTCATTTTCCTCAAATCCGTCAGCATATTCAAAAAACATCAGTTCCGATGGTTTCCAATCATAGGTACAATGAATTATAGTATAATAAAAGCTCTCAACAGGAGATTCAATCTGATCAAAACCAAACAAAAGATAGTTATCTGAATTTAAATCATATACAGGATATCCTTCTTCCCATTCGGGTGGATGTAAGCGTACTGTTTTAAGATTTTTTTCATATACTTTATCTGTGCAAACAATACTATCGTAATCAATTGCATACAAGCTTGACTGGAACACCAGAAAAGCACCAATCATCAGTAAAAATATTTTGTTATGTGGCATAAGTATTGTTAACATTAAAATTTAATTTTACTAAGTAAAACATATTATTTAAATTTATAAAAAATTTCTATATGAAAAAATGCATTTTGTTATTTTTAGTGTGTTTGTTGCCATTACTCACTTTTCCGCAAAATATAAATTCAAAAGCGATTCAGATAACTAACAATCTTAATGCCAATTATGTAGAAGTTATAGGCACAAAGCTAAAAATCATACCACCTGCAGGCTTTGTTAAAAGTGATAAATATATGGGATTTAGCCATAAAATTGCAGGAGGCAGCATAATGATTACAGAAATTCCGGGTGATGTAAACCGCAATTTCATAGGATTTGATAAAAAATTCCTTATAAAATCTGGAGTTGTTGTTGAACAAGAGACTTTTTACCAGATTAACGGGTTTGACGCATTATTGATAAAAGGACAACAAGTCGCTTATGGCAATACTTACATAAGGCTAATGCTGGTTATTGGAGATATTTACAGGACATATCTTTTAAGTGCGTCAGTATTATCAACGTCTTCCGAAAAGCATATTGAAGAAGTCAAAACATCATTACTTGGAGTAATCTACGATCCTGACAAAAAATCAGATATTACAGACAGATTTGACTTTAGTGTTGATGTTAGTGGTACCATATTAAAAAAAGCTAATCTGATGTTAAGTTCACTCACTTATACGGATGATGGCAATGTCCCTTCAGGTACAAAAGAAAAAACATCAATGACAATAAGGTATTCGAAGTTGACCAAAGCAATAAGCGATGATGAAAAAAAGGTTTTATGTCAGAAATTGTTCGAGATGTATCCGCTTGACTGGGTTGCAGATATGAAACAGGAACCTAAAGCCATCACAATATCAAATCTTTCGGGTTACGAAATATATTCCATGGGGAAAAATAAAGAACTGTACAAAATGGAGCTTATATATCAGGTTGTTTTGTACGGAGCAAATGATTATTATGTGATTACAGGGATAACTTACGGCAAATTTGAAGAAAATCTCACACTATTTAAGAAAGTCGCAAAGACATTTAAACCTTTCAAATAATACTTCTGTTTTCTTTTATTATAAGTAACACCGGATAATACTATTTAATCCCCGCTTCTATTTCTCTATGGCATATTCTCACATTAATATTATATGATTTACGAATGTATTTTGCCATCATCTCAGCACAATAAACACTACGGTGTTGTCCTCCTGTACAACCGAAACTTATCATCAAAGAATTAAAACCTCTTTCAATATAATTCTCAATTGTCGGGCATACTATTTTTATTGCATTATCAACAAAAGTATCAATATCAGGATGTGCTTTAAAAAAGTCTTTTACTACTTTATCATTACCTGTTTTATTTTTATATTCTGTATAACGACCCGGATTCTCCAATCCTCTACAGTCAAAGACAAAACCTCCACCATTTCCGGTTTTATCTTCAGGTAAACCTTTTTTATAACTAAAACTACTTACAGTAACTGTAAATTCAGGGAATATTTGATTTTCAAAAACAGTTGTAACAGCTATTTCGTTTACAACTCTGTTTAATTCATCAAAAGCAGTTAATACAGGATTATTTTTGAGCAATATTCTAAGATTCTCAAGTGCAAAAGGAATACTTTCGATAAAATGTTGTTTCTTTTCAATAATCCCTCTTAAACCATAAGCACCCAAAGTTTGCAAAATTCTTATATACACATAAGAATAAAACCTGTTGTAAAAACTTTGTTTGTCAATACTTACATAAGAATTAAACTGTTTGTAATAATAATCCAGTAATTCAAGTTTTTTATCTTCTGGAATTGCTGCTTTTGCCTGATATAATAAAGATGCTAGATCATATTCAGGGGCTCCTTTTCTACCTCCCTGATAATCAATAAAATACGCTTTAGAATCTTTAATAATAATATTTCTGGCCTGAAAATCACGAAACATAAAAAACTTCCATCCACTTGATGAGAGAATATCGGCAAATCTTTCAAAATCATCCTGAAGTTTTTTCTCGTCATAAGCTATACCGCAACGATTTAAGAAATAATATTTAAAATAATTTAAATCAAAAAGTATTGATTGTGTATTAAATTCACTTATTGAATATGCTTTAGTAAAATCAATATAAGATGCCGCTTTAATCTGCATTTCTACCAAAGCAGAAATTGATTTCTTGTACAGACCTGTTAAGTAGTCATTAAATTTCTCTTTCTTATATTCCTTTATTACGATATCAAGTAATAATTCATCGCCTAAGTCTTCTAACAAGTAAGATGTTTTATCATCTGACACATAGAAAACCTCAGGTACATTTAGCTTACAATTTTTAAATACCTGAGTGAAGTATAAGAAAGTTTCGGCCTCTGCAATATTATCACTATAAACTCCGATTACAGTTTTTTTTCCTTTTATCAGCCTTAAGTAGTTACGATTTGAGCCAGCTTGCTTAATAATTGAATAATTTTCAGGTTTTGAGCCAAAACATTCATAATATAATTCGGAAAGAATTTGGAATTTGTCATTCATATTTCCGCATAATTTAGTAGCTCAAAATTAGTTGTTAATTTATTCGCAATTTAGGTTTAACGGATTATTTTTTAACCTTTAATTGTTATTATAAATAAAAACTTATCTATGGCAAAGAAATAACACCACAACACGAATCAGTTTCAGCACCGGTCACTGAAGATAAACAGTTATTTTCATTACGATATCTTAAAAGTCCAAGAAATGCAAAAACCACAGCTTCTTTAAAGTCTATAAGCTCTTTTTCTGGAATTATTATTTCGGTATTTGTGTTCTTTTTGATTTCTGAAATCAAGAAATCATTGTATGCACCTCCGCCAGTTATCAAAACGTTTTTCATACGCTTTAACACTTCAGCTATTCTAGTTGCTGTGTGCATTGTAAATGTAGCCATTATGTTTTCGTTTTTTTCAGATGAGTAACAACTCCACAAAGGGCTAATATATTTATCAACCCATTCGCGTGAAAGAGATTTAGGAGGTAGTGATTTATAGTATTCTATATTTTCAAGATTATCAAACAATTCCTGAATAATCTTACCCGAGGCAGCCATCATTCCTTTATCATCAAACAAAAAACCCGATTTACCGGCAAGTTCGTTCAAAACAATATTCACCGGTGAAATATCAAAAGCTATTCGTTTACCACGACTGTTGCGATATGAGATATTTGAAAAACCTCCAAGATTTAGACAAGAACAGAAATCCCCAAACAATAACTCATCTCCCACGGGCACAAGAGGGGCTCCCTGACCACCAAGGGCCACATCGCCGGTTCTAAAATCACTAACTACGGTTATATTGCACATTTTTGAAATCATTTCACCATTGCCAATCTGCAATGTAATTTTTTTTTCTGGCTGATGAAAAACAGTATGTCCATGAGAAGCAACAATATGTATTACACCATGGCAACATGCCTTAAATTCAATAATTCTTTCTGCACAAAACAGCGAAAACTCAGTATCCAGCTCTATCAATTCAATTCCACTCAATAAATATGAATTTTGTAATTTTTTACGCATCTGCACAGAATACTCAACAACTTTTGTTTTTAATATTTCATATGTCCATTCTCCTTCTTTTAATGTAAAACGACATAAAGCCATATCTAAGCCATCACATGAAGTTCCCGACATTAAGCCTAAAACATTATAATATTTCATCATTTTGCCAAATTATTCTTCAAAATTAGGATTTTTTAAACTTATTCTATATTTTAGCAGATAAATAAAAACAGAATTTATGAAAAGAATTATTGTACCTCTTGATTTTTCCAAAGAATCCATCAAAGGACTTGAATTGGCAATTTTATATGCAAATAAGTTTAATTCGGATTTACAGATGGTATATGTGCAGAGTAAAAAACCTGGAAAATTCAGCATTCAGTTAAAAAACCAGTTCGATTCTGCAATAGAAGAGTTTGAAACTATTATCCGCAAATACAAGAAAAAACTACATACAGGCTGTGATTTTTCATATATAATAAAATCAGGAAAAGTGCACGAAGAAGTTGCTCACCAAGCTGAAGCTTTCGATGAATCAATAATTATTAGTTCAACAAACGGTGAATCAGGTTTGACAGATTACATAATCGGAAGCAATGCATATCGAATTGTACAGGAAACAGATAGACCTGTTATAACGGTAACATCTGACAAATATATTGGTGATGTCAAAAAAATTGTATTACCAATAGATATTTCCAAAGAAACCCGAGAAAAAGTACCTCTTGTTGCAAGAATAGCCAAAGCATTTGACTCGGAAGTTCATATTATTAAAGTTACAGGTTCTACGAATGACGGAATTCACAATAAATTGAAGATGTATGCCACTCAAATAAAGAAGTTTTTTGATGAGCAAGGCATAAAATATCAATCTAGTTTGCTTGTCGGAGACAATATTACAGATTCTACTATTGAATATGCTAAAACGATAGATGCAGATCTTATAGCAATTATGACTGAACAAACTACCACAATTTCAAACTTTTTGCTTGGATCTTTCGCATACCAGATGTTGAATACCTCTCCTATTCCTGTTCTGAGTATTACACCTAAAGGGCTTTTTTTTACACACGGATACAGAACTACTGGAGGATAAAATAATTCTACAAAAGAAGAGTGATTTACTCTTCTTTTGTATGAGAACCTCATACATTTAATGCCATTTGATGAATTTAAATAATTCAAATACGGCAATTGTACATACTCATCAAAATTCATGATCATTTACAAATCATTAAGTATAACTTGAAATAATCATTATAATTTTATATTTTTGTCATAATTAAATACTATCTATTATGAAAAAAGTTAAAAACATTTTACTTGTTGGAATCATTGTTTTTGCAGTATTTTCATGTAATAATAAAAAAACAGAGCAAAAAGTTGAAATCAAACCTGCT
>DAOOPK010000088.1:0-10888 GCA_035388205.1 Bacteroidales bacterium
TGATGAAAATCCCAGCAGTATTGTATTCAACAATACCGGTGTAAATGAAGTAACACTTACAGTAGAACGATATGGTTGTACAGACAGCTATTTTTTAACAATAGATGTTCCTGTAGTAACTTGTGGCAACGATAAAAAAATACTTATTTGTCATATACCCCCAGGCAATCCTGAAAATCCTCAGACAATATGCATCAGCCCTGAAGCTTTGCCTACACATTTGGCACATGGTGATTGTGTTGGTTCTTGTATTTACATTAAAAAAATAGATATTGCAAATAATGAAAAACATAACAATGTAATAACGGATGAAATTTTTGTTGCATATCCTAATCCATTCAATACCAATACAGTTGTAAGTTTTACAGTACATCAAGAAACCTTAACCAAACTGCAAGTGTTTGATTATACTGGAAGGGTAGTTTCTACGATATTTAATGATATTACGGTTGCCGACAAGTTATACAAGGTTGAATTTAATTCACAGAATTTACAACAAGGAATTTATCTTGGAGTGCTACAAACAATTAACGAAACAAGGGTAATTAAATTATCTATAATAAGATAATTTATGAAAAAGTTATTTGTTTGTATGCAACTATGCATTATTGTTTCTTTTTCAGGTTACACTCAAACCTACTCTTTTGGTGCATCCAATGATTCTTTGATAATTGAACTTGAAGAGAATTGCATATTGCCTGGAGGCGCGTATCATTTTTGTATTTATAAACCAATTAATTACGATAGTTTAAATAGCCCTATATTGTGGTATATCCACGGTTCTGGCGGTTCTGGAACAGAAGGTCTTTCTATCTTACAAGAAACATCTGAAAGAAGAAATGCACTAATTGTTTCACCAACTATGCATACAGGTATGCTTGGCTGGGCTTATGTTAGTGATGCAAGTTATGATACAATTACCGGATGTGCTACTATTTTGTGGTCTACGCAAATATTAAAGCAAATATATAGGCATATATTAATAAGAGAAAACAGGGGTAGTATTCCTGTTTACCTTACAGGTTTTTCACAGGGCGGACAGTTTGTTACCCGGTATATGTTAGTAAGGCAATTTGATCCTGATTCAATTCCAATTGCAATGTCGGCTTCGGTTGATCCGGCTAATTATACTCTTTGTACCGACACTTTTGATGGCTCAGTAATGAATTGGAAGTTTTATCGTTGTGGCCTAGCAGGAGAATCTCCTATTTATAATTGCAACAGCATTTGGACATACACTCCTGTGAATACTTTAATCTGCAACTCTCATGTAAAGCAATACTACAACGAAAACTATGCGGTATTGATAGGGACAAACGATACAGTAGATTTCCCGGGTTTTTGTCCCAATCAAGGGGGTGATGACAGATATGAGAGGGCTATAGCATTTTATAATTTCTCTGATACAAATGCAGTTAACAGAGGAACTACTTTGCAATGGCAATATGCAGAAATACCTGATATAGGTCATGATGGATATGCCTTATATAATACTGTTGCAGCAGGTGATAGTATCCCTATTGCCGAAAGAGTATTATTTGAAACTCCATGGCATCCTGTCCCTGACTTTTCACCAGTAGCTGATTTTTTTTATAATAATACCGGTCTTACAGTTCATGTTATTGATAATTCTATAAATGCAGATAATTGGGATTGGGATTTTGGCGATGGTTTTTATTCAAACCAGCAAAACCTTGAACACACATACTCAAACAACGGAACATATACTATTTGCCTTTCAGTAGGAAATAGTTGTATTTCAGACATCTCCTGTGCTAATATTACCATTACTTCTGTTGGAATAAATTCGTCTGATGAAATAAGCAATCTTAAGGTTTACCCTAACCCATTCAGAAATACTGCTACTATTGAATTAACAGATGACAGTAGAAGAATTGATATAGATTTCACTATTTATGACCAAATCGGAAGAGAAGTCAAGACATACAAATTAAATAAACCTAAAACTATTATTAATAGTAATGATTTAAAAAAAGGGATATATTACTATGAAGCACACAATAATTATAATTATAAAATTTTTAGAGGGAAACTCTTAATAATAGATTAGTTTGATGTAAATATGCAATCCCTCTTATAATATTCTTTAACAATAGATATATAAATTGAAATTATCACAGAAATCCCCTTATGTAATCAATCATTAATCCCTTAAACTAGCTTTTACTCGTAATGGATTTAGCAACAAATCAAGCGCATCCAAAATATTAGTACAAACTATATCAGCATTTAAAATCGTATTAACAGAAGCTCCTTCTTGTTGTATTATAGCAATACCAAGTACCGATTCTTTAATCATTAAAGCATCGTTTGCTCCGTTACCAATAGCAATTACTTCGGAAAAACCAAGCTTCCTGACAAACTCTAATTTTTGTTTCCCTTGCGAATCTCCTGAAATAATTACACATTCACATTTGACATCTTTTATATTCGATTTGACATCTCCAAATGTATCAGCTGTAATAATATAAATAGATAGAAGTTCAGATAGTTGATTTAGCTTCTCCATGACATTTGAAAGAATTATGCCATCTTTTGCTAGAGTTCCGTTATAATCTAATACTAAAAAACGGGCATTAATAGTTTTAATGCCCGGGATTTCAAATTTTATCATTTTTTGACACTTAGTTTATCTGTTTTTAAATGCTTTAATGCCTGCAAATACAGAAGCAGAGCCTAATTGTTTTTCAATTCTCATCAATTGATTAAATTTTTCAATTCTTTCTCTTCTACAACCACTACCTGTCTTAAGATGTCCTGCGTTAACAGCAACTGTAAGATCAGCGATAAAACTGTCAGCAGTCTCTCCGCTCCTATGACTTACAAAACAATTATAATTATTTCTGTATGCAAGTTCAATAGTCTCCAGAGTTTCAGTAACGGTACCAATCTGATTTAATTTTATCAGTACACTGTTTGCAACTTCTTTTTCAATTCCTTTTGCAAGAATGCTTTTATTTGTACAGAATAAATCGTCCCCTACTATTTCAATTTTATTTCCTAATAATTTTGTAAGATTTCTCCAGCCATCCCAATCATTTTCAGCCAAACCGTCTTCAAGTAATACAATAGGATATTGTCTAACCCAATTCTCCCACAATTTAACCATTTCGTCACTGGAAATTGATTTTTTAGTACTTTTAAAGAAAAGATACTTACCATTATCCCACATTTCGCTGGTTGCCGGGTCAAGGCAAATACTTACATCATCGCCGGGTTTGTAACCAGCTTTTATTATACCTTCAAGAATAACATCAACAGCTTCTTCATTTGATTTAAGATTAGGAGCAAACCCACCTTCATCACCTACTCCTGTACTCATGCCTTTTGATTTAAGAACATCTTTTAAAGCATGGAATACTTCTGCTCCCATACGAATAGCCTCAGTAAAAGATGGGGCATTATGAGGTGCAATCATAAACTCCTGAAAATCAACAGTATTATCGGCATGTTTTCCGCCATTGATAACATTCATACATGGTACAGGCAAAACATGAGAATTTGCTCCACCAAGATACTGGTAAAGCGGAATATTTTGAGAAATAGCGTTTGCACGTGCATAAGCCATCGAAACTCCGAGAATAGCATTTGCTCCTAATTTACCCTTATTCGGAGTACCATCAAGATCAATCAAAAAATAATCTAGTTCACGTTGCGAACCAAAACATTTGCCCACAACTTCTTTTGCTATAATTGAATTTACATTATCAACTGCTTTAAGAACGCCTTTACCACCATAACGTTTTTTATCGCTATCACGCAACTCACAAGCCTCTCTCTCTCCAGTTGACGCACCACTCGGCACCATTGCTGATACCTGAACGCCATTTTCTAGTTTTACACATGCTTCCACTGTCGGATTCCCTCTTGAATCCAATATTTCAATTGCTGTTAGTTTCTGAATTTTCATTGTCTGATTTTTTAGATTTTTAATACCAACTTTTAAACATTTAACACTTATTTCTTTATCACTTTTTGTAATAATAATTTAACAATAGATAGTTTTATACAAAACAAAAAATAATTCTCATTTTACAAAATTAAAAAAAATACTATTTAATTGTAATTTTGATGCGTAATAAAAAAATTTTAATTATTTTTCGAAAGAATTAAAAAAATGAATTTTTAACAAATTAAAATAAATAATTATGACAGCAAATGAATACAAAAACATCCTAGAAATGGCTATTGCAAATGAAGTAGAAGCCTATGAATTCTATTTGAATGCAGCGAACAAATCAAAAAATGCAAATCTTAAAGCGACATTTACCGAACTTGCAGAAGAAGAGAAGAAGCATAAAATCACCTTAGAAGCTTTTCTTAACAACGAAACAAAACAAATGCAATTTAAAGAAACAGCAGATTACAAAATTTCGGAATCAATAGAATTACCAAAACTAACTGCTGACATGTCTTTTGCCGACGGTCTTGCTCTTGCAATGAAAAAAGAAGAAGAAGCAATGAAAATGTATCAGGATTTTGCAAATGCAAGTGATAACGATGCTCAAAAAGATATGTTCATTCAATTAGCCACAATGGAAAAAGGACACAAAACCAGACTTGAAGACATTTATTCATCTACTGCATATACTGAAGTTTGGTAAAAACTAATATTCAACTTTTAAGAGGCTGCCATATGACAGCCTTTTTTTTGCAAATAAGAATGTTATAAAACCTATTGAAAAGCAATAATAATCATATTTTCAATGAAATTTATTTACTATGTTTGATATTAATAAATTAAAATTTTAATATCATATATTATTGAAATAAAATTATACATAAAATGAAATTTATTACACAAAATTACGCTATTCCTGACGAGCCGATGAAAGTTTTCATTGATGCTGAGGAAATCACTAAAATTTTAATTAATGCCAAACCTGACAAATATATTGTTAAAGACATTATTGAGAAGTCATTGAATAAAAACAGATTAAGCATGCAGGAAACTGCAATGCTTGCAAATACAACAAATCCTGAATTGATAGAAATGATCAAAGAAGGAGCACGAACTCTCAAGCGTACTATCTACGGAAACAGAATTGTACTTTTTGCGCCTCTGTATATCGGAAACAAATGCAACAACAACTGCAAATACTGTGGTTTTAGATCGAGCAATACAGATGCAATACGTAAAACTTTGTCGGACGATGAAATTGTAACCGAAATAGAAGCGTTGGAAGATAACGGACAAAAACGTCTGATTCTTGTTTATGGTGAACATCAGCAATACGATGCAAAATTTATTGCACACACTGTAAAACTTGCATATTCGGTAAAAAAAGGAAATGGTGTAATCAGACGTGTAAATATTAACGCTGCACCAATGGAAATTGATGATTTTCGCATCGTTAAAGAAGCAGGAATCGGCACTTTCCAGATATTTCAGGAAACATACCATCCCGAAGCATATAAATCTTACCATCTGAGAGGTAAAAAAGCAAATTTCGAGTATCGCTTAACTTCTCTCGACAGAGCAATGGAAGCAGGAATTGACGATGTGGGAATTGGTGCTTTGTTTGGACTTTACGACTGGAGATACGAAGTATTAGGACTTGTTCGTCATACAAATCATCTCGAAGCCTGCTACAATGTTGGTCCTCATACCATTTCATTTCCACGAATTAAGGATGCATCTATGCTCGATATGGGCTCAAAGTACATGGTTAATGATGCTGATTTTGCAAAAATGATTGCAATTCTCAGGCTCGCAGTTCCTTACACGGGAATGATTCTAACAGCTCGTGAACCTCGCGAAATACGTGATGAATGTATAAATTTTGGAGTTTCGCAGATTGATGGCGGCACAAAACTGGAAATGGGAACTTATACTAAAGCTGTAAACGAAGAACAGGATTTGAATAAAGGTCAGTTCAGAATTAACGATAACCGTAGTCTAAACGAAATAATTGACGAATTACTTGATCATAATATGCTTCCGTCATTTTGCACCGCTTGTTACAGATTGGGTCGTACAGGCGAACATTTTATGGAGTTTTCTGTTCCCGGATTTATAAAAAGATATTGCAGTCCGAATGCGATTATGACTCTGGCAGAATACCTGCTTGATTATGCGCCAGAAAAAACTGTAGAAAAAGGATGGAAAGTAATTAACAAAAATATTGATGATTTACCGGACGAAAATGTCAGAATTAAACTCCGCGAAAACATCGAAAAACTAAAAAACGGACAGCGCGATCTTTATTTTTAGTAATTTGTGAAACAATAAATTGAATTAAATGAAAGGCAGAGATAATAAACCTCACATAGGAATTTTCGGCAGACGAAATACCGGCAAAAGTTCACTTATAAATTTGCTGACTGGTCAAAACACTGCGATAGTTTCTGATTTTGCAGGAACGACAACTGATCCAGTGAAAAAATCAGTCGAAATAATTGATGTCGGACCAGCAATTATTGTTGATACAGCAGGAATTGACGACTTTGGTGATTTAGGAAAACTCAGAATCGAAAAAACCAGACAGGTAATTCCTGTAATTGATATGGCAATTCTGGTTTTAAGTGCTAATAAATATGGAGAATACGAAGATTCACTGATTGAAGAATTCAATAAATTTGATATACCTTACATTATCGTACACAACAAAGCTGATGAAGAAAAAGCAAATGATTCACTGGCTACTGATGTAAAGAATAAAACTGGCAAAGAAATTTTTAATTTCAGCACTCTTCAACCAGACAAACTATCGGAACTTGTTGATTTAATAAGAACAGCAATTCCCGAAAATGCATACAATAAAGTCGGATTGTTTAAAGGTTTGGTTAAGCCAAAAGATATTGTGTTGCTGGTCACTCCTATTGACTCATCGGCTCCCGAAGGTAGAATGATTTTACCACAAGTAATGGCTTGGCGCGATGCCTTGGACAACGATTGTATTTGCATGTCGGTTAAAGAAACCGAACTCGAGGATTTTTTCAAATTGGGAATAAAACCAGCATTGGTAGTTACCGATAGTCAAGCTTTTGGATTTGTTTCAAAAATAGTTCCTGAAGACATTATGCTTACAGGATTTTCGGTAATTTTCTCACGACTGAAATCTAACTTTGACGAATGTCTAAAAGGAACTCCCTACATTGACAAGCTCGAAAACGGTGATAAGGTTTTGATTCTAGAATCTTGTACTCACCACGTTACTTGTGACGATATTGGTCGGTTTAAAATTCCTAATTGGATAAAAAAGCATACTGGTAAAGAAATCTCATTCGAAGCTGTTTCTGGCTTATCCGAAATTAAGGAAGATATTCATTCTTACAAAATGGTTATCCAGTGCGGCGGATGCATGGTTACTCGCAAACAGTTGACTTCGAGGTTAAAACCATTTATTGATGCAGGTATTCCGGTTTCGAATTACGGAATGGCGATTGCCTACCTCAATGGAATTTTCGACCGTGTGACCAAAATCTTTAAAACTGCTGAAGTATGATTGAGGCAATTCTGAGAAAAGAAGAATTTACAAAATCTGATATTATTGAGCTTCTGAATGCGGCTGGAAATGATATGCAGTTGATTTTTGCAAAAGCTCAGGAGATCAAGACCAAATATGTTGGCAATAAAGTTCATCTCAGAGGAATAATCGAATATTCAAATATTTGCTCAAAGAATTGCTATTACTGCGGCATAAGACGTGACAACAAAGAAGTTGACAGATATATCGTTAGTAACGATGAAGTTATTGAGGCAGCAAAATTCGCATACATCAATAACTATGGCTCAGTTGTGATTCAGACTGGCGAACTACAGAGCGAGCATAATACAGCACAAATTGAGTATCAGTTACAGCAAATCAAGAAGCTATCGGACGGCAAACTTGGAGTTACGCTTTCGTGTGGCGAGCAAAGTCCAGAAACTTACCAACGTTGGTTTGAGGCTGGTGCACATCGCTATTTACTCAGAATCGAAACCTCTGATAAAGAACTTTACAAGAAACTTCACCCTAACGATTTATTACATTCATGGGAAAAGCGTATCGAGTGTCTCAATATTTTAAAAGAAATTGGATATCAGGTTGGAACCGGCGTAATGATTGGGTTACCATTTCAAACTACAGAAAACCTTGCTGACGATTTGCTTTTTATGAAAAAACTTGATATTGACATGTGCGGCATGGGACCATATATTGAACATCATGCGACTCCGCTTTTTAAATATAAAGACGATTTGCTTTCGCTTAACGAAAGGTTGGATTTAAGTCTAAAAATGTTGGCAATTTTGCGTATTATGATGAAAGACATAAATATTGCGGCTACCACTGCATTGCAAACCATTACTGTAAAAGGTCGTGAGGATGCGATAAGGATTGCGTCGAATGTTGTTATGCCGAACATTACACCGCTGATGTACCGCAACAATTATAAACTTTACGAAAACAAACCAGGTATTAACGAAGATTGTGAAGATTCGATCAAATCAATTTCCCGATTAGTAAAAAATGCCGGATCGGAAATCGGTTTCTCGGAATGGGGAGATTCGTTAAGATTTATAAATCGAAATAAGGAGTAAAATTTATTGCGGAAATTCCAGATTCTGATTTTTGTTGTATTTGTGTATTTTTTAAAATATTTAACAATTATTAGATCTTTGAAAAAATAATTATCGTAAGTCATAACTTATGAAGATTTACAAATCTTGATTTGACATAAATAATATTTCAATGCAATATGTGAAAAGAAAATCATTTGAAAATGAGAAGTCGCGAATAAAAAGCTAATTGATTAATTGTGATTAAGAAATTGAATAAAATGTTAATAAAAGCATAAAACAGGTTAAAAAAGGAAAAAAGATTTGGATAAGTAGAAATAAAATCAATATCTTTGCACCAATAAACGATTTTAGAACAAATATGACAATGATAAAAATTGATGATACCAGAGAAATCATAATATTTGTTGCAGACAGGTTGTTTAGTCGTTTTGGGTTTCATAAAACATCAATGGATGAAATTGCTAAAATTGCAAGAAAAGCTAAAGGCTCAATTTACTATCATTTTCCCAGTAAAGAAGATTTATTCAGAGAGGTTGTACTGAAGGAAATATCGCAGCTAAAAAATGTTTTATCACTTGTACTTCAAAATCATATAATTAGTTCATCAGATAAACTTAAAGAATATGTCCTAACAAGAATGAGTGTAATGGAGTTGTCTTTAAACTATCATGAAACTTTGAAAGCAGATTTTTTTGAACACTATAAATTTGTAGATGATCTGAGAAATGAATTTGATGCGTGGGATCGAACAAACTTGAAGAATATTATAAATCAAGGGATTACTGATGGTGAGTTTAGTATTAACATTAATATAGACATTTTAGCTGATGTATTAATTATGATTTTGAAGGGGCTAGAAATTCCATTCTTCGTACAGAATAGGTATAAAGATTATTCAACACATTTTAATGATATGTTTGTTATTTTAACTCGAGGATTGTCAAAATATTTTTTTTAACCGAATCTGACTATTAAACGATTTTAGTACAATTTGAATATGGAAAAAATTAGTATTGTTGAAGTTATTACTAAAAGGGATTTGAAATTATTTATAAATTTTCCCCGAAGCCTGTATAAACACGAAAAGAATTATATACCAGCATTGCAAAATGAGGAACTGGCAAATCACAGCATAATAACCAATCCCATGTTGGAGTTTTGCGAAGTGAAATACTGGCTAGCCATTAAAAATCGCACAGTAGTTGGAAGAGTTGCTGGAATAATTGATGTTGCTTATAATACAAACCAGAAAAAAAGATATTTAAAATTTGGGTGGCTGGATTTTTATAATGACGAAGAAGTAATTAGCAAATTAATGCAAGTTGTAGATGATTGGGGTTCGATTAATGGTGTAGAATACATTATAGGCCCAATGGGTTTTACAACATTTGATCGTTCAGGAGTATTAATTGAAGGTTTTACTGAAACACCTACAATATATTCAAACTATAATTACCAATATTATGGTCAAATGATTGAGAAATGTGGATATAAAAAAGAAACTGACTGGGTAGAATATAATGTTAAAGTTCCAGATTCTATACCGGAAAAATATGTAAATGGGGCAACAATAATTAAGAAACGATACAATCTCAGCGTTTTGGAGCTAAAATCAAAAAATGATCTTCTAAACTATACTGATGCAATATTTGAAATGTTGAATAAAGAATATGTAAATAGCTATGGATTTAATGGATTTAATGAAATACAAGTTGATAAAATAGTGGATAACTATCTTAGGTTACTAAGGCTTGATTTTGTATGTCTTGTAGTTGACTCAACTCAAAAATTGGTTGGGTTTGGAATATGCTTACCATCATTATCCAGAGCAATAAAAAAATCAAACGGCTACTTATATCCTTTTGGGATTTTTAGAATACAAAAGGCTTTGAAACATAATGATACTGTTGACACTTTATTAATAGCAATAGAAGAAAATTATAAAAATAAAGGAGTAAATGGTATTATTTTTAATGAGCTTATAGGTGCTTTTCAAAGAAATGGGATAACTAATATTGAAACGAACAAAGAGACAGAAAGCAATACGCAAGTACAAAATCTCTGGAAAAAATTTGACTATAGACAACATAAACGCAGCAGGTGCTATATAAAGAAAATGGAATATAATGCATGATAAAAAGTAAAACTAAATGAAAAAATCTTTAAATGGTAAAGTTGTAATAGTTACTGGTGCAACCTCAGGAATTGGAAAAGCTGTTGCTTATGAGTTTGCCTCACAAGGAGCAATAATAATTTTAGCAGCAAGGACTGTTGAAAACCTTAAAGTCGTTTGCACAGACATAAATGCGTCTGGGGGAACTGCATATTATGTGAAAACTGATGTTAGAGTAGTTAATGAAT
>DAOOPK010000089.1:0-10696 GCA_035388205.1 Bacteroidales bacterium
CAACTACAAAAATCGATTTTTTTTGAGCTTTACACACTTTTTTGTACAGTATCCTAAAATTTTAGCCGCCGACCAATTTCCCCTCAACGACAGTCATTTCGATACTTAGCGAAGGAAGGCTGAGAAATCTGTTATAAAGTGGCTAAAATATACATTACATTTTCAAGAATTTTCATAAAATCTTATTTTTGGTTAAATCTTTGTTTTGCACAATTGATTATTTTTATTTATTTCGCTTTTTTAATTTAGATATATGAGATTTACTTTCTTTTCCTTCGCATTATTAGTTTTATTAGGAACAACATTACAAGCACAAACAGATTTTGAACCTTACTTTATTTATCAAAAGGGCTCCAAAATTAAGATTGGGCACTTCAACAAAAGACAAATTCCTCAGGGATATACAGTTTACACTGTAATAGATGTAACTAAAACAGATTCGATAGATTATCTTAAATTACAGGTTGAATCGCTGAATAAATATCAAAAAGCATTAAATTCTGAAATATTTTGGGCAGAATATCATGAAGGTGAAATAAAAATCGAAAAACTTTTTATGCTGCCGGTTGACACGCTTGCTATTATTGATGAAGAAAACTATGATATTGAAGGACGCGACTATATTTTACCTGCATTTTTAGGAAACGGAATTGCACTATCTTCAGCATGGGTTGAATTATCAAGTAATGATTCTATCGCATTTAAAGTGTCCGAATACAGCCGAGTAGTTGACAATTTCGAAAAAATCAAAACCGAAATTGGAGACTTTGATGTTTGCGTCATTTCCAGCAAACTTGAAACACAGTATGACGTACCGGAACTTTTTACGGTTTATACTTATTTCTCAAAAGGTATAGGTCCAGTTAGAACATATTATTACAACACAAAAAGAAAACTTGTAAAATATTCTGAAATTGTGGAAATGGATATCCCGGGGAAATTATAGAATGTCTGTTTTGCTAAAAAGTATTTTTTTTTATTCCTTTATACAAAAAATTATATATTTTTGCCTTGCAAATTGCCCAGGTGGTGAAACTGGTAGACACGCCAGCTTGAGGGGCTGGTGTCCTTAAGGATGTGCAGGTTCGATTCCTGTCCTGGGCACTAAATTAATTTAGAAACGCTTGTATTTCAATAGATACAAGCGTTTTTATTTGTTTTACATACTCTTTCACATTTATAAAACAACCATTCTATATTTTCTCGAAAACTTTTCAGCTTCAACAAAACAAATATAAAGTCCCGGATTTAGATTTAAGGAGAGTGCCGAAATTGTCACCGTATTTGTACCCGGTACTAACAATTCATTCTTTTGACTCACTAACTGCCCTGATGTGTTATAAATTTTTATGCAGGACATTACTGTATATTTAGTTACAACTTCAAAACTAGCAAAGTCGGTAAAAGGATTCGGATATAAATTCCCAATACTTTCTGCGGAAATTACTTCATATTGCACTCTTTTGACTACTTTTCCTCCAGTTGCATCATTAAGTTGAACATAAACCTCCTTCTCGCCTGTTTCAGAAGTATTTAGAATTTTTAAAAAATTATCATCTGAAATTGTCATGCAAGAAATATTCTCCAGCGGTCTATATATTACAGTATTATTTTCTGAAGGCACCGAAACCGAAGCAAGACCACAATAATAAATTCCTGTATAAGTTTTAAGTCCTGCCGCTCTGTTATAATAATTCCCGGTATTCTGATAAGTCATTCTTATTCTTCCGTCACTATAAATTGTCGTTCTACACATAAATTCTGTTGCCAAAGAATCGTTGAACCAAATATCAATACAGGAATCACTCAGTTCAAAGGAATATAACACAGGTTCAGAAAAGTAATAAGTATTAAATACACTTAATTGCATATCATTATACTTAGAAGTCTTTATCTCAGGATAAGGATACAGTTCTTCGACAGCTTTATTTTTCCCGTCAAATGATATTGTTGCATCCCAAGCGATATAAATACTATCACATAGTTCGCCGGCACAAGGGAATTCCCACCCAAGATAGATTGCTCTCAAAGTATCTCTGTAAAAATTAAGATTGTCGGGCTGAAAATATTCTTCTGCACTGTATTCCTGTATGTATTCATCTGTTTTCAAAATATGAAAAGTATATGGTGGATTTCCGCCACCTGCATGTAGTTTTATATCCAATTCCTCTCCCGCAATTGCTGCAAGCATATCTGAAACATCAAGTCTTAAAACTGTATCTTCAGGAATAGAATAAAGAGGGAACTCAACAGGAAACATAGTAACAGAATTTGGCGATAGTTCTACATCAGAATTTACACCTACATATTCGGTGGTAGAACCATCTGAATATTGCATTACAGAAAAATATTGTAATTCTCCTTCCATCCCACCCGAATTATCAATTATCAAAAATAATTTACTTTTACCCCACACTTCTATATGATTAAGTATATCTGTAATATCTATTCCAAACTCCATAATATCTGCTCCGGGTATCGTGTCCAAGCCTGTCATTAGGTGATGCCCACCCTGAAAGTTAAATGTCGGGAATTCAAGTATCTTTTCGGGATAGTCTGACTCTGCATCAAATGAAATACCTGCACTTATTTTCAAAGAATTTCTCCACGAATGCTTTAATTTTATTTTAAAACAAAGCTCAGGCTCATATTCTATGTTGGGCACAGGTAAAAAAACCTGTTTATTCCAAAATCTCTCAGGCAGATCATATTTAAACAAAAACATACTGTAATTCCACGCATCTCCGTAAGAGTTAATTACAATCCATAATATTTTTTCATTATCGTGCATGTCAACAATATCATCATTATTAATATCTATGCTGTCTGTAATCAGACCATCTCCGTTAAAATCAATTGTAGTATTGTTGTAATAACCGACAATTGTCATACTATGTGTTGGACGACCAGAAATATAAGAAATAACTTTTACTTTATCGTTAGGATAGCATAAGTCCACATCAGTAATAGCCTCAGTAGTTCCTGTATGCATAAAGTAAGAATTGGAATAAAAGATAACTGTCCCGCCTGTTTCTTCTCCTCTCAAATGGTCATCGAAATAATGCATAAGAATTCTCAAGTCATCATCTGTACTCACATTTAAACTGTAATAATCAGAAATACGATTCTTAAAAGACGAATAATAATTATCGTAACCACTCATCCAATATTTTCCCCGAAAATCATTACTTAAATATGTACTATCATTAGGATAAATCTCATTAAAAACCTCAATTGTTGGATTCCCCTGACTTTTTATCAAATTCCATGTATTGAACGAACTTACTCCAAACCAGCCTTCTCCTTCACTCAGAAAATTATAGGAAAATGTAGGAGCAAAAATTGTCGAAGAGTCTGCTGCACGGTTCAATGCTCTGTTAAATTCATAAGTCATGCAGTTATAAACTGCTGAAGCTTGACCGCAATTAGAAAGGCTATGCTGATCGTAAAACCATGGCGGAAAATACTCCAATTTATGATTCCAAACATTATCCGGCAACTCAGGGGCTTCATCGGTGTAATAAATTTCGGGAATTGGATAGTTGGGAATATAGAAAGTGTCGGCCACAATCTGGCTTATAAGACCTGATGGGCTTATAAGCATCAGAAGCAATATGTATAAACTTAGTTTCAAGCAATTTAATCGTTACTACTGTGTAAAAATAATCAAAATCAGATAACAGTAAATTTCAATGTTTGGTATTTGCCGCTAATAAAAAGTCTTCCATTATATACGCCCTTGTTCAACCTGTATTGTGATGCAGAAATCTTAATGCAGTTTTCGCCTGTTGTAAGTTCATAATTAGTTTTAGATACTAACTTTCCATTACTGTCAAAAATCTCTAAACAAACAATCTTTTCTTTCTCCACATTGATTAAGAGCTCAGCTTCGGCAGAAAAAGGATTTGGAAAAAGTTGTAAATCGTTTCCTGTAGTGTATGAATCAATACCATTATTAATAATATTCAGAGAAATTCGTTTAGTAATTCTTTCACCAGTTGCATCTTCAAGCATAACATATGTAGTATATTCTCCCGAATTAGATGTTGGAAGCATCACAAGTTCGCTATTTTCATTAATGTAAAACGCGTTTTCCAAATCAACAGGATGATAGATAACAGTATTGTATATTTCTGAAACTCCTGTAGGTTGCAACTCGCAGAAATATGTGCCACTAAAAGTTTTTATTCCAGCAGTTCTATGCGTATTGTTGAATGTTGTATCGTAGTAAATTGTTTTTATTTTTCCATTGTAATATATCTCCGTCATAGCTTTAAATTTTGCCATTGTTGTATTATTCCAGAATACTATTATAGAAGAATCGGTGACTTGAGTTGCTGTTAAGACATTTTGCCGGTATCTGTATCCACTAAAAACATCTAACTCCATGTTGTCATAATACGAACTAGGGTTAAACTCGTACGGATATCTGTTTGGAAAAATAAACTTTTCACCTGTATAACTTACTGTTCCATTACCATTAATTATTAATGAATCGCATCTCTCTCCAGCAAATTCGATAGGTTGGTTAGGAACAACAATTTTAAATTCAACAGAATCCCATGCTGATATTTCCCCGTCAAGATACTCACCAATTGCCAGTTGTTGCGAAAATTCGTTGGTCTTAATAATTCTAAATTTATATGGTGGAGAGCCTCCTGTTGGAATCAGATTTAAAGAATTTGTATCATTTGTATAAAAGTCAGTATCAACCTGAAAATCGAAATTTAACAATTCCGTTTCCGAATTTGATTCTAGATTGATTATCTGGCTTATATAAGTTTCAGATGTGCCGCTAATTTGCGTGGGCTCAGATACGACAATGTTTTCATCAGGGATTTCTCCTTCATATTTAATAATAGAAAAGTACTTCAATTCTCCTTGTTCATATCCAGAATTATCAATTTTCATAAAGACTTTAACATCTCCAGAAACATCAAGTTTTTTAAGAATATCAGTGACATCAATCCCAAATTCAAGCACATCTGGATCAGGCATCGTATCAACTCCTTTCATTCCGTGGGTTCCACCCTGAAAATTGAATATTGGAAAGTCAATTATCCGTTCTGGAATGTCAGCCTGCAAATCGGTTGAAATACCAGCACTTATTTTAATCGAATTTCTGCAGGGATGCTTTATCTGAATTTTAAATGTCAACTTAGGAGAATAAGATGTGTCTGGAATTGGAAAGAAAACCTGCTGATTCCATACTTGTGGAAGAACATCATATTTGAAAAGGAAATGGGAATGTTGCCAAAAATCACCATGAGAATTTACAACTATCCACATGATTTTTTCATTATCATGCATGTCAACTATTTCATCCCCATTTATATCAATGCTGTCAGAAATATATCCATCAGAATTAAAATCAAGAAAAGTATTTCTGTAATAACCAGTTAAAGTTAAACTATGAGTAACAGGTCCTTCAATACTATTTATTACAAAAATATTACCTTGAGTAGGATTAATATTAAGATCAAAAATATTGCCTATTGCACCACTATATTCAAATCCATTATTTGAATAGAATATCGCACAGCCACCAGTTTCTCCGCTGTTAAGATGATCATTAAAATAATGCATTAAAATTTTCAAATTTTCCTCTGTTTTTACATTTAGTGAATAGTAATCAGAAATTCTGTATTTCATTGCGTCATAGTAATAGTGATAGCCATCCATCCAGTTTTGACCACGATCCCGCCTAAAAATCACATCTTTGGATGGTAATTGGTTAAACTCGGAAAGCATCATATTACCTTGACTTTTATTAAGATTCCATGAATCAAATGTGCTTACTCCATACCAGCCATTGCCTTCGTTTAAAAAATTATATGTATATGTTGGAGTAAAAATAGTTGTGGAATCAGCAGTTCTATTCAATAACCTATTAAACTCATAACTCAAACAGTAATAAAGACCAGATGCTTGCCCACAATCAGCTAGTGGCTGGTTATAAAACCATGGTGGAAAATACTCCGACTGCTGATTCCAAACATTATCCGGCAACTCAGGAGCAGAATCGGTGTAATAAATCTCCGGTACAGGATAGTTAGGGATATAGAAAGTGTCGGCAACAATTTGGGAATGCATTATATTAGTTGATAATACAAATAAGACTATAATGAATGATACAATCTGTCTCATTACCAGCAATATTATTTCAATGAATATTTGTAAAATTACAAATAATTTCAATAAATCTACAATTAAATATAGTTTTTAACGTTTATAGTGTTGTGTACTAAAACTAAACAATAATTTAATGATTGGTATTATGAAAACAAGAGTTCTTATTTTAACAGGAATTTTAATACTGGCATTTTTAAGCTCATGCAAAAAAGATAATAATGAAGTAAAAGAAATAGAATTAAGTGCAAAACAAAAGGAAATTGTTGTTGCTGGCAATGAGTTTTCGTTAGGCTTACTGCAAAAAGTGAGTGAAGCATCACCAGATGAGAATTTTATGATTTCCCCGCTTAGTGTAGATTATGCACTTGCCATGACTACAAACGGAGCTAAAAACAACACACTCGACCAAATGCTTACAACACTTGGTTTCGAAGGATTTGAAATTGAGGAATTTAACGAATTCTTTCATTTACTTATGGATGAGATTGTAGATCTTGACAGCAAAGTAACTCTCTCAATTGCAAATTCTGTTTGGTATAGGAACTCTTACACGATTTTGCAGTCATTTCTCGATATTAATCAGGAATATTACGATGCTCACATAGCCTCTTTAAATTTTGATTCTCCTGATGCTGTAACAACAATTAATAACTGGGTATCGGACAATACTAATGATAAAATCCCCACAATCATTGACAATATTCCTGCAGATGCAATTATGTACCTTATCAATGCTGTGTATTTTTATGGTCAATGGAAATATGAATTTGACGAATCCCAAACTCAGCAAGGAGATTTCTATATTTCAGACGACAACAGCATTCAGTCCGACATGATGAAAATGGAAGCCGGTCTAAAATATTACAATGATGCCTCCGTTTCTGTTGTAGAATTACCATACGGAAGAGGAAACTTTGTTATGGATATTATATTACCTTCTTCAGAGCTTGATCCGGCTCAGGTAATTGCAAGTCTGAATCAGCAAAGATGGACAGAAATAACACAAGGACTGTATGATCAGAATATTTTATTGACAATGCCGAAATTCCAGTTCGAATTTGAGAATGATCTGATACCTATGTTATCAGACTTGGGAATGACAGATCTGTTCAACCCTAATGCAGCCGATTTATCAGGCATAAATGGTACAGGAGGTTTGTATGTTTCGAAAGTAAAACACAAAACTTATATTGATGTAACAGAAAAAGGCACCGAAGCTGCAGCAGTTACCGCAGTTGAGGTTTCGCTGACTTCAGTTGATCCAAACGCTGCACTTCCTGTAACATTTGACCACCCATTTGTATTTATTATCAGAGAAAAAAGTACAGAAGTAATTCTTTTTTCCGGAGTAGTAAAAAATCCGTAGTTGTACCGATGTTTTTACTTATATTTTGGCAAAATAATTGCTATTTTTACGCTGAAATTTTAAAATGAACAACTATGATAAAGAATAATTTTATAATAATCAGTTTGATATTTATAAGTTTTTCTCAAACTGCATTTAACCAAGATTACGCCTCTGTACTTGAGCAAAAATGGATCGGAGGTTCGAATAGCAGAACAGATTTAACTGAAAGCGGATATTTTGTATGTAAAGAAACCTTGTACGAGATAAGTTATGATGAATATTCAAACACATTCACCGGAAAATCTTTGGCAAGTTTCGATTACAATGGAAGTGTTTATGAGTATAATTGCTATATAAAAGGTAAAGTTAACACTGACGATAATTCGGTAGTAATTGATGCAACTTCAACCATAAGCTCTGATGACTTACCTGATGGTCTTTACTGGACTCATCCTACTCTAAATCTCGTAATATATGAAGATGACGATCACAGTGGGGAATACGTCATGATTGGTCAATCTTCAGCTCAGTATTACGATGACGAATATGTTGCATACGGAACTTATGCTTATTATTAGAATTATTAGTTTTCTTCAAAATTTAAATCATTTACTACATTATTTTTAACACTGTTTAGCATATATTTAAGATTGCTTTAACTATTTTTAGTGTTCTTCAAACGTATTTATAATAAAATTATTAATCTAAAAACTGAAGAAATATGAAAAAGTTAATTATCACAGGTTCAATAATCCTTTTCTTAGGAACCTCAGCAATTTTTGCAAATGAAATGAATCCCGGCAACAATAACAATCTAACTGCTGGAACAGTAAAAGCCTTGTATTTTCCTTATTCGACCAATATAAAAGTTGATATGGAATTAGTTTATACAAAAGGTAAGTATTCATTATGGCGCTGTAAAGATGAATATGTTGACAAATATCCAGGAAATGAACTCACAGGAAAAAACTTTAAGTATTTTGTTTATAAAAACAACAGCTATCATCTTTCGATAAGAGAAAACAACAAACAAGACATTTTTAAATATTTTTCAGATATTGATGCAGAAAAGCTGTTTATCTGATAATGCTAATCTTTTCATTAAGAAGCTTACCTTTTGTAAATATCCTTATAAAGTAAACTCCTTGTGCAATATCGTTGGTATTTAGCTCCATAAGGCTATTGCCTTCTTCGGCAAATTGCATGATTATCGTTTTTCCGGTTTTATCGAAAATCTCAACAAAATCTCCATCATCAAAACCAAGTCCGTTTTCTATGTACAATTTATCTGAACAAGGATTTGGATAAATGTTTGTATTTTCAGTTATCAATTCATCTTCAATACCTACCAAACAGGTCAACGGTTTAATCCCTGTTGATGTTGAAATATCATATTCTGATGATGAACTTGTCCATATACCGTTTTTATTTACCCACAAAGTATTAAAATCGCCATGTCCACGGTTAGGTGCCATTCCCACAACAAAATTGTCACCATCGGCATAATTTATCGAATATCCGAGATAAAATGGACCGTCAACTTCCAAAGGTTCGTCAAACAGAATAACCTGAAGATAATTTTCTCTTAGATCTCTCAGGAAAACTTTTTGTTCGCCTAAAATAGTAGTCGGGCTGTCGTGAGCACCATCCCAGGTCATAAATCTCACATAAGAATTATTTGACAGATAAGCTATGTCCATTACTGGAACTATTACTCCATAAACTTGGTTAAAAGTATGGTAATCATAATAATCGGCATACATTGTAATTCTATCTGAATTATGACCACCATAATAACCTGTCATTCCGTTTATCTGCATTGCATAAGGAATTTCACCATCCTGAAGGTTATCAATCGTATCACATACCGTTCCGACAAATGAATCATAAACAACGATATAATCCTGTTTGGTCAAAACATCTGCTCCGTTTGTGTTGCCAACGTTAAGCGTAACATCAAAAAAACCTGTGTTTACGTATCTTATACCCTGAGGTTGAAGTTGAGTGTTCGAATAAGCAGGGTCTCCACCCTCAAATGCCCAAGACCAAAACATAGGATTATTTGTAGTTAAATCTTGGAACATAACTAAACTGTTTGATTTGATCAACCTGTTTTGAGTTGTAAAATTTGCAATAGGAATTTCCGTTCCAGCATCAGGAATAACAGTAATATAATCTTCAATCAAAAGAGTATCGTATCCCTGAGAATTTCTAACTATTAACTGAACATCATAAGTTCCGCTAGTATTATATAAAACATTCTGTGGATGCTGAACAAAAGAGTTTGCTGGTACTGCACCTTCAAAACTCCATTGCCATTCGAATGGATAATCATAACTTAAATCGGTAAAATCAACTGAATTACCGGCCACAACAATAACCTGATTTGCCGTAAACCATGCAACGGGGGTGGTATCCGCCATTTCATAGACAAGAACATAATCATTTTTTGTGATAGAATTTTCGTTGCCGTAGGCATTTCTTACTGTTAAACTAACATCATGATAACCGGCAACCCCATAAATGATTTCAGGAGGATTTTGTCCATCAAAACTTGCAGGAGTCCCGTTTTCGAATGTCCATATCCACTGGCTTACAGGATTTGTAGATTCGTCAGTATAAATAACCCCTGTATTTATCGGAATGACTAAAGGACTTCCTGAGAATTGAGCCACAGGCCAATCGTCAGGACATGCATTTTGGTGAGGACCTAATGATACAATAGTTGTTATATTATCCAGAGGAGTTTCATCGCTATCCCAAACAACAGAGCGGTCGGGCTTAATTAAGATAGTTTCGGGAAAATATTCTACTTCATAATAAGACAATACGCCGGAAGAACCGCTTGTCCCACTGACAAGAGGAACAATTATGCCAAGCTCATCTCTTAATCCTACAACCTCTAAATCATTGGTAGAGCTACTATACATACCTATGACAATCATTTCAAACTCATTACAGCCAAAGCTTTCGTATATGTTATTTAACGTCGGGACAGACGCTTCACATGTACCTCAACCTTCAAGCAAGAATTCGATGTAAACATATTTCCCTTGATCAAGATAATTGAACAAATTATGCTCAACTCCATCAATATCAGTAACAGTAAAATCTTCTGCTACTGTTGGTTGAGCGAATGTTACTACCGAAATCAGTAAAATATAAATCACTGTTGTCCGATAAAAACTTTTTAAAGAAGCCAGTACATAAGTCTGG